>NZ_JCASIH010000022.1:0-70532 GCF_059685935.1 Telluria sp. ZT3P39
CGCCTTGGCATGCCTCGACTCACTTGACCTCAACTACTCGAACCGCCCGGTGCGGACCCGCATGCCGGGTGGTGTGGGAGGGGACCGGCTGGATAACTGGCCGCCCCTATCCCGATTGGATGCTGTTTTGTCTGTCGGAAATCTTTACAATCGAACCACATTTCGATGTGTGGTCCGGATCATGAAGCACAGTTGCCGGCTTAAGCCTTTGTTTGCTAAGTAAAAATTCCTAGAAGAAAAATATGGCATAAAAATTGCTTAAAATAAATCATTCGTAAACCAAAATAGTTCATTCACCAGGGTCCAAGCATGTCCTTCAAAAACCTGTCCAAAGTTGCAGCCGGCGTCGTGTTCGCTTTCGCGGCAAGTCCAAGTTTTGCCTCGATCGTCTGGGACTACAGCCCGCTTGCTACCACGGATAATGCATCGGGTGACCGCTGGACTAACATTCTCCAATACCAGCACTTTGCCGAACAGGTGTCGTTCGATAAAACGACGCGCATCGACGGGATGGACATCTACAGCAGCGATTTCTTCGGTTCCATCGGCGACGACGTGCAGATCACGATCTGGAGCGGCACCGGCATCCCCGGCGACGTGGTGGCCAGCTTCAACTCGGTGACCTCCATTATCGACACCGAAGGCGCCCAGGACGGCCAGCACCGCCTGCACGCGGATTTCAGCGGCTTCGATATGCTCGCCAATACCCGGTATTGGATTGGCATGACGGCGTTGACGGCTAACTGGACCCAGACCGGCATGTACAGCATGCCTGGCGGCGACGGCACGATGGCGCAGTTCAGCAACATGGTGTACACCCAGCAAGCCAATATCGGCGACATGGCATTCCGCCTGCACGGCACCGCTGCCGCTGCCGATGTGCCCGAGCCGGCATCGCTGGCCCTGGTGGGCCTGGCCCTGCTGGGCATGGGCGCAGCGCGCCGCCGCCAGTCGTAACGATCATTGTTCCAGCCAGCCTGCAGCATGACGGCGCATGACCGTCGCTGATGGCCGCTCATGAAAACGGCATCCTCGAAGGATGCCGTTTTTGCTAGAGAGCGGGTAAGGAGCCGCTTCCCACTCAGTCCAGGCTCCGCTTCGGTGGAGCCGGGAATCCCGTATTCGCAAGCCCTCATTCTTGAGGAAATTCGGCTGGCAGTATTGGCGCTGCTTCAAACCCGGCGGTCGCCAAGCACGTCGAAAGCAGTACGCCGGCGCCATGTTTGCCACTTAACCCACCCGTACGCCCATCCTGCGGAATGACTGCTATGATCCGCTGCTAAGTTATCGTTATTTTCACATTCCCTACCCACCGAGCAATATATGCCCTGGCCTTTTGACGCGACCCCGGACGCCCCGCGCGCGCCTGCCATGCCGGACAGCCGCATCTCGGACATGGAACGCCAGATGCGCGCCTTCCCCTGGGAGACCACCGCCGTCGGCCCGGTCGCCGGCTGGCCGCAAAGCCTGAAGCATGCGGTGCGCACCGTGCTCGACCTGCGCATGCCGGCCTATCTCGCCTGGGGCGATTCGTACACCCAATTCTTCAACGACGCCTATCTCCCCATTCTGGGTGCGAAAGCAGAAAACGCATTGGGCGTGGACACGCGCGTCACCTGGTCCGAGGCCTGGCCCACCATCGCGCCGCTATGGGACCAGGTGCGCCAGGGCGCCACCTTCGCCGACGACGAGTTCCAGATCACGCTCAACCGCAATGGCTTCGCCGAGAGCTGCTATTTCAGCCACTCGTATAGCCCGATCTACGGCGCGTCCGGCGCGATCGAAGGCATCTTCGTCACCTGCGTGGAAACCACCAAGGCCGTCATGGGCGAGCGCCGCCAGGCCTACCAGCTCAAGCTGGCCGACACCCTGCGCCGCGAGACCGAATTCGGCCCGATGCTCAAGGCCACCATTCGCCTGACCAGCGAATACTTCACCGGCTCGAAAGTCGCCTACGTCGAACTCGACGAAGCGCAGCGCAGCTTCGCGGTCAAGGAAGAATGGATGGACGGCGTCGAGACGGGAGGCGCCCACGGCACGCTGCCGCTGGATATGCTCTCGCCCGCACAGCTCGAGCAGCTGCGCGCCGGCACCACCATCTGCATCAACGACGTCGAGACCGACCCGGAATGCGCGCCGGTCGCCGCGCCTTGCCTGGCGCTCGGCATCCATTCCGTCATCGTCATTCCCCTCAAGGACGGCCACCGCCTGCATGGCGCCGGCTTCCTGTACAAGGACCACGCCTACCGCTGGACCATTGATGAGCGTACGCTGGCCGAAGACCTGGCGCGCCGCACCTGGGAAGCGCTGCGCCGCATTCGCGCCGAGGAGGCGCTGCGCGAAGAGACGCGCATGCTCGAGCTGCTCAACCGCGCCGGCAAGGCGCTGGCATCGACGCTCGACATCGACACCCTGCTGCAGTCGATCACCGACGCCGCCACCGAACTGACCGGCGCCGAATTCGGCTCCTTCTTCTATAACGGCAAGGACGACAACGGCGACGCCTATTTGCTCTACACGCTCAGCGGCGCGCCGCGCGAGGCCTTTGCCCACCTGGGCCATCCGCGCCCGACCTCGATCTTCGGCCCCACTTTTCACGGCGCGGCGCCGATCCGCAGCGACGACATCACCAAGGATCCGCGCTACGGCAGGATGGGCCCGCACCACGGCATGCCGAAAGGGCACCTGCCGGTGCGCAGCTACCTGGCGGCCTCGGTGTATTCGCGCTCGGGCGAGGTGCTGGGCGGGCTGTTCTTCGGCCACTCGCGCACGCATGTATTCGACGAACGCACCGAGCAGCTCATCACCGGCTTCGTGTCGCAGGCCGCGGTGGCCATCGACAATGCGCGCCTGTACGAGCTGGCCCAGCGCGCGGCGAAGGAACGCGAAGGACTGCTCGCCAGCGAGCGCGCCGCACGCGCCGAGGCCGAGCGCCACAGCAAGATGAAGGACGAGTTCCTGGCCATGCTGGCGCACGAACTGCGCAACCCGCTGGCGCCGATCACGAATGCGGCGCAGCTGCTCAGGATGCCGACCGTGGACGAGAACCTGCGGCTCAAGGCCAGCAACATCATCTCGCGCCAGGTGCGCCACATGACCGAGCTGGTCGACGATTTGCTGGACGTCTCGCGCGTGACGCGCGGCCTGGTCAAGCTCGAAACCGAGCCGCTCGAACTGGACGCGGTGCTGCGCGCCGCCGTCGAACAGGCGCGCCCGCACATCGAGGCGCGCGAACATCTGCTGACGGTGGAAGCGCCGGCGCTGCCGGTGGTGGTGGCGGGCGACCGCACGCGCCTGGTGCAGGTGCTGGTTAACCTGCTCAACAACGCGGCCAAGTACACGCCGCCGCAGGGCCGCATCCTGCTCCGCCTGGAAGCCGGGCTCGATGCGGCGCGCATGACCGTGATCGACAACGGCAGCGGCATGGACGCCAAGCTGCTGCCGCACGTGTTCGACCTGTTCACGCAGGCCGAGCGCACGCCGGACCGCTCGCAGGGCGGCCTCGGTATCGGCCTGGCGCTGGTCAAGAGCATCGTCCAGATGCACGGCGGCCAGGTCGAGGCGCACAGCGATGGCCTGAACCTGGGCACTTCGGTGTCGGTGCTGCTGCCGCTGGTCGATGCGGCGGGCCTGCCTGGCCCCGCGCACCTGCATGCGGCGGCGCGCAACGTGGCGCCATGCACCTTGACCATCGTCGACGACAATGCCGATGCGGCCCAATCGCTGGCGGTGCTGCTGCGCGCACAGGGCCATAGCGTGAACGTGTTCGAGGACGGCGCACGCACGCTGGCTTCAAACGAGATCGCGCATACCCACGCCTTCATCCTCGACATCGGCCTGCCCGACATGACCGGCTACGAACTGGCGCGCCGCCTGCGCCGCGAGCATCCCAAGGCGGTGTTCATCGCGCTGACCGGCTACGGGCAGGAGCGCGACCGCGACCTTTCAAAAGCGGCCGGCTTCGACTATCACCTGGTGAAGCCGGTGGAGTTCCGCGCGCTGGCCGACATCCTGGCGCAGCTGCCGCAATGCGCGCAGGCTGCCGATGGGCTCAAGGCCGAGCCGGACGTCGCCGAAGCTGCCTGAGATCCCGGCTGTTCCGGAACAGCCCCAATTCCAGGATGGCCTACACTTGGACGCGTACCTGTCACTTCAACCAAACAAAAGGAGCTTGTCATGAAGATTCGCTGGATCTGTGCTGCCCTGTTGGGCGCGAGCTGCGCCGCCGTCAATGCTGCCGATGTGAAGGTCACCATGAAGATGGCGACCGAGAAGGGCGAGGGCGCCAGTGTAGGCAGCGTCACCGTCAGCGAGACGCCGCACGGCCTGGTGTTCACGCCCGCGTTGACCGGCCTGCCCGCCGGCCTGCACGGCTTCCACGTGCACGAAAACGGCAGCTGCGGCCCTAACCAGAAGGATGGGAAAACGGTAGCGGCAGGCGCCGCCGGCGGCCACCTCGATCCCGCCAAGACCGGCAAGCACGGCCTGCCATGGGGCGAGGGTCACTTGGGCGATTTGCCGGCCTTGAGCGTCGATGCGAAGGGGGCCTCAAGCAACCCGGTGCTGGCGCCGCGGCTGAAGATGGCGGACGTCAAGGGCAAGGCCCTGATGGTGCATGCGGGTGGGGATAACCATGCCGATCATCCGGCGCCGCTGGGTGGCGGGGGTGCGCGGATGGCGTGTGGGGTGATTCAGTAAGTGAAATAAAATTTCACCGTAGGGTGGGCGGCTCTACCCGTCGCGGTGAACACCCCGCGTCGGGTGGGCCGCCCGCGCGTTCAACCATGACATGGTCCTACGCGACGTCCATTCATGCGCCGGTTGAACGCGCGGGCGGAAGATCCGCCCACCCTACGAAAAGCGGATTTACTTCGCCGCGGTGCGCGCCTTGCCGAACGGATCGCCCGCCTTCCACATTGGCGCCTTCGGCGAATCGGCCACCATGCGGCCCAGGTTCAGCGTGAACTGCGCCTGCTGCACCATGCCCGACAGGTCCCAGTTCGGATCGTATTCATCCGACACCTGGTGGTAGCGCGCGCGATAGGCCTTCTGCTTGGCATCGCTCGCTTCCACGTCCTTCACCCAGCCGTGGCCCGCGCCCACCGAGAACGCCGGCACGCCGGCCTTGGCGAAGCTGAAGTGGTCGCTGCGGAAGTAGCCGCCTGCGAGGTCCGGCTTGGCTGCGGCGATCTGCATGCCCATGCGCTTGGCGGTGCTTGCGGCCATCGCGCCCAGGTCGGTGCGCTCGCTGCCCGGGGTGCTGACGTCCTTGACCAGGCCCACGAAGTTCAGGCTGTCCAGGTTCAGGTTGGCGACGGTCTTTTCGATCGGCCACAGCGGCTTGGTGGCGTAGGCGGCGCTGCCCAGCAGGCCCTGTTCTTCGGCCGCGACCCACAGGAACATCTGGCTGCGCTTGGCCGGGTTGAGCACGGCTTCGGCGGCCATCGCCAGCAGCGCGGCGGTGCCCGAAGCATTGTCGACGGCGCCGTTGAAGATGGTGTCGCCTTCGTTACCCTGCTTGCCCATGTGGTCCCAGTGCGCGCTGTAGACCACGACTTCGTCCTTGAGCTTCGGATCGGTCCCCGGCACGATGCCGGCCACGTTGAATTCGTTCAGCGTGCGCACTTCGGCGCGCGCCTCGCCCTTGACGCGGGCGTTCAACACGACCGGCTTGAACGCCTTGTCTTCGGCGGCCGAGCGCAATTTGTCGAGGTCCTGGCCGCCGGCGGCGAACAGCTTGCGCGCGGTGGCGTCGGTCATCCAGCCCTGCAGGCCGGTGCCCAGCTTGCCCTCGGCCAGCTGGAAGCGCTCGGCCGCGGCCCAGCTGTTCTGCACCACGCTCCAGCCATAGGAGGCCGATGCGTCGGTGTGGATCAGCAGCACGCCCGCGGCGCCCTGGCGCGCGGCTTCTTCGAGTTTATAGGTCCAGCGGCCGTAGTAGGTGAGGCCGGCGCCGTTGAAGCGCTTTGGCTCGCTCGCGGTCGGCGCCGGGTCGTTCACCATCATGACGATGACCTTGCCCTTGAGGTCCATGCCCTTGAAATCGTCCCAGCCTTCTTCAGGCGCATTGATGCCGTAGCCGACGAAGACCATCTCGGCGTCGAGCGTGTGGTCCGGCCTGGCGTCGCCCGGGCCCCAGACCCAGTCGGCGCCGAATTGCAGCGGCAGCGCCTGGCCACCGGCATAGACGCCGAGATTGCTCTTCTGCGGCAGCGAGCGCACGCCCGCGATCTTCACCGGCTGGCGAAAGCTCCCGTTGTTGGCGGGCTTCAGGCCTGCGGCCGCGGCTTGCGTTTCCAGATAGGTGACGGTCAGTTCGCCACCGCGCTGGCCGGTGCCGCGGCCTTCGACGGCGTCGGACGACAGGAAAGCCAGGTGGGCGCGCAGCGGCGCCTCCTTGACGGTCGCAACGTGTGACTTGGCGGCGCCCGCGGCGTGGGCCGGATAGGCCAGTGCCAGGCTGCCCGCGAGGGCGGTGAGGACAACGGAAGAGACGATCTTGTGCATGGAATCCTGCTGCGTAAGTTGAAGGGTAAGCACCGGGTGCAGGGGCCATTGTATGCCAACTGCTCAGTAAAACCGCAGCACGTCCGAGGAGATTGTCATGCCCGTTCCCGGCATCCGCGGCGGTGCGCCGGGCGGCAGCAGGTGGGTCGGCAAGCCGGGCATGCGCTCCTCGACCACGATCGCCAGCAGGTCTTCGCCCTTGGCGCTGACGGTAAAACGCAGCAGCTGGTCTTCCATCCCGTACAGCGACATCGACCAGCCGCCCTCAACGGCGGTGAGCACCCGTCCGTTCATGGTCGAGCCCAGCGGTTTGGTGCCGGCCGCCCACAGCTCGATGTGCGGCGCGCGGTTTTTCGAGCGCAGCGTGAATGCGACCTGCCGCGTCGTCGGCTTCGCGTTGGTCCAGGCCAGGGCCGGATTCTTCAGCAGGAAGGCTTCGGGGAAGGCGATGCGGTCTTCGCGCGGCGCGATCGCATACCACTGGCGCGGGCTGTGCCAGCCGAAGACGTCCACATGGATCGCGGGCTGGGCCAGGTCCGGGAACAAGGCCTTCGACCAGGCGTCGAGCGGCTGCGGCGGCAGCAGCCAGTAGGCGCGCCAGCTGTTCATGTCCTTGAAATAGACCAGCCGGTTCGGCTCGATGATCGGGCGTTCCTGCGGCATCGGCGCTGCCGACGCGTCGGAGACGGAAGGCGGCAGCACCGCGCAGCCGGCAAACACCAGCGCCAGCGCCGGCCCGGCGACCCGCCCGAGCGGCAGCAGCAGGAGCATGCTCGCGAACAGCAGCATCAGGATGGCGATCACCAGCGCCGGCACGTACAGTCCCTGCGGCGCCTGCGCGGTCCAGGCATCGTTGATGGCGGGCAGGAACAGCACCAGCGCCGGGGTCAGCCCGGCGGCGACCACCGCGAGGCGTGTCCACGAGCCGCGGACAGCCCGCAGCGCCGTGAAGGCGCCGAGCGCCGCCGCCAGCGGCCAGGCCAGCACATAGGCCACGGCGGGCGCCACCAGCAGCACTGCTGCCAGGACCGCTGTGACCCAGGCCATCGCCCCGAGGAAGACCGGCACGCCGCCGGCCGCCCAGCGCAGCAAATAGAGCGCGCCGATGAACAGGCAGCCGCACATGACCGCGAACACCAGCACCGGCTCGATGCTGGCCGCCTGGGTCAGCGCGGCCACTTCATCGCGCCGCTCCCACAGGCCCATGCGCGCCGCCAGCAGCACCAGCGCGATGCCGAAGAAGCCCTGCACCAGTGGCGCGACGGTGGTGTCCGACTCCGCCAGCGCGCTGCGGTAGCCGCGCACCAGCATCAGGCAGCACAGCGCCGCCAGTGCCCAGGACAGCAGCGCCGGATGCTGGACGCTGCCCACCAGCGGCAGGGCGAAATAGCTGTGCGCGCCGTGCGTCCCGCGCGCCAGCGGTGCGTCGCCGAACTGGCGCGCCAGGCGCAGCATGGTGTCGCCCAGCTGCGCCGGCATGGCCGGGTCCAGGCGCTGCGGCGTATCGAGCACGCCTTCGGCATCGAAGCGCTTGCCGGTATTCGCGAACAGCAGGACCGGGGCATCCATGTCGGCGAGTGGCCCGATGCGCAGCCTGTCGGGCAGCAGCCTGGCCAGCCCCGCCGTCAAGGAGGAACCTGCGAGACCAGGCAGCGCCGTGGCGACGCCGCGCAGGACGGCGCTGCCGGCGCCGGCAGCGTCATACAAGACCGGCGGCCCGCTGCTGCCCGCGCTGTCGAAGCGCAGGGCCAGTCCCACCTGGCGCGCCCACGGATGCTGCTGCGCGAAGCCCTGCGCGCCGAGCGCGCCGACCTGCTGGCCATCGGCGAACAGCAGCACGATGTCGTTCGCCGGCGCGGGCCCGGCACGCAGCACCCTTGCCGTTTCCAGCAGCGCCGCCACCTGCGCGCCGGAGCGCGCCGCGCCCAGCGTGGCCTTGCCGGTGTCGTAGTGCGCCGCGAGCAGCAGCGACGGACGCTGCATGCTGCCTGCTGCGCTGCCCGGAATGCGCACGAGGATGTTGTGGACCGCACCCACGGTCACATGCCTGCCGCCCCAGTACTGGATCACCGACTTCTGCACGGTGGTTTTCTGGACCAGCGGCGCCAGTCCCATGCCGCGCAGCTGGCCCAGGATGTAGTCGCGCCCCCTGGCGTTGGCGCGGGTAGCGATCGGGCGCGGTTCGCTTGCCAGCACCGCCACATGGCGCAGCATGCGCTCGAGGTGGGGCGCGGGGGCAGGCGGGATTGGCGGCGTGGCGGGGGCGATGGCCAGCCAGGCCAGGGCGATCAGGGTCAGGCAGGCGGCCGCCAGCGCGGCCAGGCCGAGGGCGCGCGGCGGCGCCCTCAAGGATCCAGCGGTATGCATCTTCTCTCTCCATTTATTGGTGTTGTTGTCGGTGCTGCGGGTGGGTAGGCAGGCGGCCTCCGGGGCGAATAGCGAAACTGCGGGCGAAAAAAAGCCCGCCAGGCTGGAAGCTGGGGCGGGCGAAGAGGGGAAAAACGGTCAGGATTACTCGAGGGTCCAAACGTAGGCGATCTGCGCCCAGCCGGCTTCGGCGACGCCGGCATTCATGGCCGGCTTGAACTGGCACAGGCTCAGGGCATTGACCGCGGCGCGGTCCAGGTCACGCGAGCCGCTCGATTTCTGCACACGCGAACCCTGCACCCGGCCGTCGGCGCCCACCATCAGGGCCAGCGTCACGGTGCCGGTCTCGCCATTGCGCGCCGCATTCACCGGGTATTCCGGCTTGGCGCAGCCATTGGCGTCGGCCAGAACGGCGCTGCGCATCTCGCCCGGATTGCTGTTGGTGGTCGGCGGCGCGGGCGGGGCCTCGGTCTGCGAAGGCAGGGCCGGTTCCGGCGCCGGATCGGGCTCGGTGCTGGCCCTGACCTGGTCTTCCATCGGCGGCGGCGGCACCTCGACTTCGGTTTTCGGCACCACGATGTCGGGCTTGGAGACGCGCTGCTGCGGCTGCGGCGGTTCCGGCGGCGGTGGCGGCGGGATCTCGGGCTGCATCCAGACGATCTTGTCGTCGATCAGCTTGGGCAGGCTGATGGTCTTGGTGTTCATCATGTTGACCATCCCGATGGCGACCAGGGCGTGCAGGCCGGCAACCAGCGCGAACTTGCCGGCCTTGCCGCCGGGGGCATCATTGATTTGCGAGAAGTGCATGGCGATCTCCTTTTCTTGTCGTCCGGCGACAGGGTCGCAGAACTTTTTGCTTCAGGAAAGATATGCATCGAACAGATGATGGAACCAATATATGCTAGAGCCTAGCAATATGTAAAGCGATTTCGTAGTAATTTTGATTCCATATGTAAGCGACCGAGTGCGCGGGCAGCAGGAAACATGGGCACTCGCATCGTGACGCGTTGTATGGAATAATCCTCCTATTGCCCGCACCCTTTCCGTCAGTTGGCACACATAGGTGCCAGAACTTGGTAAGCGAATGTAAGCGGGTCTCAAGACAGGAGCAAAAGTGGTGTCCGAACAGAAAAAACCGATCCGCGTGATGCTGGCCGACGACCATCCGATCGTCATGACCGGCTTTGCCATGTCGCTGGAAGCGGCGGGCATGCAGGTGGTGGGCCAGGCCAAGACCCCGAGCGAGGCGGTGGCGCTGTACGCGTCGCAGCAGCCCGACGTGGTCATCCTCGACATGCGTTTCGGGACCGAGCTCACCGGCCTCGATGCCGCGCAAAGCATCCTGAAGGACGACCCGCGCGCCAAGATCATCTTCCTGAGCCAGTTCGACCAGGACAGCCTGATCAAGGAAACCTACCGCATGGGCGCGCACGCTTTCGTCACGAAAGATTGCGACCCGTCCGACCTGGTCACCGCGGTGCGCCACGCCCACGACGGCAAGCTGTACTTCCTGCCGCAGATCGCCTCGCGCCTGGCCAGCATGGCGGTGCGCGGCGACGTCACGCCGCAATCGCAATTGGACGAACGCGGGCTCGAGATCTTCAAGCTGATGGCCGAGGGCATGACCAATGCCGAAATCGCCGAGAAGCTCGATTTGTCGACCAAGACCATCAGCAACATCAGCCAGTCGATCAAGGAAAAGCTGGGCGTGCACCGCCAGGCCAACATCACCCTGCTGGCCGTGAAACACGGCCTGATCGAACCGTAAGGCCGATGCATCTCCCGACGCTCCTGCGCACGGCCTGCGCCGCGCTCGCGCTGCTTGCCTGCGCGGTGCAGGCCGCCCCGCAGCAGGACGCGGCGAAGGAGGCCGAGGTCACGGGCTTCCGCTTCCAGATCGTCACCGGCGACGACAGCGAAGTCACGCGCCGCATCGCCGAAGACCTGTACAAGCGCCTGGTGCCCACCTTCGCCGCCTTCCGCACCGAACTGGGACAGCGCCGCCGTATGCTCTACGTGGCGATCGGCCCCGTGGCCTTGCGCGACGCGGTGGCGCGCCGCTGCGACTGCGTGGTGATCTCGGCTTTCACTTCGAGCCAGGTCTGGCGCGCGGTAACCAAATCCGCCCCGGGCCGCGCCGCCTCCATGACCGCCGTCTATGCCGAGCCGGCGCCGGCCGACCAGTTGCGCCTGGCCGCGCTGCTGTACGGGCGGCCGGTGCGCGTGGGCGCCATCCTCGGGCGCGATACCGCGTTTCTGCGCCCGACGCTGGAAAACGAGGTCGACGTGCAGCCGCTTGCGCTGGGCGACGACATCAACCACACACTCAACCGCATGACGCGCTCCGAAGTGCTGCTGGCGCTGCCCGACGGCGACGTCTACAACCCGGAAAACGTGCGCAACATCCTGCTCTCGACCTACCGCCGCAAGCAGGGCGTGATCGGCTTCTCGGCCGACATGGTGAAGGTGGGTGCACTGGCCACGACCTATTCCGAGATCGAGGATATCAACACCCAGGTGGCAGAGATCGCGGCCAGTTTCGTGGCCACGGGCGAACTGGCCCCGCCGCAGTTCCCGCGCTATTTCCGCACCCTGGTCAACGAAGGCGTGGCGCGCTCGCTCGACGTGCGCGTGACCGACGTCGCCCGCAAGTTCGCCCGCGCGCCGGCTGCCCCCGCGCTTGCCGCCCCCTTGGCCCCGGTGGCGCCCAAGCCATGACGATGCGCTTCTGGCGCGGCTGGAGCATCGGCCGGCGCATGACCTTCATCACCATGCTGCCTGTGGCCTGCCTGTTCACCTCTTTCGTGTGGTACTCGTGGTATTCGCACCGCTCGCAGGTGGCCGAGGAACTGTCCGAGCGCGGACGCATCCTGGCGCGCGCGCTGGCCGAGACCAGCGAATACAACGTCATCTCGGGCAACCTGTCCGACCTGCGCCTGACGATCAACGGCCTGGTGCAGTCCGACAGCAGCCTGTATCGCATCGAAGTGGTGGGCGTGGACGGCACGCACGCCGTGCGCGTCGATTCCGAATCGGCGATCGACGCCCAGCCGCATTACTACGAGGCGCCGATCAAGAAGCAGGTGGTGTGGATCAACCTGTTCACCGACAACGGCACGCCCCACGTCTCCGCATCGAGCCTGCTGCGTCCCCCGACCCTCACCACCGAGGTGGTCGGCTGGGTGCGCGTGACGATGTCGCCCTCGAACATGATGGCCAAGCAGACCCGCCGCTTCCAGTTCGAGCTCGGCATCGCCGCGCTGGCGCTGGCCGTCAGCGGCATCCTGGCCTGGGTGCTGGCGCGCTCGCTCACGGTGCCGCTGCGCGAAGCCATCGGCGCCCTGAGCCGCATCCGCAACAGCGACTTCCGCGTCCACCTGCCGGTCACCACCGGCGGCGAGATGGGCGAATTGCAGGCATCGATCGGCGAGATGGCGCTGGCGCTGGACGAATCCAAGCGCGACCTCGAGAACAAGGTGGCCGAGCGCACCCGCGACCTGCTTGCCTCGCGCAACGAGGCGCTGCGCGCCGACGCCGACAAGCGCAAACTCATCCAGAAGGTGAACTCGATCATCGAGGACGAGCGCAAGAGCATCGCGGTCGAGATCCACGACGAACTCAATGCCTCCCTGATCGCCGCGCGCCTGGAAGCGCAGGCCATCGGCGCGCTGGCCGCCAAGGCCGTGCCTTGCCCGGAGATCGACGAGATCGGGCGCAAGTCGCAGGCCATCACCAAGCTGGCGCTCGACCTGTACGCCAACGGCCGCCGCCTGGTGCGGCGCCTGCGTCCCGAAGTGCTCGACATGCTGGGCCTGCACGGCGCCGTGGAAGAGATGGTGCGCCACTACGACAGCGGCTCCGGCTGCAGTTTCGAATTCCACGGCGAGGGCGACTTCTCGCGCCTGCCCAACGAGCTGGCCATCTCGGCCTACCGCATCGTGCAGGAAGCGCTGTCGAACATCATGAAGCACGCCCAGGCCACGTCGGCCCAGGTGCGCCTGGTGCTCGACGAAGGCGCGCAGACCCTGCGCATCGTCGTGGCCGACGACGGCAACGGCTTCGATCCGGCCAGCGCCTCGGAAGGTATCGGCATCATCGGCATGCGCGAGCGCGTGTATGCGGTGCACGGCGTGATGGACGTGCGTTCCAGCCCTGGAGGCGGGACCGTGCTGGCGATCACGCTGCCGCTCACCGCGCCGGTGGCCGTGCCGACGACTATTCAGTAACTCAAACGCAAAGCAAACCATGTCAAACGAACTGCTGACCCCTTACGAACAGGGCAACCTGAACCAGACCACCACGCTGGTTGAGTGCATCGCCTGGTACGAAGACCTGGCGCGCCGCTATCCCGGCGTGCTGCACTTTGCCCAGGTGGGCGTGTCCGATGCCGGCGTGCCGATCCATGCGGGCGTGGTGACCAGCGATGGCGTGTTCGACCGCGAAGAACTCAAGCGCGCCGGCCGCCCGGTCTTCTTCAACAACAACGGCATCCATCCGGGCGAGCCCGAAGGCGTGGACAGCTGCATGGCACTGGTGCGCGACTTCTGCACCCAGCCCGAGCGCCTGGCTGGCCTGGGCAATACCGTGTTCCTGTTCGTCCCGCTGTACAACGTGGACGGCAGCCTGAATCGCGCCGACACCTCGCGCGTGAACCAGGACGGCCCCGAGCAGTTCGGCTTCCGCGGCAACAGCCGCCACCTGGACCTGAACCGCGACTTCGTCAAATGCGACACCCTGACCGCGCGCGTGTTCAACCAGCTGTTCACCGCCTGGGATCCGGACGTGATGGTCGATACCCATACCTCGAACGGCGCCGACTACAGCTACACGATGACCTTGATCCACACCCAGGCCGACAAGCTGGGCGAGGAGCTGGGCGGCTTCCTGCGCTCGACCATGCTGCCGGCGATGTATGCCGGCATGGAAGCGCGCGGCTGGCCGACCTGCCCCTACGTGAACCCGGTCAAGGACTGTCCTGACCACGGCATCGCCGAATTCCTGGAAACCGCGCGCTTCTCGACCGGCTACGCGGCGCTGCACCACACGATCGGCTTCATGCCCGAGACGCACATGCTCAAGCCGTTCAAGGACCGCTACGAGTCGATGCGCGCGCTGGTCGAGACCGCGCTGGACTTTACCGTGAAGCACTCCGGCCAGATCCAGGCCCTGCGCCGCGCCGCCAAGCAGCTTGGGCGCACCCGTGCCGAGTGGCCGATTCACTGGGCGATGGACGAGTCCAATCCGTCCTCGTTCCGCTTCAAGGGCTATGAGGCGAAGTACACGCCGAGCGTGCTGGGCGCCTACACCCGCCTGTCCTACGACCGGACCAAGCCGTGGGAGCGCGACATCGCCTACTACAACAGCTTCCCGGCCGATATCACCGTGCGCGCACCGCGCGCCTACATCGTGCCGCAGCAGTGGCGTGAAGCGATCGAGCGCCTGCAGTGGAATGGCGTGCGCCTCGAGCGCGTGGAAGCCGACCGCGTGGAAGAAGTCGACTATTACCACATCGTCTCCGTCACTTCGCGCCCGACCGCCTACGAAGGTCACATGTTCCACGACGACGTGGTGCTGGAAAAGCGCCGCGGGCGGGTAGCACTGCGCGCCGGCGACTTCATCGTGCCGCTCGACCAGGACAATGCACGCTATGCGGTGGAAACGCTCGAGCCGCAAGGCCACGACAGCTTCTTCCGTTGGGGTTTCTTCAACAGCGTGCTGGAGAAAAAAGAGGCGTATTCGGATTACGTGTTCGAAGACCACGCGGCGGAACTGCTCAACGACGAGCCGGCACTGGCGGCGAAGTTCGAGGAATGGAAGCGGGAGAATGCGGCGCTGCTGGGCAACCAGGAGGCGGTGCTGGACTTTATCTTTGCGAACTGCGAGCGGTATCGGGAGCCGGAGTGGAGGCGGTATCCGGTGTTCATGATCGGCTAACTCCTCAAGAATTTCGCCCAAGTACTGGAGCGATCAATTTCGTTAAGGGAACAAATTTCGCGCCCAACTTTTAGTTACAAATGCCTTGTAAAAGGCTATATAATTTATTACTGAGAGTAAATTTAAGGTGCCCCGATGATTTGGTCTGCGCTGTTCTCGCGACTTTTCGATCCGTATGAATTGAAGGCTCGGCTGTTTCCTGGGTTGCTTCTTCTAGCGCCTGTGATTATTTTTTTTGCGGTTGTAATGGGTTCTAAAGACCCATTGCTTGTCGCGCTTGGATCTGTCATTGCCAGTTGTGGCGGCCCTTATTTTCTCGCGAGTTTCGTCCGGTCGTGGGGGCTACGTGCCCAGAACAGGTTATACAAAAAATGGGGCGGTCAGCCAACGACGATCCTGCTGCGTCATTCTGATACGAAACTTTCTTCCCAAACCAAGAATACCTATCACCAGCGCATCGAAAAAAAGCTAGGAATTAAAATGCCGAGTCCACAGGATGAGGCTACAAATTTAGAGCAGGCAGACGATGTGTATGTGGCCGCTGCAAACGCATTATGTCTGTTGACCATTGACAAGAGAAAATACCCCTTTGTTTTTAGTGAGTTGGTCGCATATGGTTATAGCCGCAATGCCTACGGCTGCCGGTGGGTGGGAGTCGTAATTTGTATCCTATCGATTCTCGCCACTTTAATCCACGGAGTGAACATTTTTAGTTCTGACTTTCGTGTTATTTTTAAAGATTTGATTAAGTTAGATGCATCACATGTGCTTACGTTAGTTCTGACAGTCGTGCTTTTACTGGCGTGGCTTTTCCACTTTAATGCGAAAACGGTTGAATTGGCCGGGTATGCGTATGCGAAGCGCCTGTGGGAAGCCCTAAATAAGATACCTGCCAAAACTCCCGGCAAGGAAAAATTTTCTGTTTAGGGAGAAATCAAATTGCAGCAGTGTCCAATGGTCAACAAATTTTAATAAGTTTTTAGAAAAAGAATCTATGCTTCGTGTTCATTTTTTGAATGTTGGTCATGGGGACTGTACAGTTATCCAACATAATTCTGGCAACTTGACTGTTATTGATATAAATAATTCTCAAGAGTATGATGCTGACTCTCATAAAGAGCTCGTAGACGAGCAATTTGCATTCTTGTCGAGAGGCGGAGGCGGGATCATAAAAGCCGTCTTTGCAGCGGAGAGTCATGCAGACAGTGTCGAGCGAACCGAGTTAACTGATCCGATTCGATTCATGAAAGACATGTATCCTGGGAAGAAAGTTTTTAGATATGTCCAGACACATCCTGATATGGATCACATGCGTGGCCTTAAGCGCTTGTACGACGAGATTGGATTTGTTAACTTTTGGGACACAAGAAATACTAAGCCGACGCCTACTTTTCGTGGAAGCGCTGATCGCGAAGATTGGGAGTTTTACCAAGCACTGCGCTCTGGGATGGTAGCGGGAATTAGTCCAAAATTTTATGAACGAGGCAACTCGTTATACGCGTTCGGAAAAGATGAAGAGGGAATTTCAGGTGGTGACCAGATTGAAATTCTCTCTCCTACTTCGGAATTGGTAAGGGCTTGCAACGCTTCAGGTAAATCCAATGATTTAAGTATCGTTTTGCGTGTTACACATGCGGGGAAAAGTATTTTGTTTCCTGGTGATGCAGAGAGTGTTGCGTGGGAAAGTATGGCCGCAAATTACGGTAGTCGGTTGCAAACGACTTATCTTAAAGCTAGTCACCACGGACGTGATAGCGGTTACCACTGCGAGGCTATGAACTTAATTAAGCCAGAAGTAATTTGTGTTTCTGTAGGTAGGAAGCCGAATACTGACGCACACAGCAAGTATCGCTACCACTGTTCGCTTGTCCGGTCGACACGCCGTCACGGCGACCTTCATCTTGAAATCGACGATTCAGGAACCCAAACCTGGTCGGCCGACCGTAATACCGATAGTTGATGAGAACTTTTGACGATATAGAGATAACCGGATCGTAGCCCGGTTATCTAAGCAATCTACAAGAACAATTACTTCGTCTCCGCAATCCACCGATCCACCTTCGCTTCCAGCACCGCCAGCGGCAGCGTGCCTTCCTCGAGTACTACCTTGTGGAATTCCGGCAGGCTGAATTTGCTGCCCAGCGCATCCTGCGCGCGCTTGCGCAGTTCCATGATCTTCAGCGAACCGATCTTGTAGCCCAGCGCCTGGCCCGGCCACACCATGTAGCGTTCAATCTGCGCGCGTGCTTCGTGCTCCGAATAGCCCAGCGTCTCCTGGAAGTACTTGATCGCCCGCTCGCGGCTCCAGCCCTTCGCGTGCAGGCCGGTGTCGACCACCAGGCGCGCGGCGCGCAGCATCTCGTCGTTCAGGTGGCCGAAATAGTCTTCCGGTTTCTCGAACAGGCCCATCTCTTTGCCCAGGGTCTCGGCATACAGCGCCCAGCCTTCGGTGAAGGCGTTGTTGCCGCCGAACTTGCGGAAGTTCGGCAGGCCCAGTTCCTGCACCAGCGCGATGTGGAAATGGTGGCCCGGCTGGCCTTCGTGCAGGTAGAGCGTGACCATGCCGGTGCTGCCGTACTGTTTCGGATCGTTCACCACCGACCAGAACACGCCCGGACGCGAACCGTCCACCGCCGGCGGCGTGTAGTGGTCCGAGGCGGTCGCACGCGACAATTCCGGCTCCAGGCGCAGGTCGAGCGGCGATTTCGGCATCAGTGTGAACAGGCCAGGCAGCTTGGTGCGCACTTTCGCATCGAGCTCGCGGAATACGTCGATCACCTGCTGGTCGGAGGTAAACGGCTTGAATTTCGGCTGCTCCGACACCCAGCGCGGCAGGCCGGCGGCCGGGCCGGTGTAACCCATCTTCGGGCCGGTCACGCCGTACTCGCCCTGGATGCGCGCCACTTCCTTCAGGCCGATCTCGTGGATCTGCTCGGGCGTGAGGCTGGTCGTGGTCATGGCCGCGGCGCGTGCTGCATACCAGGCGGCGCCTTGCGGCAGCGCGTTCCAGCCGGCAGTGGTGCGGGTCTTCGGTAAGTAGTCCTTCTCGATGAAGGTCGCCAGGCGCTTGAGGGCCGGATTGAGCTTGTTGGCGATCGCCTTGCGGTAGGCGGTCTTCAGGCTGCGCTTGTCGGCGCTGGAGAACTTGGCCGGCATGTTCTTGATCGGCGTGTAGAAGATGCTGTCTTCCGGCTTGGCCGCCACCAGCTGCTTGAACTGCGGCAGGGCGGACTGCATCGGCTCGCGCGGCTGCACCACGCCGCGCTTGATCCCTTCGCGCATGTTGACGATCGACTGGTCGATGTGCGGCACCAGCTGGTTCAGGCGGCTCAGGTAGGCACGGTATTCGCGCGCCGTGGTGAGCGGCTGCGCGCCCTGGCCGCTGGCGTAGTTCGCCAGGATCACCGGCATGCTGACCATCTGGTCGATCGGGATCAGGTGCTCGGGGAAGGCGGCCAGGCGCAGCGCGGTGTCCAGTTCGAACTTCAGGATGTCGTGGCTGGTCTGGTCGCGGCTGCCGAGGCGCTCGCGCGGGATCGCGTTCAGGCGCTTGAGGTAGCTGCGGTACAGCGCGAACTGCTGCTGGCGCAGTTTCGGCGAGATCGACAGGCCCAGCTTGTCGTTGAAGCGGCTGTCGCCGCTTTCGGTGGCCCATACCGGCTCGAAGCGCGCCAGCGATTCGTAGTACTCGTCGGCCAGGGCGTTGATCTGGCGGCTCTCAAAAGTAGCCGCGGCGGAGGCGGGCTTCGGCGGGGTCGTGGGCGCAGCCAGCGCCGGCGTGCAGGCGAGCAGCGCGGCCGCAGCCACGGCGCCCAGTGTATACAGTGCTTTCATTTTCGTTCGTCCCGGATCAGTAGCTGGCCAGCGGCGTCAATGCGCCGTTCTTGAAGGTGTAGACGGTGACGGCGGTCTTCTTCAGGTTGCCCTTCGGGTCGTAGCCATAGGTACCGACCACGCCCTGGTAGCTGATCGTGTGCATCGCCGCGCCGACCTTGGCCGCGTCCGTCGAGTTCGCGGTCTTCATGGCTTGTGCGATGAATTTCGTCTGGTCGTAGAACGAGGGCGCGTACACGTCCGGCTCGCGCTTGAAGCGCGCCTTGTAGCTGTTGATGAAGGCCGGGCCGCCCGGCTGCTTGGCGACGATGGCGCCGGCCTGGGCGCAGCGCACGTTTTCGCCCACCGCAGCGCCGCCGAGCTTGGCCATCTCCGGGCTGCACAGGGTGTCGCCGCCCAGCAGCGGCACGTTCAGGCCGAGCTGCTTCATCTGGCGCGCCATCGGGGCGGCCTGCGGCGCGTAGCCGCCGAAGAACACCGCATCGACGCGTTTGGCCTTGAGGGCGGTGAGGATGGCGGCGAAGTCGCTGGCCTTGTCGGTGGTGTATTCGTGGCCCGCGACCTTCATGCCGCCCGCCTGCGCCTGGCGCTTGAATTCCATCGCGATGCCCTGGCCGAAGGCGGTGCGGTCGTCGATGACGCCCACGTTCTTGACCTTCAACTCCTTGGCCGCATAGGCCGCGACCGAGCCGCCGACCTGGGTGTCGCTGGCCACGATGCGGAACACGGTGGCATAGCCCGACGCGGTGATCTTGGGATTGGTGCCGACCGTCGACATCAGGATGCCGCTGTCGTTGTAGACGCGCGAAGCGGGAATCGCCACGCCCGAGTTGTAGGGCCCGAGCACGAACTTGACGCCGGCATCGGCGAATTTCTGCGCCACGGTCACGCCCTGTTTCGGGTCGCCGCCGTCGTCTTCGGACTGCAGCTCGAAGCGGAGCAGCTTGCCGCCGACCTGGAGTTTTTGTGCGTTGAGTTCTTCGACGGCGAGGCGCACGCCGTTCTCGTTGTCCTTGCCGGCGAAGGCATTCGCGCCCGAGAGCGGACCGCTGACGCCGATTTTCACGAGCTGTTCGGCGGCAGTGGCCGAACCGGCATGCGCGGCAAGCAGCGCGGCCAGCGCCAGCGGCGCCATGTTCATCTTGATTGGCATTCCTGAGGTCTCCGTTTTTCATTGCGAACGGCCGCCATCATCGCATGATTCCGCGATGTTTTTGAAGTCAGGCAGGCAGCCCGTGCGAGATCAGTTCCAGCGGCAGCGCCGTGGTGTACTTGATCTGCTCCATCGAGAACGCGGACGACACGCCGCTCAGCCGCGCGGCCTTGATCAGCTTCTTGTAGAAGCGGTCGTAACCGGCGATATCGGTGGTGACGACCTTGAGCAGGTAGTCGACGTCGCCGCTCATGCGGTGGAATTCGAGCACTTCCGGCAGCGCGACCACGGACGCCGCGAAACGCGCCAGCCATTTTTCGTCGTGCTCGCTGGTGCGCACGCTGACGAAAACCGTCACCGGCAGGCCGACCTTGTTGCGGTTGACGATGCTGACGCGGCTTTCGATATACCCGTCTTCCTCGAGGCGCTTGACGCGCTTCCAGCAGGGTGTGCTGGACAGTCCGACCTTTTCGCTGAGGCCGGAAATCGAGAGGGTGGCGTCTGCCTGCAATGCGGCAAGAATGGCGCAATCAAACTTGTCGAGTGAATTCATTTTCCAAATATAGGTATATGGAGAATAGATATGCCAAACGTACGGGATAAGTCAGGAAAATTGGTATACCTTTATCGGGTCAATTCCGTAACATATTCACTAACAATAACACGATCCATAGCAATTAATTACCTTTTTGTAATATCTTTATGAACAGCGAACTCTACCTCGACGCCAACGCTACTTCGCCGGTCCTGCCGGCGGCTCTGGCGGCCGCCAACGCCGCAATGGGGGCCTGTTTCGGGAACCCGAGCAGCAGCCATGCGGCCGGCCTGCGCGCCAAGGCCTTGCTCGATGCGACCCGCGCATCGGTGCGCCGCGTGCTGGGCGCCCCCAGGGGCAGGGTGCTGTTCACCAGCGGCGCCACCGAAGGCATCCAGACCGCCGTGCTGTCGGCGCTGTGCGCGGTGCGCGAGCGCCGCCTGCGCGGGGAGCCCTGCGGCGACCTGCTGCTGTACGGCGCCACCGAGCACAAGGCGGTGCCGGAATCGCTGGCGCACTGGAACCGCCTGCTCGGCACCGGCCTGGAGCTGCGCGCGCTGCCGGTCGACGCCGACGGACGCCACCGGCTGGACCTGCTGCGCGAACTGGCGCCGCGCGCGGCGTTCGTGTGCACCATGGCGGCCAACAACGAGACCGGGATCGTGTCCGACCTCGACGGCATCGCCGCCGTCCTTGGAAACACCGCCAGTCCGGCGCTGTGGATGGTCGACTGCGTGCAGGCGCTCGGCAAGCTGCCGCTGGCACTTGGCACCACGCGCATCGACTACGCACCGTTCTCGGGCCACAAGCTGTATGCACCGAAGGGCGTCGGCCTGCTCTACGTGCGTGAAGGCGCGCCCTACACGCCCCTGATGTGCGGCGGTGGCCAGGAAGCCGGCCAGCGCTCCGGCACCGAGAACATGGCCGGCATCGCCGCCCTGGGCGCGGTGCTCGCCGCGCTGGAAGAGGGCGGCACCTTCCGCACCCACGCCGAACTGCTGGCATGCCGCGACCGGCTGGCCGGCGCGCTGCGCGACGCCTTTCCGGGTGTCGTCTTCAACGCCCCGCTCGCGCACGCACTGCCGACCACCCTGAATTTCTCGGTGCCGGGACGCAGCAGCAAGGAGCTGCTCGACCTGTTCGATGCCGCCGAGGTGCGCGTCAGCGCGGGTTCGGCCTGCTCGGCGGCCAAGGCGGCGCCGAGCTATGTGCTCGACGCGATGGGCGTGCCGGCCGAGCGCAGCGCCTCGGCGGTACGCATGTCCTTCGGCCCCCTGGTGGACGATGCCTTCATTATTGAAGCCTGTACCCGGATCCTGCGCTGCGGCCAGGCGCTGGCAGCCCCCAGGGCGCCGTCCGGGCTGGAGCAAATCGAGTCGGGTGGCGCAAGCGGCTGGCTGCTGTTCGACGAGGAGGGGCGCGAATGCATCGCCATCGATCCGCCCGCCGCGCTGGCCTCGCGCGTCGCGGCCGACCTGCGCGCCCGCGGCTGCCGCTTGAGTGCCTGTTTCGACACCAGCCATGGGGCAGGGGGCGCCGATGCGCTGTGCGCATTGATGGATCTGGCGCCTGGCAGCGCACCCGAGTCCATCACGCTCGGCCGCGACCTGCTGCTCAAGGCCGGCGACGCCTTCCTGCTGGGAAGGCCGGAAGGCGATACCTTGCCGGCCCATGCCGTGCGCTTCGTCTTCGGTACTCTGCCGCAGGATGCCTCGGTCGCCGATCTGGCCCTGTGCTGCCACCGCATCGGCGAGCCGGCGGTCTCGCGCCCCGCCGCCGAGCCCCTGCTTGACGACGGCATGCACCTCGATGCGGCTGCCGCACAGGCTTACCTGGACGCCCATCCGGACGCGCTGCTGATCGACGTGCGCGAGCAGCCCGAGCACGCGGCCGGCGCCGCGCACCTGGGCGGCCACGTGGCCCGGCACGTCCCGCTGTCGCAGTTGGCCGGGCAGGCCGCGGCATGGCTGCAGGGCGAACCGCGTCCGCTGGTCTTCATGTGCCGCAGCGGCAACCGCAGCGCACGGGCGGTTCGCCTGTTGCGGCGGCTCGGCCACGCCCAGGCCTGGCACGTGGCCGGCGGACTGGCGCTGGCCGGCTGAGTCGAGGCAAACCCGCAACAGGGTGGCGCATCTGCCCCCTTTGTACGTCACCGCACAGTGCCCACCCCGGGCTTCTTCTAGCATGACGGAGGCCGTGCGCGCCCCGCCATGTTGGTCTGCTGTATCGCTCCACTGAACCGCCCCGGGCGCCCGGCGCGCCAGCAGTCGACAGCGCACGCCTCATTGCCGAGGACCCTGTTGAACCTGGAGAAGAACCCGATGGCCGAATTCGCGTCCGCGCAGCAAGCTGGTACCGTGCGCGCCGACGCTGACGTGCCGATGAGTGTGCCGATGACTGCCGCGCAGCTGGCGGCGCATGGTCGCGCACTCGCGTCCCGCCACCGACTGGCCGGCGGCAATGGCGCGCCCGGCCTGCGCGCCCTGCTGGCCGGGCAAAGCGCCGCCCTGGACGCCGCCTGCGAGGCGCTCGACCGTGCGCGCCAGGCCGGCAGCGAACTGCCGGCCGCTGCCACCGCCATCCTCGACCATACTCCCCTGATCGACGCCCAGCTGCGCCTCGCCCGCGGCCAGCTATTACACGACGATGGCGTGCTGCCCTGCCTGGAGCAGCCCGCCGGGGCCCGCCTGCAGGTCCTGGCGCGCGAAGCCGTGGCGCAGGGCGCCGGCCGCATCGAGCGCGAGCCCCTGGTCCGTTTCCTCGCCGCCTATCAGGAAACCGCCCCGCTGCTGCTGGCCGAGCTGCGCCTGCAGCCTGCCGCCTTGCGCCTGGCGCTGCTGGGCAGCCTGCGCGACATCGCCGCGCGCAGCGAGCGGGCTTGCCGCGAGCGCGTGCTGGCCGAGGGCTGGGCCACGCGCATGGTCGATACCGCCGCACAGCGCTCCGGTGACCTGATCCTGCTGGTGGCCGACATGGCGCGCGCCGTGCAGCCGATGGGCAGCAGCTTTATTGCGGAGCTCGCGCGCCGGCTGCAGGGGCAGGGCGGCGCACTGGCCCAGGCGCTGGCCTGGATCGATGCCCGCCTGGCGGACGACGGTTCCAGCATCGCGCAGCAGGTGCAGGACGAACGCAGCGCGCTGGCCGCCGACGGCATCCATGCCGCCCACTGCCTGGCCAGCCTGCGCCTGCTCGGCGGGATCGACTGGCGCGCGCTGCAAGAAAATCTCGCCACCGTGGAAAGCACGCTGCGCGCCGACCCGGATGGCAGCTACCCGCGCATGGACGGCCCGACGCGCGACCTGTACCGGCGCAGCATCGAAGACCTGGCGCGCCGCACCGGGCGGCTCGAATCCGAAGTGGCTTCCGAGGCGCTGGCGCTGGCAGGCAGGCACCATACGCCGGCGGAGGGCGGCCTGGATGCGCGCCACCGCCACATCGGTTATTACCTGTGCGGTCCGGGCGCGGCCGCACTGGAGGCGCGTCTCCAGCCGCGTCCCGGCCTGGCCGCAGGCTTGCGCCGGCGCGCGCGGCATCTGCCGCTGGCGCTGCGCATCGGCGCCACCTGCGTGCTCACGCTGCTGTTTGCGATGGCCGCCGTGGTATGCGCGCGCCAGGGCGGCGCGGGAATGCTGCTGCAGGCCGCCGTCGGGCTGCTGGCCCTGGTTGGCGCGAGCCAACTGGCCGATGCGCTGGTCGACATGATGGCGCCCTGGCTGGCGCCGCCTCCCGCCACGGCGCGCATGGATTTCAGCAGCGGCATCCCGCTTGATGCCCAGGCGCTGGTGGCGGTTTCCGCGCGCCTGAAAACCAGTGCGCAGGTCGACGCGCTGTGCCGCGACCTCGAAGTACGCTATCTCGCCAACCGCGACCCGCGCCTGCGTTTCTGCCTGCTGGCCGACCTGCACGACGCCGACGCCGAAACGCTGCCGGGCGATGCAGGGCTGGTCGCTCGCGCCACCGAGGCCATCGACGCGCTCAACCGCAAGCATGCGCAGCGCCACACTTTTACCACGCTGGACGAAGACGGCCAGCCGGCCACGCTCACCCGGCGAATCGAGCCCTTCCTGCTGCTGCAGCGTCCGCGCACGTGGAACAGCGGCGAGCAGGCCTGGATCGGCCGCGCGCGCCGCCGCGGCCAGCTGGCCGACCTGAATGCCTGGCTGGCGGGCACGGGCCGCGAGCGTTTTGCCTGCAGCGCGGGCAGCACCGCCGCTCTAGCCGAAGTGCGCTATGTGATCACCCTCGATGCCGCCATCGACCTGCCGCGCGATGCCGGCAGGGCGCTGGTCGGCGCCATGGCCCACCCGCTCAACCAGCCGGCGCTGCATGCCGATGGCAGCCGCATCGTCGAGGGCCACGGGATGCTGCGCCCGGCCATCGGCGGCGCCCTGCCGGGCCGGCAGGCCTGCCGCTACCAGCGGCTGTGGACCGGCGGGCGCGGTACCTGGGCCGCGGCGCTGGCCGGGCACGAATGCGACACCCAGGGCATGTTCGGCTGGGCTGCCATCTATGACGTCGACACCTACGAGCGCGTGCTGCGCGAGCGCTTGCCCGACGATGCCCTGCTCAAGCCGGGGCCGGTCGACGAAGGCTGCCTGCATGCGGCCCTCGATTGCGACGTGCGCCTGGAAGAAGCCTTCCCCGACAACTACGGCGAGCACGCGGTGCGCCGCCACCGCACGGTGCGCGCGGCCTGGCAGTCGGCCGGCTGGGTGCGCCGCGTCGTCGCCGCTGCGGACGGGAAGCGCGAAGCCAACCCGATGACGCCTGAGCACCGCTGGCAGCTGTTCGACGCGCTGCGCGACAGCCTGGTGGCCCCGGCGCTGGTGTTGCTGCTGGTGCTGTGCTGGACTGCGCTGGCCGCCCCCGCATTCTGGATCGGCGCCGTGCTGTCGGTGTTCTTCCTGCCCGCGCTGGGCGCCAGCCTGGTGGCGCTTGCCGACCGGCCACACGACACGCCATGGCGCCAGCACCTCGACGCCTGGGCGCGCGGCGCCCGCGTGGCGCTGGTGCGTGGGGCGCTGGCGGCCAGTTTCCTGCCGCATGCCGCCTGGTGCCAGCTGGACGCCATCGCGCGCGCGGTCTGGCGCCGCCACGTCTCGCGCCGGCACCAGCTCGAATGGCGTCTGCCGGCACTGTCGCGGCCTGCCCGTGACATCGCCAACAACTGGATCACGATGTGGATTTCCCCGGCGCTGGCGGTGGCCGTCGCGCTGCTGCTGACCTTTGCCAATCCGTATTCGCTGTTCACCGCCGCCCCGGCGCTGCTGGTGTGGTTCCTGGCGCCGGCGCTGGCCTGGTGGACCAGCCTCCCGCTGCGCCAGCGCCCGCCGCGCCTGCCGGCCGCGCGGCACGCCTTCGTGCAGCGCCTGGCGCGCCGCAGCTGGAGCTTCTTCGAAGACCACGCCGGCCCCGCCAACAACTGGCTGCCACCGGAAAGCGTGCAGGAGCACCCGCATCCGCTGGTGGATGGGCGCAGCACCCCGGGCGGCATCGCGTCAGGCCTCTTGTCCACGCTGGCGGCGCGCGATTTCGGCTACCTGCCGGTGGGCGCCTTGCTCGAACGGCTGGAGGGCTCGCTGGCGTCGATGGCCTTGCTGGAACGCTGGAAGGGCCATTACCTGGCCGCCTACGACAACGCCACCCTCGCACCCTGCGAGCCGGCCTTCGTATCGACAGCAAACAGCGGCTGGCTGGCACTGAGCCTGCGCACGCTGGCCGTGGGGCTCGACGAATTGCCGGACGCGCCGCTCTGCGGACCGCATGCGCTGGACGGGATCCGCGCCGCCCTGCATGTGGTGGACGAGCTGGCGGTGGGTCAGCGGCCGGATGTGCGCCAGAAGCTGGCCGCCGTCTGGGCCGCGCTCGACCCGACACGCTGCCGCGCCGCCGACACCTTGCCCGGCCTGTGCGAATGCCTGCGCCACGCCGTCGACGCGGCCGATGCGCTCGATGCCGCGCTGAGCCAGTCCGATAACGACAGCCTGCGCGGCTGGGCAGCGCGCCTGGCGGCCCAGTGCCACGCGGTGCGGGACGACCTGCTCGCGCTGGCGCCATGGATGCGCGCCGCGCAGGAATACGTCTTCGATGCCAGCCTGACGCGCATTCCGACCTTGCGCGAACTGGCCGCCATCGATCCGGCGGCCGCCACCCAGCCGGGCCTGGCGCGCCTGGTGCGCGAAGGACGCGACCGGGCAACGGCGCTGCTGGCGCAGGCCGCACGCCTGGCCGCGCAGGCGCGCTCGCTCGGGGAGATGGATTTCGCGGCGCTGCTCGACCATGACACCGGCTTGCTGTCGGCGGGCTGCCATATCCGCGAAAACCGGCT
The DNA here is from genome assembly GCF_059685935.1 of Telluria sp. ZT3P39. Taxonomy (NCBI): domain Bacteria; kingdom Pseudomonadati; phylum Pseudomonadota; class Betaproteobacteria; order Burkholderiales; family Oxalobacteraceae; genus Telluria; species Telluria sp. ZT3P39. Next base: position 26,659 of record NZ_JCASIH010000022.1, read on the forward strand.
GGACGCCGACAGCTGCGACCTGCTGGCCTCCGAGGCCTGCATGGCTGTTTTTGTTGCGGTGGCCCAGGGCCAGCTGCCGCAGCAGCACTGGTGGAGCCTGGGGCGGCCGGTGCGCGTTGCGGGCGCCGAGCAGTTGCTGCTGTCGCGCTCGGGCAGTTTGTCGGACACCCTCGCGCCGCCCCTCTTGATGCCGTCCTGGCGCGAGTCGCTGCTCGACCACGCCGGCCGCGCCGCCGTCCGCGCCCAGGTGGCGCACGGCCGCCATCTGGTCATGCCCTGGGGGTTTTCGGAATCGGCCTGCAACGCGGTGGATGCCGCGCTGCGCTTCCAGTTCCGGCGCTTCGGCGTGCCCGCGGCCGCCCTGCAACGCGGCGCCGGGGCCGAGCTTGTGGCCGCGCCGTATGCGGCCATGCTGGCGCTGCCGGTGGCGCATGGCGTGGCGCTGGCCAACCTCGAACGCATGGCGCACGAGGGATTGAGCGGCGACTACGGTTTCGTCGATGCGGTCGATTACACGCCAGGCCGGCTGCCGCATGGCGAGCAGCGCCACGTCGTGCGCACGGTGGCCGCGCGCCACCAGGGCATGGGCCTGCTCGCGCTGCTGCAATTGCTGCAGGACGCACCGATGCAGCGCCGTTTCGCGGCCGATCCCGAACTGCGCGCGGCCCTGCCGCTGCTGCAGGAGCCGGTGCCGTTCTCCGGCGCATCGCGCGCCGCTCCCTACGACGGCGCGGCGCGCCAGGCCGTGCCCTCCAGCGGCCGCGTCATCGACAGCAGCGCCATGCCGGAGCTGCAATTGCTGTCCAATGGCCGCTACCACGTGATGATCACGGGCGACGGCGCCGGCTACAGCACCTGGGGCGGCGTGCCCCTCACGCGCTGGCAGCCCGACCCGCTGGGCGGCCGCGGCGGCCTGGCCTGCGTGCTGCGCGATACCGCCTCGGGCGACACCTGGTCGGCCACGCTGGCGCCGGTAGCGGGCGCGCCGGAACGCTATGAAGCCGTCTTCGCCGAAGGGCGCGCGGCCTTCCGCCGCGAAGAACGCGGGCTGGCCATCCTGAGCGACGTCGTGGTGGCCCCGAGCGACGACGTCGAGCTGCGCCGCATCCGCATCCGCAACACGCTCGCGGAGCCGCGCACGCTGGAGATCACCAGCCATGTCGAGCTGGCGCTGCCCGGGGTGTCCCCGGGTGCGGCGCAGAGCGATCCGGCCCAGCCGGTGCGGATCGACGAGGCATCGCAGGCGCTGTTGTGCTCCTTCGGCCTGGGCGCGCCCTCCGTGCTGCACATGATGGCGGTACGCGCTCCAGCCGGCGCGCCGGCCTACAGCAGCAGCTGCCTCGACCCGCTCGCGGAGCTGCCGCCGCTGGACGAAGCGCCGCCGGCGCCGGCCCTGGCCATCCGCCGCACGCTCACGCTGGCGCCCGGCCAGGAGGTGACCGTGGACCTGGTGCTGGGCGCGGCCGCCACCCCGGCCGCCGCGCGCGAGCTGGCGCTGCGCCACCTCGACGCGCAGGTGGTGGCGGGGGCAATCGATGCGGCCTGGACCCACGGCCAGGCCTTCCTGCGCCGCGCCGGCCTGGGTGAAGCCCAGGCCCAGCTCTACAACCGCCTGGCCGCCTGCCTGCTCGATCCGGTGCCCGGCCTGCGCGCCGACGCCGGCGTCATCGAACGCAACGTGCGCGGCCGCGCCGCCCTGGATTTCTATGGCGTGGGGGCCGGCCGTCCGCTGCTGGTGCTGCAGCCCGGCCAGGAGAGCAGCCTGGTACGCGAGACCCTGCTGGCGCATGCCTACTGGGACGCGCGCGGCCTGGCCGCCGACGTGCTGGTCTTGTGTGACAGCCGCGCCATGCGCGACGAGGTGGCCGGCCTGGCGCCCGGCGGGCAAGAGGGCATCCATGTTTACCTGCTCGAGGACGTGCCGCAGGAAGACCGCATCCTCCTGCGCTCGGCCGCGCAGGTGCTGCTGCTGGGCGAGCGCGGGTCGCTGGCCGACCAGCTGCGCCACGCCGCGCCGGCGATGCCCGCCCTGCCGGCGCCGTTCGCGGCGCGCGAGCCGGCCACGCCGTGGACGGCGGATTCGGCGCCCGTCTTCGACGAGCCACTCCAGTACGACAACGGCGCCGGCGGCTTTTCGCAGGACGGACGCGAATACCTCATCCGCAGCAACCAGGGCTTGCCGCCCGCCTGGGACAACCCGCTGTCCAATGCCGGTTTCGGCTCGGAGCTGGCGGCCAGTGGCATGGCCGGCACCTGGTGCGGCCGCCGCAACTTGCGCCTGACGGCGACCGGCGGCGAAGCCTTCTACCTGCGCGACGAGGACAGCGGCGCGACATGGTCACCCATCCCTTGGCCGATGCCCTCCAGCGAGCCTTATCTCACGCGCCACGGTTTCGGCTACACGCTGTTCGAGCACCGGGCCCACGGTATCGCCTCAAACCTGCGCTGCTTCGTGGCGGCCGGGGAGGCGCTCAAGTATTCGGTGCTCACGCTGCGCAACGTCTCGAACTCGCCGCGCCGCCTGTCGGTGACCGGCTATGTGCAATGGCTGATGGACGATGCCGCGCTCCCACCCGGCCTGCAGGTCGTCACCGGCATCGACCTCGCCAGCGGCGCCCTGATCGCCCGCAACGCTTTCGGCGAGGGCTTCGGCGACCGGGTCGGCTTTTTCCATGTCGAGGCGGGGCAGGTGGCCTATACCGCCGACCGCCGCGAATTCGTCGGGCGCCACCGCAGCCTGGCGCGGCCTGCGGCGCTGGAGCGGAGCAGCCTGGCCGGTACGCTCGGCGCCGCGCTCGATCCCTGCGCCGCATTGCAGGTGATGGTCGAGCTGCAACCGGGGGCGGAAACCGAACTGGTGTTCCTGCTCGGGGTGGCGAGTCCCGATACCCTGGCGGCCAGCCGGGTCGTGCAGCAGCACGGCGGCGCCAAGGGGGCGGCGCTGGCGCTGCGCCAGCTGCACGGGTTCTGGGACGAGCTGCTCGGCAGCGTGCGCGTCGAGACGCCCGATCCCGCTTTCGACCTCTTTGCCAACGGCTGGCTGCCGTATGGGGCGCTGTCCCGCGCCATGGGCGGCACGCCTGCCCAGCAGCTGCAGGGCGCCATGGCAGCGGTGCACGGCAGCCCGGCCACGCTGCGCGCGGCGCTGCTGCGGGCGGCGCGCGAAGAAATCGGCGCCACCTTCGCCCAGGTCGAGGACTTCCTGTGGCTGCCCTATGCGCTGCACCGTTATGTCGGCGCGACTGGCGACTATGGCGTGCTGCGCGAGCCGGCCGGCGGCGACCCCTCGAGCGGCACGCGCCTGGCGCGCGACGACCTGTACCAGTATTGCGTGCATGGCCTGCGCGGCTGCCTGCGCTTCGGCGCCCGCGGCTTGCCGCTGCAGGACGCCCGCATGCACGAGGACGATCCGCAACATGCCGGCCGTCCCGAGAGCCTGCGGCTGGCCTTCCTGCTCGCCACCGTGCTGCAGCGTTTCGCCGAGGTGGCCGACCGCCGCGCCGATTTCGGCTTCGCCACCACTTGCCGCGGCGCCGCGCTGGCCTTGAAGGCGCAGGCCGAAGAACACGGCTGGGATGGCGCCGCGTATGCAGACGACGCAGGCGGGAGCGTGGCTGCCACCCAGGCCTGGGCCGCCATTGCCGGCGCCGCCCCCGCCCGCGTTCAACCCGCGCTGGGCGCCATCTCCGGCGCCGCGCCGCAGGATGGACGCACGGCGGCATGGCTGGCACTGGCGCTGGCCGGGGACGGCGCGGCGACGCGCGCCTGGGAACTGGCGCGCGCGTCGAATCCGGTCGCACCACACACCGATGCATCCGTGCGCTACGCCGGCACGCCTTACTTCATGATGGATGCCGTGGGCGCCGGCTGGACCCAGGTGCTGCTGACCGACGCGCTGCTCGGCCTTGGCCGCGCGGTCGACCGCATCAGGCTCGCGGCCCTGCTGCCCTCTGGCTGGGACAGCCTGCGCTTGCGCTACCGCACCGGCAGGACCGATTACCTCGTGACGGTGCGGCGCGCGAGCGCCGGCGAGCAGATGGTGCTCGACGGCCAGCCGCAGGAGGGGAACACCCTGGAGCTCGTCGACGACGGCCGCGAGCACCAGGTCGAGCTGTATGTGGAACGCAAGCCGTCCGACGCCATGGGCGGCCATCACGACAACCAGCCAGGATCGAGAACATGACCAAAAGACTAGCCACCGCGGCCTGCGCCGCCCTGCTGTGCTGCAGCGCACCGGCCGGTGCGCAGGACTGGAGCGACAATGCAGTCAGCTACCGCTACGGCACGCGCTTCGCCGAGCCCTTCATCCCGGGGCACATCAAGAAGCATGTGCTGGCCTTCACCCACGCCAGCGGCTACAAATATGGCAGCAATTACTTCAACCTCGACCTGCTCAAGTCCGACAGCACCGACCCGCGTTCGCTGGGCAGCAGCAGCGGCGCGCCCGAGGCCTACCTGCTGTACCGCCACACGCTCGACTTCGGCGCGCTGCGCGGCTCCGAAATCCGCTTCGGCAAGGTCAAGGGCGTGGGCCTGACCTTTGGTTTCGATGTGAACCACAAGGACGATGTCGGCTACAACTCGCGCAAGCGCATGCTGGTCGCCGGTCCCACCCTGATGTGGGACGTGCCGGGCTTCCTGAACACCAGCATCCTGTGGCTGCGCGAGAGCAATGCGCCGAGCGGCCCTTTCCCGCCGATCGCCAACGTGCGCGGCCGCTACACCTACGACACCCACCCGATGTTCGGCGCCAGCTGGGGCATCCCGGTGGCCGAAGGCTGGTCCTTCGAGGGCTTCGTCAACTGGATCGCCGCCAAGGGCCTGGACGAGGCGGGGCGCGCCACCAGCGCCGAGACCAATCTCGACCTGGCGCTGATGCACGACATCGGACCGCGCCTCGGCTACCCGAAAAAGCGCATCCGGGTCGGCGTCGGCTACCAGTTCTGGAACAACAAGTTCGGCAATTCGCGGGCGACCACGGGCGGGGCAGGGCAGCGCGCCAGTACGCCGATGCTGCGGGCGGACGTGCATTTTTGAGGGTCCGCAAGTCTGTTGAAGTCGCTCAACAGATGTAGATAAATGTGCAATTAAGGAGGCGGATCGGCGCAAGGTGGAATTCGGTGCAATTGTCAAAATTGCATTGTGAAAACCACACTCCTGACCCCCACCCTCCGTGCGCTGCTGCTGGCCCTGTGCTGCAGCAGCGCTGTCGCGGCGCCTGCCGAGCACAAGGAATTCGAAGCCACCCTGCACGCGCCCTTCAAGGCCGACGCGGGTGCGCGCCGGACCTTCAGCCTGTCCTTCGATTACCCCGGCCTGGAACGCTCCGGGACGGTGGACTGGTCGCTGGAACTGGTCGATCCCCAGGGCCGCGTGGCCCAGCGCTGGCGCGGCAGCCGCGTCCTCGCCAGCGCCGCCGTCCCGGCAACGGTCACATGGAACGGCCGTATCGGCACCAAACCTGCACCCGCAGGCCTGTACCGCGTGCGTCTGCGCGCCGGCCTGCGCGGCGACCTTGAGGCGCTGGTGGAACAGGAATGGCAGATCGCCGTCGGCAGCGCGCCCGCGCCGCGCATGCCGGGCTTCGCCTCCTTGCCCGGCGCCCGCGGCCAGGACCAGCCTGCCGCGATGGCGCCGGCGCCTGGCGCCTTGCCCTATACCGTCTACCTGGCCAACCTGCACAGCCAGAGCAACCACAGCGACGGCGGCGCCGCGCTCGACGTATGCAAGGGCGCGCAGGACCCGCTTACCGGGAAGTACGGGCCCGACGCGGCCTTCGCCTATGCCCGCGGGCGCGGACTGGACGTGCTGGCGGTATCGGAGCACAACCACATGTACGACGGCTCGGACGGCACCGCGCCCGACGCCGATCCCGCCGCCGCCAGGGCCCTCTACCAGGCCGGCCTGGCCAGCGCAGCCGCCTTCACCGCCACCAGGCCGGGTTTCCTCGCGCTCTATGGCATGGAATGGGGCGTCATCAACCACGGTGGCCACGTCAACATCTTCAACAGCGACGAGCTGCTGGGCTGGGAAAAGAACGCCAGGGGCGAGCTGCTGGCCGACACCCTGAGCCCGCGCAGCGACTACGCCGCGCTGTATTCACTGATGCGCCAGCGCGGCTGGATCGGGCAGTTCAACCACCCCGCGCAGCAGGGCCAGTTCGTGGTGAATGGCGTGCCGCTCGCCTACACGCCGGACGGCGACGAGGCGATGGCCTTGTGCGAGGTGATGAACAGCACCGCCTTCTCGACCAACGAGTCCGAGACCGAGACGCGGCGCAGCAATTTCGAGCAAGCCTGCAACCGCCTGCTGGAAGCCGGCTACCACGTCGCCTTCAGCACCAACCAGGACAACCACTGCGCCAACTGGGGCGCGTCCTACACCAACCGCACCGGCGTGCTGCTGCCCAACGGGACCCCCTTGACGCGCGAGAGCTTCATGGCGGCCCTCAAGGCCCGGCGCGTGTTCGCGACCATGGACAAGACCTCGCAGCTGGTCTTCACCGCCAACGGCAAGCTGATGGGAGAACGCTTCACCAACTGCGGCCCCCTCACGCTGAAAGTGAACTTCGCCTCCAGCTCGGGCAAGAAGGTCGCGGCGGTGGCCATCATGGAGGGCGTGCCGATGCGCGGCGGGACCGTCACGCAACTGTCGTCCACAGCCACCACGACCATCACCCCGGCGCCCGGCCAGCATTTCTACTACGCGAAGGTCACGCAGGAAGACGGCAACGTGCTGTGGTCCGCCCCGGTGTGGATCACGCAGGAATAGCCGCGCACCTGTTTTACGGCTAACTGTCACCGCGCGGGCGTTGGCATTCCGCGCATTGCCTGGAATGACCCCGCCCACGCGTTCAAACGACGTTAATGCTGCCCGCGCGCCTGTTTGACGGCTAACTATCACCGCGCGGGCGGAATCCGCCCACCCTACAAAATCGCCCGTCAATACGGCGCCGCCGCATTGTCAACCCGCGCTTTCGCCCCCTGGGCGAAAATGCTATCCTGCTCGCGCCCCTCAGCCCTGCCTGGGCTGCCTGACCTACCTCTGCGAGAGACCATGAAGACAAGCACCCTGCTGCGCGCTGCGGCCTGCGCCCTGATCGGCCAATGGAGCGCCTACGCGTTCGCACTCGATCCGCTCAGCTACGCCAAATACGACCAGGTCCGCACCAAAGCCCTGCACCTGGACCTGAAGGCCGACTTCACGCGCAAGACCCTCAGCGGCCATGCCGACCTGACCCTGGACTGGCTCGACAAGTCCGCCACCACGCTCGATCTCGATACCCGCGAGCTGGCGATCTCGAAGATCGAAGCGCAGGATGCGAAGGGAGCGTGGAAACCGGTGAAATACACGCTCGACAAGCTCGACGCCGAAAAGGGCCAGGCCCTGCACGTGGCCCTGCCGGGCCAGCCGTCGAAAATCCGCATCCACTACAAGACCGCGCCCACCGCCACCGCGCTGCAGTGGCTCACGCCGAAGCAGACCATGTCGGGCAAGTACCCCTTCATGTTCAGCCAGTCGCAGCCGATCAATGCGCGCTCCTTCGTGCCGATCCAGGACACGCCGGCCGTGCGCTTCACCTACACCGCCCGCATCGAGGCACCTACTGGCATGCGCGTGGTGATGAGCGCCGATAACGACCCGAAGGCCACCGGCAAGGGCGGCTGGAAGTTCACGATGCCGCAGCCGATTCCGTCCTACCTGCTGGCGATCGGCATCGGCGAGTTAGAGGCGCGCACCTTGGGCGGTCGCACCGGCGTCTACGCGGAGCCGCAGCGCATCAAGGCCGCCGAATACGAGCTGGCGGACACCGAGAAGATGGTGGAAGCGGCCGAATCGCTATACGGCCCTTATCGCTGGGGACGTTACGACATGCTGGTGCTGCCGCCTTCGTTCCCGATCGGCGGCATGGAAAACCCGCGCCTGACCTTTTTGACTCCGACCATGATCGCGGGCGACCGCAGCCTGGTCGACCTGATCGCGCACGAGCTGGCGCACAGCTGGTCGGGCAACCTGGTGACCAACGCCTCGTGGAAGCACTGGTGGCTCAATGAAGGCTTTACCACCTACGTGACCACCCGCATCCTCGAGAAGATGTATGGCGACGAAGTGGCGACCATGAACCTGCAGCTCGAGCAGGAAGAAGCGATCGAGTCGCTCAAGACGATTCCGGCTGCAAAGCAGGCGCTGCTCACGCGCGATGCGGACACCTCGAACGAGCACTACACCGACGAAGGCCTGGCCTATCCGAAGGGCGCCTGGTTCCTGCGCACCCTGGAACAGCGTGCCGGCCGCGCCGCGTTCGATCCCTTCTTGCGCAGCTGGTTCGACCAGCACGCCTTCCAGAGCGTGACCACCGCGCAGTTCGTGCAGTTCCTGCGCGCGAACCTGCTGGCCAAGAACCCAAAGATCATGACCGACGCGGAGCTCGACGAGTGGCTGTACGGCCCGGGCATCCCGGCCAGCGCCAAGCACGCCGTTTCTGAACGATTGGCGAAACTGAACGACACCACCGCGCGCTGGCTCAAGGGCGACCTGAAAACCGCGCAGCTTGACACCAAGAGCTGGACCGCCGCCGAGTGGATGAAATTCCTGAACGATATCGACAACAAGGCCACGGCCGTGCAACTGCAGGAGCTGGACAAGGCCTTCGGCCTTGCCAAGACCGGCAACAACGAAGTCGCCTTCCGCTTCTACCGCGCCTCGGTGCATGCCGGCTACCGCGGCATCCGCCCGAACCTGGAAGCCTTCCTGATGAGCGTAGGCCGCCAGAAGTTCGTGGTACCGCTCTACGGCGCGCTGCGCGCGAATGCCGAAGACCGGACCTGGGCCGAGCGTATCTATAAAGCCGCGCGCGAGCGCTACCACCCGGAGACGCAGGGCAGCGTCGACAAGCAGATGAACAAGCAATAAGGACCGAACAGCGTGATTTCCATGAACCGCATTGCAGCCGCGATCCTGATCGCGTTTTCCACCACTGCCGCCGCCGTCGCGCAGACCGCCGCCGCACCAGTCGCCGAGCAACAAGCCGCTGCCTACAACCTCGAAGCCGACGTCACCCGCGTGATGAAAGCCTTCCAGGTGCCGGGCATTGCGATTGCCGTCGTCAGGGACGGCAAGGTCGTCGTCGCGCAAGGCTTCGGCGTGCGTAAACTAGGCGAGCCGGCCAAAGTCGATGGCCAGACCATCTTCGAGATCGCGTCGAACTCCAAGGCCTTTACCGCCGCAGCGCTGGGCATGCTGGTCGACCAGGGCAAGCTCGATTGGGACGACCCGGTCATCAAGCACCTGCCGGACTTCCGCATGTACGACGCCTACGTCACCGCCGAGATGACCGTGCGCGACCTGCTGACCCACCGCAGCGGCCTTGGCCTGGGCGCGGGTGACCTGATGTGGTGGCCGACCACCACATTCACCACCGACGAGATCATTCACAATCTCCGCTACATCAAGCCGGCCACCAGCTTCCGCAACAGCTACGCCTACGACAACCTGCTCTACATCGTCGCCGGCAAGATCATCGCCGCCAAGTCGGGCAAGACCTGGGGCGAGACCATGCACGAGTGGATCCTCAAGCCCACCGGCATGGCGGGCACCACCACCAGCCTGGCGGAAAACGCGAAGTTCGCCAACGTCTCGGCCCCGCACAGCAAGATCAACGGCAAGATCGCCGCGGTCAAGCCGATGCCGGTCGATAACGCGGTCGGCGCGGTCGGCATCAACACCAGCGCCGAGGACATCGCGCGCTGGATGAATGTGCTGTTGGATAACGGCCGTGTGGGCAAGGGGGCGGACGGCAAGGACGTGCGCCTGTTCTCCGAAAAGCAGGCGCGCGAGCTGTGGACGCCGCAGACGCCGATGAAGATCAGCCAGCCGCGTCCTCCGCTGGCTGCGACCCGGCCGAACTTCTACGCCTACGGCCTGGGCTTCCAGCTGCGCGACTACCAGGGCAAGATGGTGGCGCTGCACGGCGGCGCGCTGCAGGGCTTCTACTCGCGCGTGCTGCTGGTGCCGGAATCGAAACTGGGCATCGCGATCTTCACCAACGCCGAAAGCGGGTCCTCGCTGTCGGCCCTGCAGTACCGCCTGCTGGACCAGTACCTGAACGTGGCGCCGACCGACTGGATCGGCCGCGTGGCCGATGTGGAACGCGAGATGACCGAAAAGGAAGCGGCGCGCCTGAAGAAGGAAACCGCGACCCGCGCCGCCGGCTCGAAGCCGTCGCTGGCGCTGGCCAGCTACGAGGGCGACTACCAGGACCAGTGGTATGGCCTGGCGACCATCAGGCGGGTGGGAGCGAAGCAGGTGCTGTCGTTCGCGAAGACGCCTGATTTGACCGGGGAACTGGAGCACTTCCAGCACGATACCTTCATCGTGCGCTGGAAGGAGCGGAACTTCAATGCAGACGCCTACGTGACCTTCTCGCTGGACCACGACGGCAGCATCGAACGGATGCGGATGAAGCCGGTGTCGACGGAGACGGACTTCAGTTATGACTTCCAGGACTTGTTGTTTACGCCTGTGAAGAAAGAAAAAAAGGGCTGATCTACAGCCGGTTGCACTTGGGTCCCGGCGAAGGCGCTAGCAATGCCACTGGCATTGCTAGCCCCAAGTTAACGTGAGCAGCGTAAGCTCACTTCCCGGCCCACACCTTCATCATATCCTCCGACCCCTGCGTGCGCACCCCGTTATCCGACAGGATCGCATCGGTCGCCTCCAGCGTCGCCTTGCGCGGCAGGATCATGGTTTCGCCGTAGCGCTGGTCAAACTTGAACACGACGTGCTCGTCCTTCAGGTCGCGCAGGGTCGACACCAGGTGCGCCAGGCTGCGGATCCTGACGCCGTTGACCGTATCGACCACCGAACCGAAGCGGTTGCTGTAGCCGCTCACCAGCTTGTGCGGGAAGAAGGGGCTGCTGATCACCACCAGCTCTTCGCGCGCCGCGTCCGGCGAGTCGCCGCGCTGGGTCACCAGCGGGCTGTCGTTGAAGCTGTAGGCGTTCATCGCCGGCGCACTCGAGACCAGGAAGGACAGGAACTCGCTGGTCGCGCGCGTGAACACCGCCGGGCCATACACGAAGTAGGACGGATAGCCGCCGTTCAGGTCCGGGATCAGGAGCGGGCGCGGGCCGCTGGCCGGCACCTCCACCCGCATGGTTTTACCGCCGCGCACGATGGTCATCGGCAGCTTGCCGTTTTTCGCCACCTGCTGGATGCGGTACTGGAAGCGCACGCGCAGGTTCGAGCCCAGCTTCACCATGCCCTGGTTGTCGATCGGGTGCTCGCCGATGTGGGTGACGATGTCCCATTCCTTGAGCGGCCAGCCGGCATCGGTTTTATACGGGCGGTGCACCACCGCGCCTTCCACCGACTTGTCGAGCTTCAGGTACTGGCGCAGCGCCGGATTTTCCAGCGTCTGGATGCTGTCGTGCAGCAGCGGCTTGCCGTCATAGCGGCCGTCCGCCACGTCTTTGAGGAACAGCTCGATCTCTTCGTTCGGGATCACATAGCCGATGTTCTGGGCATTGGTCGCCATCGAGAAGGCCAGGCCGATCATCTTGTCGCCGGCGATCACCGGGCCGCCGCTGTTGCCCGGGTTGATCGGGGCATCGATCTGGATGCGCAGGCCCGAGCTGAACGAGCCGTAGCCGACGAATTCCACGCGCGAGACGATGCCGCGGGTGGTCGAGAGCGAATTGCCGCCCACCGGATAGCCATAGGCGAAGACCGCTTCGCGCACGTCCGGCAACACGGCCGCGCGCGGCACCGCCGGGCGCTTGTCGAAGAAGGAAGCGTCGTCCAGTTCCAGCACCGCCAGGTCCAGGCCGCGCGCCAGCGCGATGACCTTGGCCGACACCTTGTCGCCCGACTGGCTGGCCTGCACCTCGACCTGGCTGGCGTAGCCGACCACGTGGGCATTGGTCAGGATGCGCTTGCCCTCGATGATGACGCCCGAGCCGGTCACGTCGACCGGGGACTGCTTGGCCCACGGCTTGTACGGATCCGGACGGCGCACGGTGGCGAAAATCTTGACGACCGAGTTCTCGACGGACGGCAGGGCCGGCGCGGTGGTGGCGGATGGAGTCGCGGTCGCCGGCGAGGGCGGGGTCGCAGGCGTCGGGGCTGGCGGGGTGGTGTCCTGTGCGTGGACGAGGCCTGCCATGGCGAATGCCACGGCGGCGGCGAGGCGGACAATCTTCATAAATTCCTTCGGTGGCTCAATCGGTTCGAACTGGATGGGTCAAGCCGCCAGAATATACACGCTCGCCGCCGAAGGAAACACACGAATCTTCACGGCCGGAGAGGGGGAGCTCCCCGGCCGCGGTGCCGATGCGGCTTACTGCTTGACGAACTTGAGCGTCATGCGGTCGCTCTCGCCGATCGCCATGTACTTCTCGCGGTCCTTGTCCTTGTTGGCAAGTACCGGCGGCAGGGTCCAGACGCCTTTCTCGTGATCGGCGGTGTCCTTCGGATTGGCATTGACTTCCGATTTGCCGGCCAGCTTGAAGCCCGCGCTTTCCACGGTCTTGATCACCCAGGCTTCGTGCACATAGCCGCTCGAGGCCTTGGCGTCCTGCGTCATCTTGGCCGGCAGGCGGTGGTCGACGATGCCCAGCACGCCGCCCGGTTTGAGCACCTTGTGGATTTCCTTGAAGGTGGTCTTGAGGGCGTCTTCGCCGTTGCCGACCCAGTTGTGCAGGTTGCGGAAGGTGAGCACCATGTCGACGCTGTTCGGCGCCGCGATCGCATAGGTCGCTGGCGGCTCGAACACCGATGGCACTACCTTGTCGTAGAGCGCCGGGTTCGAGTCGAGCTTCTTCTTGAAGGCCATGCCGTAGCGCTTCTCCGGCGCGATCGCTTCGCCCGCGCCAATGAGCTTGCCCTTGTCGCGCAGGTAGGGCGCGAGGATCTCGGTGTACCAGCCGCCCGATGGCGCCAGTTCCACCACCGTCATGGTCGGCTTGATGCCGAAGAAGGTGAGGGTCTCGTAGGGATGGCGGGCGCTGTCGCGCGCCTTGTTGGCCGCGCTGCGGTGTTCGCCCGCGATGGCCGCTTTCAGTGCGTCGTCCGCGTGGGCCGCGCCGGCCATGCCGGTGGCCAGCATCGCAGCCAGGATCAGTCGTTTCATCGGTTCGGGGTCTCCAGAAGTTGTTGTGCGCGGCTGGGCGGAACGCCGCCGCCGCGCTGATGATCCGGCAGCCCGGACCGGCAGTCAAGCGTTCCCTGTATATGCATATTCGACGCGCGATCTTGTCCCGTTGTTGTCCGGAAAATGTCCGCGGCGGACACGGCGGACAGCCGCGCGGACACCAGGCTGGACAGTGCTCGGCATCCAAAATCAAGTACTTGGCGAAGGCTTTGATATGGCACAACAATTGCCTATTCAAATCCTCATGTTGCTGCTAATGTTGCCAGGTTTTTCGTCGCAATCATTGCCTGGTAAAGAAAATTACCAGCGCCGTACATACAAGAGCGGACCGTGAAGCCGGCGGGACCGCTGTCCAGAAACAGGTAGATTTCAGGAGGCACGATGGAACGCCGTACTTTTCTAAACTTCAGCAGCCTGGCCCTGGCCACGACCATGGTTCCGTTCAGCCGCGCGATCGCCGCTGAAGAGCTATTGAGCAGCATGCCGACCGCCGCCAAGAAGGCGCTCGCCGACGTCGCGCTGAACGCCGCCACCAAGGCCGGCGCCAGCTACGCGGACGTGCGCATCGGCCGCTACCTGAACCAGTTCATCACCACCCGCGACCTGAACGTCGAGAACGTGGCCAACACCGAGTCGGCCGGCATCGGCGTGCGCGTGATCGCGAGCGGCGCCTACGGCTTCGCCGCCACCTCCGACATGAGCAGCGACGGCATCGCCAATGCGGCGCGCCAGGCCGTGGCAATCGCCAAGGCCAATGCCAAGCTGCAGTCGGAGCCGGTGCGTCTCGCACCAGTCAAGGGCGTCGGCGAAGTGTCGTGGGCCACGCCGATCAAGAAGGACTGGCGCACGGTGCCGATCAAGGAAAAGGCCGACCTGCTGATCGCCGCCAACAAGGCCGGCATGGACGGCGGCGCGACCTTCATGAATTCGATGCTGTTCCAGGTGAACCAGCAGAAGTATTTCGCTTCCACCGACGGCTCCTACATCGAGCAGGACGTGCACCGCCTGTGGGCCCCGTTCCAGGCCACCGCCGTGGATAAAACCACCGGCAAGTTCCGTTCGCGCTCGGGTCTGGGCGCGCCGGTCGGCATGGGCTACGAATACCTGGACGCACGTCCCGAGCACAAGATCAAGGCGGCCGGCGGCGTCGCCACCCTGTACACCGGTTCGTATGACCTGATCGAAGACGCGAAGGCCGCCGGCCGCGACGCCAAGATGAAGCTGACCGCCAAGTCGGTCACGCCGGGCAAGTACGACCTGATGCTCTCGCCGGAACACCTGTGGCTGACCATCCACGAGAACGTCGGCCACCCGACGGAACTGGACCGCGTGCTCGGCTACGAAGCCAACTACGCCGGCACCAGCTTCGCCACGCTCGACAAATGGGAAACCAAGAAATTCAAGTACGGTAACCCGATGGTCAACCTGTACGCGGACAAGGTCACCCCGGGCTCGCTTGGCGCCGTCGGCTACGACGACGAGGGCGTCAAGACGAAGAAGTGGGACATCATCAAGGACGGCATCCTGGTCAACTACCAGGCCACGCGCGACCAGGCCCACATCATCGGCGAAAAGGAATCGCACGGCTGCTCGTACGCCGACAGCTGGAGCTCGGTGCAGTTCCAGCGCATGCCGAACGTCTCGCTGGCGGCCGGCAAGAAGAAGCTGACCCCGGACGAGATGGTCAAGGACATCAAGAAGGGCATCTACATCGTCGGCGACGGTTCGTTCTCGATCGACCAGCAGCGCTACAACTTCCAGTTCGGCGGCCAGCTGTTCTACGAAATCAAGGACGGCAAGATCGGCCCGATGCTCGAGGACGTCGCCTACCAGGCCAACACCCAGGAATTCTGGAATGCCTGCAGCGCGATCTGCGACGAGCGCGACTGGCGCATGGGCGGCTCCTTCTTCGACGGCAAAGGACAGCCGCCGCAGATCAGCATCGTCTCGCACGGTTCGAGCACGACCCGTTTCAACGGGATCAACGTGATCAACACCGCACGCAAGATCGGCTAAGGCGAGGACCCCATGAGCATCCTGACCCAGGAACAAACCAAGCGCATTTCGGATCGCGTGCTGTCGCTCTCGAAGGCGGACGAGTGCATCGTCAGCGTCGAGGGCAGCCGCATCGGCAACATCCGCTTCGCACGCAATGCCGTCTCCACCGCCGGCCTGGCCGACGACACCCAGCTGCAGGTGCAGGTCGCCTTCGGCAAGCGCCAGGGCACCGCCACCATCAACGAGTTCGACGACAAGTCGCTGGAGCGCGCCGTACGCCGCGCCGAAGACCTGGCGCGCCTGGCCCCGGAGAACCCGGAATTCATGCCGGCGCTGGCCAAGACCGGCTACAAGACTTCCGATACCTTCGTGCAGCGTACCGCCGACATCGACCCGGAATACCGCGCCCAGGCTGCCGCCTACGCGATGGAAGCCTGCCGCAAGAAGGGCCTCGTCGCCGCCGGCTTCTTCACCGACCGCGCCAGTTTCGAGAGCGTGGCCAACTCGAACGGCGTGTTCGGCCACCAGGCCGCCACCTCGCTGGACTTCACCTGCACCGTGCGTACCGAAGACGGCCGCGGTTCGGGCTGGGTCAAGCGCTCGGCGCGCGACGTCGCTCGTTTTGATCCGCGCGAAGCGGCCGACGTGGCCATCGAAAAGGCGCTGCGTTCGGTGGACGCCCGGGCACTCGAGCCGGGCCGCTATACGGTCGTAATGGAGCCGGCCGCTACCAGCGACCTGATCAGCGCCATGCTGGGCGGCTTCAACGCGCGCCTGGCCGACGAAGGCCGCAGCTTCCTGTCGAAGCAGGGCGGCGCCAATCGCCTGGGCGACAAGCTGTTCGACCAGCAGGTCAATATCTGGACCGACCCGTGGGACAAGGACGTGCCGGTGCTCCCGTGGGATAACGGCATGCTGCCGCGCGAGCGCATGCAGCTGGTGAAGGATGGCCGCATCAATGCGCTGAACTATTCGCGCTTCTGGGGCCAGAAGAAGAACCAGCGCGCGATCGGCAGCGCCGGCAACATCATCATGTCCGGCACCGACAAGACCACGGCCGACCTGATCGCCAGCACCAAGAAGGGCGTGCTGGTGACCCGCACCTGGTATATCCGGATGGTGGACCCGCAGTCGGTGCTGCTGACCGGCCTGACCCGCGACGGCACCTTCTACATCGAGAACGGCAAGATCAAGTACCCGATCAAGAACTTCCGCTTCAACGAAAGCCCGGTGACGATGCTGAACAACATCGAGGAGATCGGAAAGCCGGTCGTGATCGGTGGCGACGAGGCGAATTATTCGATGCTGATCCCGTCGATGAAGATTCGCGATTTTAACTTTACGTCGCTGTCGGACGCAGTCTAAGCAACCGTAGCGTGGGCGGCGAAGCCGCCCACGCTACGAAACAAACGGAAACTCAAATGGAACGCCGTAAATTCCTCCATATCGGCGCCGGCACTGCCGGCGCCATGCTCATCCCGGTCTTTGGCAATGCCGTCGCCGCCGATGAGCTCATGAACCCGATGGCGGCCAGCGCCAAGAAAATCCTGGCTGACACCGCACTGAACGCAGCCACCAAGGCCGGCGCGTCCTATTGCGACGTGCGCATCGGGCGCTACCTGAACCAGTTCATCATCACGCGCGACCTGAACGTCGAGAACATCAGCAATACCGAATCGAGCGGCGTCGGCGTGCGCGTGATTGCCAATGGCGCCTACGGCTTCGCCTCGACCAACGACATGAGCCCGGACGGCATCGCCAATGCGGCGCGCCAGGCCGTGGCGATTGCCAGGGCCAACGCCAAGCTGCAGTCCGAGCCGGTACGCCTGGCGCCTGTGAAGGGCGTGGGCGAAGTGGCCTGGGCCACGCCGCTCAAGAAAGACTGGCGCGGCATCCCGGTCAAGCAGAAGGCCGACATGCTGATCGCCGCCAACAAGGCCGGCATGGATGCGGGCGCGAGCTTCATGACCGCTTCGCTGTTCCAGATCAACCAGCAAAAATACTTCGCCTCCACCGACGGTTCGTATATCGACCAGGACATCCACCGCCTTTGGGCCCCGATCAATGCGACTGCCGTCGACAAGGCCAGCGGCAAGTTCCGCTCGCGTGCCGGCCTGAGCTCGCCCGTGTCGATGGGCTACGAGTATTTCGACGCCAAGGCCAGCGACAAGGTGCAGGCCGCCGGCGGCGTCACCACGCTGTACACCAACTCCTACGACATCGTGGAAGACGCCAGGCTGGCCGGCAAGCAGGCGCGCGAAAAGCTGTCGGCCAAGTCGGTCGAGCCGGGCAAGTACGACCTGGTGCTGAGCCCCGAACACCTGTTCCTGACCATCCACGAAAACGTCGGCCACCCGACGGAACTGGACCGCGTGCTCGGCTACGAAGCCAATTACGCCGGCACCAGCTTCGTCGGCCTGGACAAATGGGAATCGAAGAAATTCAAGTACGGCTCCGAGCGCGTGAACTTCGTTGCCGACCGCACGACTCCGGGTTCGCTGGGCCTGATCGGCTACGACGACGAAGGCGTGCGCGCCAAGAAGTGGGACATCATCCGCAACGGCATCCTGGTGAACTACCAGGCCACGCGCGACCAGGCCCATATCATCGGCGAGAAGGAATCGCACGGCTGCTCGTATGCCGATAGCTGGAGCACGATCCAGTTCCAGCGCATGCCGAATGTCTCGCTCGAAGCCGGCAAGGCGCGCCTGACCCCGGACGAGATGGTCAAGGATGTGAAAAAGGGCATCTACATCCTGGGCCGCGGCTCCTACTCGATCGACCAGCAGCGCTACAACTCCCAGTTCGGCGGCACGCTGTTCTACGAGATCAAGAACGGCAAGATCGCCGGTCCGCTGGAGGACGTCGCCTACCAGACCAACACCCAGGAATTCTGGAATGCCTGCAGCGCCATCTGCGATGAGCGCGACTGGCGCATGGGCGGCTCGTTCTTCGACGGCAAAGGCCAGCCGAGCCAGGTCAGCGCAGTGTCGCACGGTTCTGCTACCTCCCGCTTCAACGGCATCAACGTCATCAACACCGCACGCAAGATCGGTTAAGAGGAGACACTATGAAACAGCTGAACCAGGAACAAGCCAAACGCATCACCGACCGCGTGATCGCTTTCTCGAAGGCCGACGAGTGCAATGTGTCGATCCAGGGCAACCGCACCGGTAACATCCGCTTCGCGCGCAACAGCGTGTCGACCGCCGGCCTGACCGAAGACATGCAGCTGGCCGTGCGCGTCGCTTTCGGCAAGCGCACCGGCACCGCCGTGATCAACGAATTCGACGACAAGTCGCTTGAAAAGGCCGTGCGCCGCGCCGAGGAGCTGGCGCGCCTGGCGCCGGAAAACCCGGAGTTCGTCCCGGCCGTGAGCAAGCAGGACTACCTCACCACCAAGACCTTCATGTCCTCCACCGCCGGCATCGATCCGGACTACCGCGCCGAAGTAGCCGCCGCCGCCATCGGCGCCGCGCGCGCCAAGAAGCTGGTGACCGCAGGCTTCTTCACCGATAACAGCAGCTTCGCCTGCATCGCCAACTCGAAGGGCGTGTTCGGCTTCCAGGAATTCACCGACCTGTCCTTCACCTGCACCGCGCGCACCGAAGACGGCCGCGGTTCGGGCTGGGTGAGCCGCTCGGCAGTCGACGCGCGCCGCTTCAACGCACGCGAAGCGGCCGACATCGCCATCGACAAGGCGCTGCGCTCGGTCGACGCCAAGGCGCTCGAGCCGGGCCGCTACACCGTCATCCTGGAGCCGGCGGCGACCTCGGAAATCCTGGGTAACATGTTCAGCTCCCTCGGCGCTAGAGCCGCCGACGAAGGCCGCAGCTTCCTGGCCAAGAAGGGCGGCGGCAACCGCCTGGGCGAGAAGCTGTTCGATGAACAGGTGAACATCTGGGCCGACCCGTGGAATCCGGACGTGCCGGTCGCGCCATGGGATAACAACACCATGATCGCCCGCAAGCGCACCGACATCGTCAAGAACGGCCGCATCGCTTCGCTCGGCTATTCGCCCTACTGGGCGCAGAAGACCGGCAATCAGGCCACCGCCAGCCACGGCAACATGATCATGGCCGGCGGCACCAAGTCGCTGGAAGAGCTGATTGCCGGCACGAAGAAGGGCATCGTGGTCACCCGCACCTGGTATATCCGCATGGTCGATCCGCAGTCGCTGCTCATCACGGGCCTGACCCGCGACGGTACCTTCTACGTCGAGAACGGCAAGATCAAGCACCCGGTGAAGAACTTCCGCTTCAACGAAAGCCCGGTCACCATCCTCAACAACATCGACGAACTGGGCAAGCCGGAAGTCATCGGTGGCGACGAGGCGCCGTTCCAGATGGTGCTGCCGCCGATGAAGGTCCGCGACTTCAACTTCACCTCGCTGTCGGACGCGGTCTAAGGACGATGGCACGCTTCTGATGGCGAACTTCGACTTCTACTTCACGCGCCTCATGTACGAATCGGGCGACTGGGACGTGGATATTCGTACGCCCAGCAACGTGCTGAACTCGCTCGTCGAGTACACCACCTTGCGGGTGGATCCGGCGGAGCGCATGGTCGCGCTGTCGGATCCGAAGATGCTGCAGGCGCCGTTCTGCTATTTCGCGGGGCACAAGCTGGTGCAGTTCACCCCCGCCGAGCGGCGCAACCTCGAGCGCTACGTGCGCGGCGGCGGTTTCGTGTTCGTGGACGATTGCAACCACGACATCGACGGCCTGTTCGCCAAGTCGTTCGAAGCCGAGATGACGAAGATCTTCGGCGCCTCGGCCCTGAAGAAGATCCCGAATACGCATCCGCTGTATTCGTGCTTCTTCAAGTTCGATGGGCCGCCGACCACCGGGGGCGAACTCAATGGCTGGGGCGACGACCTGGTGCACGAATACCTGAAGGCGATCGAATTCGGCGGGCGCGTGCGCCTGCTGTATTCGAACAAGGACTACGGATGCGAGTGGGACTACGATTTCCGCAACAAGCGGTTCCTCGCGGTCGACAACACCCGCTTCGCAGTCAACATCATTCAATACGCGTTGGGAGCTTGAAGAGTGTCGGAACGTAATGCAGTGGAGTGGGACGAGGCGGAAATCGCCAGCTTGAGCGCGGCGGTGGGCGCGCTCAAAGAAAGCATGGCGCGCGTGATCATCGGCCAGGAAAACGTCGTCGATTTGCTCGTCACCTGCCTGCTGGCAGGCGGGCACGCGCTGGTCGAAGGCGTGCCGGGCCTGGGCAAGACGCTGCTGGTGAAATCGCTGGCCCAGGCCACCGACATGCAGTTCCGCCGCGTGCAGTTCACGCCGGACCTGATGCCCTCCGATATCGTCGGCACCGAGATCCTGGAAGAAGACACGACCACGCGCCAGCGGGTGTTCCGCTTCCAGCAGGGCCCCGTGTTCACCCAGGTGCTGCTGGCCGACGAGATCAACCGCGCGCCGCCCAAGACCCAGTCGGCGCTGCTGGAGGCCATGCAGGAGCGCGCGGTGACCTTTGCCGGCACCACGCACAAGCTGCCGCGCCCCTTCTTCGTGCTGGCCACGCAAAACCCGATCGAGCAGGCCGGCACCTATCCGCTGCCGGAAGCGCAGCTGGACCGCTTCCTGCTGCGCATCGACGTGGTCTACCCGACCGAAGACGAAGAAGTCATGATGGTCTCGCGCACCACCCACGCGGGCCTGGACGATGCCGAACCGGCCATGACGGTGGAAACCCTGCTGCGCCTGCAGCAGTTGGTGCGCGACATCGAAATCGGTGAGCACCTGCTGCGCTATGCGACGCGCCTGGTGCGCGCGACCCGCCCGTCCGAGACCACGGTGGCTGCGGTGAAGCAGCACGTCGGCTGGGGCGCAGGTCCGCGCGCCGGCCAGGCCCTGGTGCTGGCCTCGAAGGCGCGCGCGCTGATGCAGGGCCGCCTGGCGGTCACGCGCGAGGACATCGGGGCCATGCTGCTGCCGGTGCTGGCCCACCGCGTGCTGCGCAACTTCGAGGCGGAAGCGGACGGCGTGGCCATTGCCGACATCCTGCACGCGCTGCGTAACGAGATCCGGATCGATTAATCTTGTCGCTGGCGAAGACCGCGCTGATCGCGCACACGCAGAACCTTGACCTCGTGATCCGCCATGTGCTGGCGGGCTTGGGCCACGGCATCCATGCCGGGCGCGAGCGCGGGGCCGGCGTCGAATTCTCGGAATACCGGGCCTATGCGCCCGGGGACGAGTGGCGCCGCGTCGACTGGAAGCTGCTGGCGCGCGCCGACCGCTATTTCGTGCGCGAGGCGGAACGCGACAGCCACGTGGCGATCTGGCTGGTGCTGGACGCCAGCGCCTCGATGCTGGAACCCAGCCGCGATGTGGAAGGCGTCGACAAGCTGGCCTATGCGCGCACGCTGCTCGGCTGCGTGGCGGCCATCGCGCAGCGCCAGGGAGATGCCTTCGGCCTGGTCATCCTGAACGAAGGAAAAGTGCAGTTCACCCCAAGCCTGCGCGGCCCGCGCCACCTGCAGCGCATCCTGCTGCAGCTCAGCCGCGTGCAGGCAGCCGGCGACTTGCCCGACGCCGACACCCTGCGCGCCAGCCTGCATTTCGCACTATCCCCCAGCGTGATCTTCGCGGCGAGCGACCTGCTCGACTGGCCGTCGCCGCTGTCGCAGGCCTTGCTGCGCCTGCGCGGCATGCGCCACGACGTGCGCGTGCTCTGCCTGCAAACCCAGGCCGAAGTCGATGCCAGTTTCTCGTCCACGCCCGCCTATCGCGACCCGGAGCAGGGCAGCGGCGTGTTCCGCTTCGGCGCCGACCTGAAGGAAGGCTATCGCCGCAACCGCGACGAGCATTTCGCGCAAGTCACGGCCCAGTGCCGCAAGCATGACATTCCGCTGGTGGCGGCGCGCATCGAGCAGCCGCCGGGCGAGGTGCTGCGGCTATGGCTGCGTAGGCCAGGGAGCCGCCCATGAATGCGCTCTGGTGGCTGGCGCTGCCCATCCTGCTGCTGCCGGTCTGGTGGCACCGGCGCAAGCGCGAGCAGCACAAGGCCGAGCCCCTGGCCACCGCGCGCTTCCTGCCGCGCACCGAGCCGCGCCAGACCCGGGCCTGGCGCTGGAACGATCTGTTCCTCCTCCTGGTGCGCTGCCTGCTGCTGGCCTGCGCCATCGCCTGGCTGGCCGATCCGGTCATGCCCTGGCGCGGCGATACGGTCATCGTTGCGACCGGCACCGACCAGGCCTGGGTCGAACGCCAGGTGGGGCAGGCCGGGTTGCTCGAGGCCGACCGCGTCGCCCTGCCTGCGGCGCAAGCCATCGGCTGGCTGCGCACGCACGAACGCGAGTGGCGTCCCGAAGCACGCCTGCTGGTGCTGGGCGATATTCCCATGCCGGCCCTGGCCCCGGAATTCAGGCGCATGATCGACCTGCGCACGCTAACGCAGCCGGCACAACCGGCCAAGCGCCACGTGTTCATCGCCAGCGAGCGCCCGGAGCAATGGCGCCGCGTGCTTGCTGCCGGCGGCGTGATCGTCGACGCGGCGCCGGGCGCGAAGACCGGCTTGATCGTCTGGGACCGTGTCGACGCACCGGCACCAATGCTGCGCGCGCCGCTCTGGCTCGTCGCCAATGCCGCCGCCTTCCCCGAATTGCGCACCGCCCCGCAGGTGGACGGCCTGCGCTATGCCGACAGTCCTCGCGGACGCCTCTGGCATTCGGCCGCCTGGCCGCCGCAGAATGCCGACGCCGCGCGCACGCTGCTGGAGGACTGGCAGCGCCTGCATGCTGGAGCGCCTGCCTACACGACGCCCTCGCGCGTGTTCGCAGCAATGCCCGCAGCGCCGGTCCTGGCGACGAGCGGCGCGCTGCGCGACATCCTGATGGCGCTTCTTGCGGCCTTGTTCGTACTCGAAAGGATCCTGACGCATGCAAGAAGGCGCTGAGATTGTCCGGCGCGTCTGGCGCGCCGCCCAGCTGCGCCGGTTGCCGCTCTGGATCGCCGGGGCCCTGCCATGGCTGTTCATCCGCTCAGCGCCGGGCCTGATCGCCTGGGTCGCGTGGTGCTCCTGGGACTGGGCCATCCTGCGCCGCCAGGTCGGCTACGCGTGGACGGGCTGGCTGGACGGCGCCGTGCCCGAAATGGAAGACAGCAGCGCCTTGCTCGAGCATGCGGCCACGCCCGTCGCCCAGCTCCAGCGCCGCCGCCTGCTCGACCGGCTGGACGCCAGCCTCAGTGGCGCGCAACTGCGCCGCATCGCGCGCAGCCGCGTGAAGGCCGGCGTGCCATGGCTGCTGGCCAGCCTGGCGCTGGCCGCCGCCGTCTGGTTCTCCGGCGCCGCACCGCAAGCCCCCATCGCTGCGCCGGGCAAAGTTCCCGCAGCGGTGGCCGCCCCGAGCATCGGCCAGCTGGTGGTGCGCACCGCGCCGCCCTCGTACACGGGCGTAAAAGCCATCGAATCCGCACCGCGCGACCTGCTCGTGCCCGAGCAGACCGTCATTACCTGGTGCCTGAAGGACGACGCCACCCCGCAGGAAACGATCGAGGTCAGCAACGGCCAGGTGCTCAAGCCCGGTCAAGAGTGCGCGCGCTGGACCGCGACCGAATCGGTATTCTGGCGCTGGCGCGGCAAGCGCTTCACGGTCAAGGTCACGCCGGATGCGCCGCCGGAGATCACGATCACCGCGCCGACCCGGATGGTGCAGGAATTATCGGAGACGGCCACCAGCGCGGCGATGGGCGTGAAAGTGAGCGACGACTACCAGGTGCGGCGCGCCACCCTGCACATGACGCTGGCGCGCGGCAGCGGCGAGAACATCCGCTTCACCGACCGCGAGATACCCATCCCCGCCTCGCCGGACCCGAAACGGCGCAACTGGTCCAAGAACTGGTCGCTTGCGGAGCTGGGCATGGAGCCGGGCGACGAGCTGTATTTCTTCGTGCGCGCGGTCGATAACGCGGGACGTCCGCACACCGTGCAATCGCCGACCTATACGCTGCGCCTGCCGGCCCCGCCGGAAGCAGCGGAAGAAGAGAGCGCCGCCATGCCGATGCTGGTCAAACCGCAGAGCCTGCGCAGCCAGCGCCAGATCATCATCGATACCGAGCAGCTGGTGGCCGACATGCGCAGCACGAAAATGAGCAAGGATGCGGTGCTCGAGCGCAGCCAGAAGATCGCCGCCGACCAGGGCGCGCTGCGCCGCCGCTATGGCCAGTTCCTGGGCGAGGAATCCTCGCTGTTCGCCGATGCCGATGGCGGCGACGATCACGCGGGGGAAGAAGGCAAGCAGGACATCCTGCACCAGTATGGACACGCCCACGACGAAGCCGAAAACGCCACGCTGTACGACGAAGACACCAAGAAGGTGCTGCGGCGCGCGCTGATGGCGATGTGGGATGCCGAAAAGGCGCTGCGCGCGATCACCCCGAAGGTGGCGCTGCCGCCCGAGCACAAGGCGCTGGAGGCGATCAAGGAATTGCAGCAGGCCGAGCGTATCTACCTGCACAAGACCGCCTTCGTGCCGCCGCCGATCAAGGAAGAAAAGCGCATGTCGGGCGACATGGATGGCACCGCGAGCTACCGGCGCGAGCAGGGCGGGGCGGAAAAGCGCGTGCCGGAAGACGTGCAGCTGCTGGTGGGGGCATTGTCCGGCAATGGCCCGCTGCCGGCGCTGTGGACCCGCGCCGCCCATGACTGGGTGCGTACCCGCATCACGGACGACGACCAGCGCCTGTCGGCCCAGACCGCGATCCAGGACGTGGCGGATGGTTGCGCCGCCTGCCGCCCGGTGCTGCGTGCCTGGCTGCGCCATGCCGCAGGCCAGGGACAGGTGCTGCTGCAGGCCAGGCCGACGGTCGAAACGCCCTTCGTGCGCGCCTGGCGTGAAGGAGCGAAGCCATGAACTTCATGATGAGCACGAATATGATGCTGGCGCTGATTGGCGTCGCAGGCCTTGCCAGCGCTGGGCTGTACCTGTGGCGCCGGCAATGGCTTGATGCCTTGCTGGTGCTGCTTGCAGCGGCGAGTCTCGGCCTGTTCGCGGCCGGCATCCGGCTGCCCGGCGACGCCGGCAGGACGCTCACGCTCGATGCGGCCGCGCCGGCGCCGATGCTCGACGGCGTGCGCGCGCTTGCCGTCAAGGGCGACGGCCTGCGCGCCGCGCAGTGGAACGATTTGCCGGCGCTGCCGCTGGAATGGCAGCGCCCGGAAGGCGGCACGCTGCGCTTGCATTATCCGCGCCAGCTGGCGCTCGGGCGCACCTTTACCTTGCGCGTGCAGCGCGAGGACACGGTGGATGCGCGCTTGCAGCTGCTGGCCGAGAACGGCCAGGTGATTGCGCAAGCGCACGGTACGGGCGAGCTGGCCGTGAACTGGTTGCCGCCGCTGGCCGAGCGCGTGGTGCTCAAGGCGCGCCTGCTGGACGCCGCCGGGAAAACCCTCGCCGAAGGTCCCGTGCCGCTGACGATCAATGCGCCGGCGCTTCTGCAGGTGCAGGGCCGTTTCGGCGCGCCGTCCTTCGACCTGCGCACGCTCAACGAGCTGCTGGCCGGCAGCGGCGCGCTGCTCGACTGGCAGGTGGTGCTGGGGCGCGCCATCACCCGCACCGAGCTGCCGGCGGGCGAGATGAAGGAGCCGAACCTGCTGGTGATCGACGCCGCCTGGTTCGAGCGTCTCGGCGCGGGTGAGCGTTCGGCATTGCTGGGCCGCGTGGCGGGCGGCTTGCCGCTCCTGGTGCTGGGCGCGAATGCGAACGACCCCGGCGTCTGGTCGCGCACGCTCGGGCTGCCCTTGCAGGCGCAAGCCGCGGGCAAGAAGATCGAGGCTCCGCTGGAGCTTCTGGCGACGCCGCTCAACCCTGGCGCACGCGAAGCCGGCGCATGGTCAGGCTCCGATAATCTGGTCTGGACCCGCAACTGGCAGAAGGGCCGCATCGCCTGGCTGGGCGCCAGCGACTGGCATCGCCATGCGATCGCCGAGCCGCAGGCGCTGGCGCTGTGGTGGCAGGGTGTGCTCGACCGTGTCGGTGTGGACGATCCGCGCAGCGTCGAATGGCTGGAACCGGAAGAATTGCCGTTGCCGGGGCAGCGCATGGAACTGTGCGCACGCGGCGTCAAGGGCGAGGTGGCGTTCCCCGAGTTGAAGCTGACGCGCACCTGGTCGGCACGTACGGACGCGGCCTGCGTGGCCGTGTGGCCGGAGAAATCGGGCTGGCTGGAGGTGAAGGATGCGAAGGCGGGCGCGCACGCGGTCTATGTGTACGCGCCTGGGGACTGGCCGCAGTGGCAGGCGGCGCAGCGCCGCGATGCGACCGCGCGCTATGCTGCCCGTACGCCGGATAAAGCTTTGGCGGGCACTGCGCGTGCTTTCCCGGGCTGGCCGTTTGCGCTCGTGTTTGCACTGGCGATGCTGCTGCTGTGGTGGCGGGAAAGACGCTGAATTTGTAGGGTGGGCGGCTTTGCCGCCCACCCTACGAAAAGCGAATCAAAACGCGTAATCCACCTTCGCGTACATCGACCGCCCATTGATACCAAACGGGCAGGTTTCCCAGCAGTAGGTGAAGCCCAGCTGCGGGAAGGGCGATGCCTTGACCGGATCCCACTTGGTCGGATAGGTGTCGAACAGGTTGTTGACGCCGGCCGACAGGCTGAACTTCTTGCTGAAGTTGTAGCGGGCGGTCAGGTCGACGATCCACTTCGCTTCCCAGGTCTGGATGAAGCCCGGGGTGAAGCCCTGGCCTTCGACTTCGCCGAAGTAGTTGGCGCGCACGGTCGCGTTCCATGGGCCGGTCGTGTAGTCGGCTGCCACCACGTGGTGCTGGCGCGGCTGGCCTTTCTCGATCAGCGTCACTTGCGTGTCGTCGAACAGCTGGGTGCCGGAGAGCACCGCCGATTGCGATTTACGGTCCTTCACCTCGGTGCGGTTGAAGCCGAGCTGGCCGGACAGCACCAGGGTCGAATCGGTGGCGCGCGTGGTGTGCTGGGCCACCAGGTCGAAGCCCGTGGTCGAGGTGTCGATCGCATTGGTGAAGAACTGGGCCTGGCCCACGCGCAGCGGATCGAGGATTGCCTTGATCGGGCAGCTTGCCGCCGTCAGGCAGGCGCCCGACTCCGGTGCGATATTGCTCGAGAAGACAATGCGGTCGTCGATGTTGGTGCGGTACAGGTCGGCCGTCACCGAGAAGCTCGGGGTCGGGCGCAGGATCATGCCGACGCTGGCGCTTTTTGACGTTTCTTCCTGCAGCGGTGCGATGCCGAAGGCGCGGGTCACGGCGCTGTTCTCGCGCGCGGTCAGGGTTTCGGTCAGCACGCCGGCCGAGTTCAGGTTGGTCGACACCGAGCTGTAGAACTTCTGCTGCACGCCCGGTGCGCGAAAGCCCGTGGAGCCGCTGGCGCGCAGGCCGATGGTGCGCGAGGGGTCGTAGCGCAGGCTCAGTTTGCCGATGGTGGTGTTGCCGAAGTCCGAATAGCGCTCGTGGCGGATCGCCGCGCCGGCCGAGAAGGCGTCGCCGAACTTGCGCTCGAGGTCGAGGTAATACGCGGTGTTGTGGCGGCCGTCGTCCACTTCGGTGCCGGGCGTATAGCCCGGGAAGCCCTGGATGCCCGAAGCGGCGATGCCGCCGGACTGGTCGCGGATGATCTTGCGCGGATCGTTGGTGCGGCCGTACTGGTAGGACACCGGATCGCCTGCGACGATCTGGTAGTTATCCTGGCGCCATTCGAAGCCGGTGCCGATGTACAGCGGGCCGCCGGCGAAATCGACCGAACCCTTGAAGTCGAGGTTCAGGGTGGTCTGGTCGAATTTCAGCTTGCCGGTGTCGGCGGCCAAGGGCGAGCTGCCGTTCTCGTAGAAATAGCTGACGTTGATCGAGTTCCGCTCGTGGAAACCGAGCTCGCTGCGGCCGTGGTTCAGGCTCAGGTCCACGCTCCAGTCGTTGGTCAGGTCGCGCTTGAAGCCGACGCCGAGCGAGGCATCCTTGACGGTGGTGATGATGTTCGGCAGGAAGCCGTTCGGGTAGATCGACGGCACGTTGCGCGCGTCGCCCGCCGAGCGGAAGAAGCCGGACGAATCGCCGGTGCGCTTGGAAGCGCCGCCGAAGACATACAGCTCGCCGCCGCCGACCGGCAGCCCGGCGTTGAGCCACAGGTAGCCGTCCTTGGCCAGCGAGTCGCCGATGCGCTGGGTGACGCGCGGCGGATTCACGCGCAGGCTGTCGACGCCGGCGCGGTTGGTTTCGTTGCGGCGGCGGCCTTCGACCGACAGGTTCAGGTAGCCGCCGTCAAGACCGAGGGCGATGCCCTTGTGGGCGCTGGCGGTATAGGTGTCGCCGTCGCCTTCGCTGGTGGTGCCGGCGCTGGCGCTGAACAGGGTATCGGTGGCGCCCTTCTTGAGGACGATGTTGATCACGCCTGCGATTGCGTCCGAGCCGTATTGGGCGGCGGCGCCGTCGCGCAGCACCTCGATCGACTGGATCGCGGACAGGGGAATGGCGTTGATGTCGGTGCCGGCCGAGCCGCGGCCGATGGTCTGCTGCACGTTGACCAGGGCCTGCTGGTGGCGGCGCTTGCCGTTCACGAGCACCAGCAGCTGGTCAGGGCCGAGGCCGCGCAGGGTCGCCGGACGGATGATGTCGGTGCCGTCGCTGATGAACGTGGTCGTGAAGTTGAACGAGGGGTCGAGGTCCTGCAGCACCTTGCCGAGTTCGAGCGAGCCGGCCGACTGCAGGTCTTTCGCGCTGATCAGGCCCACCGGCACCGCGGTGTCCAGTGCCGTCTTGGCCTGCGTGCGCGAACCCAGCACGACGACCGTGGACATGTCCTTTTCGGCCGTGGGCGCCGCTTCCTGTGCAAACGCCGTTGCCATCGCCGATACCAGCGCGGTCGCCAGCAATACCCGTTTCTTCGGTTGATTCGCCATCTTGTTCCCTTTGTAGAGTTAAATCACGCCATCACGAAAACTATGTCTCCTATAACTACAGCTTCTTGATTCTGTACAAATATTTCTGTAAGTACAAGTGTCAACTGTGCAATACGCAACACTTTTGGCGATTTGCGTGATTTATGGGGGATGAATGGAACGGGACGGGCGCATGTGCTAGAACGATCTGCCACCGTGCACAATGACGGTGCGCGCGCACACGCCGGCCGCACTTCAAGCGTGGTCGTGCATCCATTCCTTCAGGCCGTCGACCCAGTGCCTGGCCGGCAGGTTCAGGCGCCGTTTGAGTTCCGCGGCGCGCTCGTACAGCAGCGAGAAGTCGAGCTGGGGCGCGCTCTTGAAGGCGAGGACGACGATGTTCGCATCGTGCACTTCGGGCAGCCAGACCACCGCGTCGAACACCTGCTGCATGGTGGCCAGGTTGGTGTCGTAGCGGTTGACGTCTCCGAAGACGTTGGCGGTCATGATGCCATCGCTGTTCAGGCAGTCATGGCAGCCCTGGTAGAACTCGAGCGAATCGAGCACTGGGCCGCGCGCTTCCTGGTCGTACAAATCCACCTGCAGCACGTCGGCCTGGCCATGGTTCGTCGGATCGAGCACGAAGTCGAGGGCATTCGTCTCGCGCACGTCCAGGCGCGCGTCGTTCTCCGGCAACCCGAACAAGGCGCGGCAAATCGCAATCACGTTTGGATTGAGTTCGGCCGCCGTCACGCGCGCCTCGGGAAAGCGGGTGGTGCAGAACTTGGTGAGCGCCGCGCTGCCCAGGCCCAGCTGCACGATGTGGCGGGGCGCGTCCTTGAACAGCGTCCACATCATCATCAGTTGCACGTATTCGAGCTCGATCGCATCGGGCTTGGCCAGCCGCATGGCGCCCTGGACCCAGGAGGTGCCGAGATGCAGGAAGCGCACGCCGTCGAACTCATCGATGGTGGCGGGCGGGTGGCCGGGCTGGGCGAAGCGGGGATCGATGCGGGTGTAAGAGGGAGGCATGGCGATGGGATGATACGCTACGCGACGCCGTTGCGCCCGTAGGTTCGGAATCCCGGCCGCTCGGCCAGGCGGTCGTAGTAGGCCGCCACATTGGGCAGGTCCGGCTTGTCCATCGGCGTCATCATCCAGCGGTTCACGGACAGCCCGAGCACAATGTCGGCCAGCGTGAAGCTAGCGCCCGCCGCATAGGCGCCGGTCGTACCCAACTGCGCGTCGAGGATGGCAAGGTGGCGGTTCCACGCTGCGATGCTGGCCTGGACTTGCGCCGGATCCTGGAACGCCGCGCTTTGCCGCACCAGCGCCATGAAGGCATAGCGCCAGGCCGTATTCAGGTCGGTCGCCTGCCAGTCCATCCACTGCTCGACGCGGGCGCGGCCTCGGGCGTCGCTTGGCAGCAGGGCGCCGTCGCCATAGTGGGTGCAGAGGTAGCGGCAGATCGTGTTCGATTCCCACAGCACGAATCCGTCATCCACCAGCACCGGCACCAGTGCATTCGGATTGAGCGCCGCATGACCGGGGTGCCAGTCTTCGCGCTCGAAGGGCAGGCCCAGCTCAATGCAGGTCCACAGCACCTTGCGCACGTTGATCGAACTGTCCTTGCCGATGATCTTCAGCATAGTTTCAAGCCTTTCATGGTGACTGGGTTCCCGGCAGCGCCGGCAGGATCAGGGTCACGGCCAGGCCGCCGCCGTCGCGGTTGGCCAGCGTGATGCGCCCGCCGTGCGCCTCGGCGATCTCGCGCGCCAGCGCCAGCCCCAGGCCCGTGCCGCTGCGCTTGGTCGAATAGAAGGGCACCAGCGCATTGGTCAGCACGGCCTCGCTCATGCCGGTGCCGCGGTCAAACACGTCGATACGGAGGGCGTCCTGCACCCGGCGCACCTGCAGCTCGACGTCTTCCGGGCTCGAGCCCGATTCGTGCGCATTCTTGAGCAGGTTGAGCAGGGCTTGCTCCATTTGGGCCGCGTCGATCCAGACCGGCGCCGAGGGTAGATCGCCCACCAGGCGGAATTGCACCTGGTCGGCCAGCCGGTCGACGAAGACGTCCCAGCATCGCGCTTCCAGGCGCGGCGTGGGCAGCTTGGCGAAGCGCGCATAACCCAGAATGAAGGTCTCCAGGTGGCGGGTGCGCTCGCCGATGGTCTGCAGGATCTGCGGCAGCCGCTCGGTCTGGCCGCGCCGCACCAGTTCCGCGCCGGAGTTGGCGAGCGATGCCAGCGGCGCCAGCGAATTGTTCAGCTCATGGCTGATGACGCGGATGACCTTTTTCCAGGTCTGCACTTCCTGGCGGCGCAACTCAAGGGTCAGGTGGCGCAGCAAGAGCAGTTCGTGGCGCCGGCCATTGAGGGTGAAGCTGCTGCGCGCCAGGTGGTAGACCTCTTCGTCCTCGCCCTCGCCGGCGGTGAACAGGCCGTCGCCGCCGCGCGCCAGCGCTTCCTTCAGGGCCGGGGCCGCGGTATCCAGCACCTCGCCCAACTGGTGGCCTTCGAGCTTGTGACCCTCGGACAGGAGTTTACGCGCGGCCAGGTTGGCGTAGACGATGGTGCCGGCGTTGGCGGCGAAGTCGGTCACCAGCAGCATGGCCACCGGCGTGTTCTGGACCATGGTGTCGAGCAGCAGTTCGCGCTGCACCAGCCCGAGGCGCTGCTCGCGCAGCACGTGGCCGAGGTCATTGTGGGCGGCGATCAGGTCGGCCAGCTCGTCGTTCTGCGGCCAGTGCAGGCTGAACGAAAAGTCGCCGTCGCGGTAGCTGGCCACCGTGCCCTCCAGCGCGCGGAACAGCGACAGGATCGGCTGGATCTGGGAGCGGATGGTGATGATGGCAATCGGGACGATCGCCAGCAGGCAGCCGAAGAAGACCAGGACCGGGTGGCCGGGGAGGACGTGCTCGAGCCCGAGCGCGACCAGGATGCCGAGCGCCAGCAGGGTGCCGACCAGCGCCGACCAGCGCGTGACCAGCGAGAGTCGCACGCCTTTACCCTTCATGCCGGCCTGGCGATGCCGAGCCGCTCCATGCGCCGGTACAGGGCCTGGCGCGACAGCCCCAGTTCGCTGGACGCCTGCGCCACCACGCCGCCGGCGCGCGCCAGCGCCTGGACGATGGCCTCGCGGTCGGGTTCCGCATCGATGCTTGGCGCAGCCGACACCGGCAGCCCAAGATCCGCAGCCTTGATGACATCCCCGTGGGCCAGCAGGCTGGCGCGCGCCATCACGTTTTTCAGTTCACGCACGTTGCCGGGCCAGGCATGGGCCAGCAGCGCGGATTCGGTCTGCGGGTGCAGGGTCTTCCCACGCAAGAAGGACAGGGCCAGCGGCAGGATGTCGCCCGGGCGCGCGGCGAGCGGCGGCAGGCGCAGCTCGATCACGTTCAGGCGGTAGAACAGGTCTTCGCGGAAGGTCCCGGCGCGGATCATCGCACCCAGGTCGGCGTTGGTGGCGCTGATCACGCGCACCTTGACCTGGCGCTCGCGGTTCGAGCCGAGCCGCTCGAAGCGGCCGGTTTCCAGCACGCGCAGCAGTTTCATCTGCCCGGCCAGCGGCAGGTTGCCGATTTCGTCGAGGAACAGGGTGCCGCCATCGGCCGCCTCGAACTTGCCCTCGCGCGCTTTCGACGCGCCCGTATAGGCCCCGGCGTCGGCCCCGAACAGCTCGGCCTCGATCAGTTCCGAGGGCAGGGCGCCGCAGTTGAGCACCACGAAGGGGCCGTCGGCCACCTGCGAATTGGCCTGGATGATCTCGGCGATGCGTTCCTTGCCGGTGCCGTTCGGGCCGGTGATCAGGACCGGGATGTCCGAGCGCGCCACCTGACAGGCCAGGTGCAGCACGCGTTCGGTGGCCGGGTCTTGCCAGATCAGCCCGCGCAGGTCGAAGCCTTGTTCGAGTTCGCGCTTGGCGCGGCGCTCGCGCTGCAGGCGCGTGTTCAGCGCGCGGTTGGCCTG
This sequence comes from Telluria sp. ZT3P39, assembly GCF_059685935.1. Classification (NCBI taxonomy): domain Bacteria; kingdom Pseudomonadati; phylum Pseudomonadota; class Betaproteobacteria; order Burkholderiales; family Oxalobacteraceae; genus Telluria; species Telluria sp. ZT3P39. The sequence goes on from NZ_JCASIH010000022.1 coordinate 59,641, forward strand.
GCCCAGCTCGATCAGGTTGGTCACCGTGGTGATCAGGCGCTCGTCGTGCCACGGCTTGGACAGGTAGTCGGCCGCGCCGGCCTTGATCAGCTCCACCGCCGCGTCCAGGTGGGTCCAGGCGGTGAGCAGGATCACCGGCAGGTCGGGATGGCGCTTGCGGATCTCGCGGAACAGCGCCACGCCTTCCTCGCCCGATGTCGTATCGGCGCTGAAGTTCATGTCCTGGATTACCAGGTCCACGGCCTCGCGCCCGAGGATGTCCAGTCCTTCCTCTGGCGAACCGGCGCGCAGGGCGGCGATGTCGTGGAGGGAGAACAGGACGTCGAGCGCGATCGCGACCGCGGCGTTGTCGTCAATGATCAGTACAGTGGGCATGGGCGCAAGGATACCATTGGCGGAAGGTCCTCAAGCACTGCGGGTGGCCGTGGCCGGCGAAATGCTCGCCGCCCGCCATGCCGGACCGTAGGCCGCCAGGATGCCGAGCGCCCAGAACACCACCGCGCCGCCGACCAGGTAATGCACCGGCAGGCGCGCCATCTCGAGGCGGGTTACCAGCAGGTGGTTCAGGCTCAGGCCCAGCAGCACGCCGCCGAATACGCCGGCGCTAGTGATCATGACATTCTCGGTGATGAAATAGCGCAGGATGTCGATCTTGCGCGCCCCCAGGGCACGGCGCACGCCGATCTGCTTCTTCCGCTGGGTGACCCACAGGCTGGCCATGCCGACGATGCCCGAGCAGGTAATCAGGAGCAGCAGCACGCTCACCGTGATCAGCATCCACGACAGCGCGACGTCGGCGCGGTAGCGGTCCTTGCGGTCTTCTTCGGTGGTTTTCGTCTGCAGGATCATCGGGGTGGCGGACGACTTGCGCAGCGCCTCTTCGGCTTCCTTGATGACGCGGTCGCGCTGGCCCGGTTCGGTGCGCACCGCGTACAGCGCGCCCGGGTTGCCGTACAGGCGAGCCGGGACCTGCACCGAGAAGTCGCCGCGCTCGCCCACTTCGGTATGCGCCGTCTGCAGGCGCTCGATCACGCCGACGACCTGGGTGCTGAGTGCGTCCTCGCCGGTGCCGAAGTACATGGTCTTGCCGACTGCCGCCTGGCCCGGCCACAGTTTGTCGGCCAAGGGCTTGGTGATGATGATGGTCTTGGGCAGTTCGCGGTTTTCGTTCTCGTTGATCTCGACGAAATCCTGCGGCAGGAAGTCGCGGCCCTCGACGACCTTCAGGCCGAAGGTCTTGACCAGCGAGTCGCCGGAGATGTACATGCCGGCCAGCGCGCTTTCGCGCTCCTGGCGCTTGTCGATGGCGACGCTGCTGGTGCTGCCGTCGCGCGACATCGGCATCTGCGTCACGTTGGCCACCGAGACCACGCCCGGCACCGCGCGCAGCACATCGGCTTCGCGCTTCATGGTGGCCAGCTGCTGCTCGGGGCCGTCCTTGTTCAGGTTACGCACCGTGAAGTAGAAGGTCGCGGCTTCGTCGGAGAGGCCCGACGGGCGGGCGGCCATCTCGCGCCGCTCGTTCACGATGTGCAGGGCGTTGGCCAGGATCGCCAGGCTGAGCGCCACCTGCAGGGCGACCAGGATCGGGCCGGTTTTGTTGCGCATCAGCGCAGACAGGATGGGACGGATTTCCATGATGGTTCTCTCTCGCTTATTGGGATTTCAGCTGGATCGCCGGCGTCACCTGGCAGGCGCGCCAGGTCGGCAGCAGGCCTGCGACGAGTGCGGCGGCCACGGACATGATGAAGGTCAGGATCAGCATCTGCCAGTCCATGCGCGCGATCGTGGCCATGCCCTTGCTCTGCATGCCGATCAGGGCCAGCGCGCCGAAGGCCAGCACCAGTCCCAGCACGCCGCCGGCCAGGCCGACCACGCCGGTCTCGATCAGGAACTGGCGGAAGATGTCGCGGCGCGAAGCGCCCAGTGCGCGGCGGATGCCGACTTCAGCGGCGCGCACCGAGAACTTCGCCAGCAGCAGGCCGATGGTGTTCACCAGGCACAGCACCAGGAAGCCGAAGGCCAGCCAGGCCGACAGCTTGCTGTCGTTGCCGACCACTTTCAGTTCTTCCATCCATTCCATCACGTTGTACAGCTTGTTCGGCGCATTGCGCTTCAGGCGCCCCAGCTTGCGCTGGTCGGCGGCGTAGTTGTCGAGGAAGGATTGCAGCTCGGCGCGGTCGCTTGCCGCGCGGGTCTCGAACCAGAACTGGATCCAGGTGCATTCCGAGGTGAGCAGGTTGGCAAAGCCGGGATCGCGGTTGGCGCTGCAGTTCATGCTGCCGCTGTGGCCTTGCTCGTGGCGGATCGCGGTGGCGAAGGGGATGAAGAATTCCTCGCCCTTGCCGAAGCGGCTGCCGCCGATCAGCTTGTAGTAGCGCGGCAGCGGTGCCCAGGTGTCGGTCACGCCGACCACGGTGAAGGGGAAGCCTTTCATCATCAGCTGCTTGCCCACCGGGTTGGCGTCGCCGAACAGTTTTTCGGCCATCTCGCGGCCCAGCACCACCACGTCGGCGCCGCGGGCATCATCTTGCGCGGTCCAGGCCTGGCCGTGCAGGAAGGGCACCTTGAACATGGCGAAGAAGTCGACGCTCGGCGCCAGGCCGCGCGCATTGAAGGCCGGGATGTCGCTGCGCGGCGGCTCGACCGGCAGTTCGACGCCGTACATCGCGGTGCGGCGCTCGCCCTGGCCGCTCTTGAGCAGGTTGGACGCGTCCGGATAGCTCATCTGCATGTCGTTCGGGCCGTCGCTCGGCACCCAGCCCTCGACCTGGCCGTTGTCGAGCTGCGGCACGAACAGGCGGTCGCTCTTCTCGGGGATCGGGTCGCCCGACATCATGTGCAGGATGGTCAGCGTCGAGACGCTGGCGGCCACGCCGATGGCAAGCGTGAGCACCATCAGCGCGGTCAGGGCCGGGTTGCGGCGCAGGCTGCGCAGGCCGAGCTTGAAATAATAGGAGAACATGGCGTTTTCCTTAAGCAGAAACCGGGGCTTTGTCGACCAGGGTCGGGCCCTTGCGCACCAGGTCCGAGACCTGGCCGTCGATGATGTGCACGTTGCGGTGGGTACGCACGGCCAGTTCCGGGTCGTGGGTGACCATCAGGATGGTGGTGCCGGCCGTGTTGATCTCTTCCAGCAGTTCCATCACGCCGCGCGCCATTTGCGAATCGAGGTTACCGGTCGGTTCGTCCGCCAGCAGCAGCTTGGGCGAACCGGCCAGCGCGCGCGCGATCGCCACGCGCTGCTGCTGGCCGCCGGACAGCTCGGCCGGATAGTGCTTCATGCGCGAGGCCAGGCCGACTTTCGCCAGCGCGTCCTCGATGCGTTCCTTGCGCTCGGTCTTGTTGAAGCCGCGGTAGCGCAGCGGCACGTCGACGTTGTCGAACAGGTTCAGGTCGGGGATCAGGTTGAAGCCCTGGAAGATGAAGCCCAGCTTCTCGTTGCGCAGGCGCGAGCGCGCGGTGTCGTCCAGCCCCTTCACGTTGACGCCGTCGAGGATGTACTCGCCCGAGCTGAATTCTTCCAGCAGGCCGGCGATGTTCAGGAAGCTGGTCTTGCCCGAACCCGAAGGCCCGGTCACGGTGACGAACTCGCCCTGCTTGACGTCGATCTCGAAGCCGCGCAGCGCGTGGGTCTCGATCATGTGGGTGCGGTACACCTTGCTCAGGTTGGTCATGCGCAGCATGGGATTCTCCTTGGTTTGTCTTGTTAAGCGTTCAGCGGTTGATCGAGATGCGTTGTGCGTTCTTGAACGTATCGGTGCCGGAAATGACGACCTTGTCGCCCACCTTCAGGCCCGACAGGATCTCGACGGCGGAAATGCTGGTGGCGCCCAATGCTACCTGCGTGCGCACGGCGACTCCGTCTTCCACCCGGTAGGCGAAGCGCCCGCCATCGTTTTCCACAAAAGGTCCGCGCGGCAGCATGACCACGTTCGGGCGTTCCTCGATGAGCAGGCGGGCGGTCACGCGCTGGCTCTGGCGCAGTCCCTTGGGCTGCTCGCCATCGAAGCGCACGCGCGCCAGCACCTGGTTCTTGACGACTTCGGGCGACAGGGCGGAGAGCTTGCCGGTGGCTTTTCCGCTCGGCAGGGTGATCTCGGCGTTCATGCCCAGGCCGATGTCGGTCATGTACGACTCCGGCACTTCGAGTTCGACTTCCAGCTTGGACAGGTCGACCAGGGTCATCAGGGGCGCATTGGCGGCGACCACCATGCGGTTCTGCACGTTGAGCGTGCCGATGAAGCCGTCCACCGGCGCGCGCACGGTCAGCTCGTCGACGCGGCGCTGGGCATTGGCCATCGACAGGCGCTGGCGTTCCAGCTCGTTGACCTTGGTCTTGAGCGCCAGCTGCACGTCGTCGCTTTCCAGGCTCGCCGCCTGGGTCGCGTGGCGGGCCTTGATTTCGGCCGAGTTGAGCGCGTCCTTGGCCTTCTGGTAGTCGATCTTGGCGATGATGCCGACCTGCGCCACGCTCTCGTAGCGCTCCAGCGTGCGCTGGGCCGACAGGCGGTCGATCTCGGCGGTGTCGGCTTCGCGCTTGGCCAGCAGCTTCTGCTTGCGCGCCAAAATCTGCTGGCGCGCCACTTCGGCCTTCAATTGCTCGTAGCTCGACACTTCGCGCTTGAGTTCATCGGAGAGGTCGGGCGATTCCAGCACGGCCAGCACGTCGCCTTTTTTCACGGTGTCGCCGGCGGCGACCTTCAGGTTGACCGTGGCGGGGGAGGTGGAATACAGGGTCGGGCTGACGGCGGCGACCACGCGGCCATTGACCGAGGCGTCGCGCACCAGGGTGCCGCGGGTGACTTCGGCAATGCGCAGGCGGCTTTCGCTGACGGAATGCTCGCTGCTGCTCCAGGTGCCGAAGACCGCGGCCGTGACGGCGACGATGGCGACGGCGCCGCCCACCCAGAGCGCGCGGCGCTTGAGCTTGTGGACCGGGGCCGCCGTGAGGACGGCGTCTTGTTCTGATGTATCGCGGATCATGGTGTTTCCAGTAACGACGGGTTTGTGGTCGTTAATGCACGATCCGTGCCAGCAGTTGCGTATTCGCTAAGTCATTGATTGGAAAGGAAGCGGACACGCCGGACAAGCTTGTTCGGAGTGTCCGCAAGGGGTGTCCGTACGTACGCGGACACGGCTGTCACCTGGTGGAACCGGAGGCCGACCTGGCGCCGGCAAGCGCCCCGCAAGTGCTCAGTTGCGCTTGAGCGGCTTGCCGCGCGCGATCACCTCGCGGCAGTCGCCGCGCATGGTGGCGTCGTCGTAGTCGGTCCAGCCATAGCTGTCGACATAGCGCTTGTGGCGCTTGAATTCCGGGCTCATGAAACTCCATTCGAGCCGTTCGCCCGGATAGCGCACGTCGGCCATGTCGAGCACCGTGTGGAACATGTTCTCGGTCGAGAGCCTGTCCTTGCGGTGGCGCTGCAGCTGGTCGACCTTGGCGGGGAAGCGCTCGGCATAGCTGCCTGAATACCAGACGAAGGCCGGGATGTGGAATTCGTACTGCGTGTTATGGCCGTGGAAGGCGATCTTGCACGACTTGTCGTAGAGGGTCTGGCCATGGTCGGCCACGTACAGCAGCGAGGACGGCAGCTTCAATTCCTTCAGCACCCCGATCACGTTCGACAGGAACCAGTCGGTGTACAGGATCGCGCTGTCGTAGCTGTTGTTGATCTGCGGCTCGAGGCGGGTGTCGGTGACGTCCGGCTTGGCGATTGCGGTGAGCGACGGATGCCAGCGGTCGAATTCTTTTGGGTAGCGGTGGGCGTAGTTCCAGTGGCTCCCTAAGGTATGCAGCACCACCAGCACTTTTTGCGCCGGGTCGGCGATCGCACGGCGCAGCGGCGCGAGCAGGACGTCGTCGTGGTTCGAGGCGCCCGAGAAGCCGCCCAGGTTCAGGAACTGGACGTCGTCGGCTTCCTTGGCGAACACCGATACCGGCGTGTCGAACTTGCCGAACGAGACCTGGTTCGAGATCCAGAAGGTCTTGAACCCGGCTTCCCGGAAGGCCGAGAGCATCGATTTCTCCGAGAAGCCGTCTTTTAAACTTTGCATCGCGGGTTTGCGCGAAATGATCACCGGGACCGACAGGCGGGTGGCCGACACCGGCGTGATCACGTCCTGCAGCATCACGAGATTGCTTTCCTTCGCCAGCAGCGGATTGGTGTCGCGTTCGTAGCCGTTCAGGCTCCAGCGGTCGTAGCGCGAGGATTCGCCCAGCACCAGCACCACCACCTGCGGCGCGTGCGCGTCGCCGGCCTGGTGCGCGCCGAAGCGGAAGGCGGCGCTGCGCCGGTTCAATTCCGCCAGGTAGATGCGCTCTTTATAGAAGTCGACGCCGCGCGCGGTCAATCCGAAGGGCCAGGAGCGCGAGAAGAGGGCGAGATCGAAGGGCAGCTTGGCCCAGTGCGGCAGCGCCGGCGGCTGCGCGGTAGAGGCAGCCGACCGTGCCGATGTCGCCTGCGCGACGCCATATTTGTGCCCATAGGCAAGCACCGCCGCGCAACTGCCCAGCGCCGCCAGCACCACCCAGCGCGAGCGGTCGGTCCAGTCGAAGTCGCGGGTGCGGCAAGCCACCATCCAGGTCGAGCCGAACCACAGCAGCACAGTAATAATGACGATGCCCAGCATCCACGCTTTGCCGCCCAGGAATTCCAGCGCCTCGCTGGGGCTGGTTTCGGCGATCACGCCCAGATGGTGGGTCGAGATGCCCTGGCCATAATACGTAAGCAGGTAGAGCTCGGTGGGCAGCGCAAGGAAAGCCGGCAGCAGCGCCCAGTGGAACCAGGCGGGACGCTTGCACAGGGCCCAGGCCGCCATCCAGGCGAACAGGCCGGCGCCGAGCAACTGCCACGGGTCTTCCAGAGGCGTACCCAGCAACTGCCCGGCAAAGGGCATGGCCGACAGCAGCGCATAGCTCAGCAGCAGGTACAGGTTGGCGGGGCGCAGCAGGAAAGGCGGCAGGCGGAACATCGGCTCGACAGGCAGGAAAAGCGGCTATTATGCTCACTTTGGCGGCAACCGTCTTTAGCGCCAGAAATGCCATTGGGCGCGCTACGGTAGAGCCGGGATGTAGCAAGCTTGCCACATCCTCCACGGTAAACCGGCTCCAGGGCCTCCTGCCGGGTCCGCTGCTCACCAAAGCGGTTGACCCCTTGCCATATCAAGCCTATACTCGCGAGTTCTCGTTTTTATTCTGCACATCGTATACGCATTCGCAGCCGCTCCTTCGGTGAGTGGCTTTCGTCGCCTGTGCTGTGCAACTGAGCGGGACTAGGTTTCAGTCCCCGGACCAGTGGTCCGGGTTATCAACTGTAGTACTTTGTTGGATTAGGAACGATGCCAACCATCAATCAACTGATTCGCAAGCCGCGCGTTGCCGCGGTTGTGAAGAGCAAGTCGCCGGCACTGGAAAACTGCCCGCAAAAGCGCGGTGTCTGCACCCGTGTGTACACCACGACCCCAAAGAAGCCGAACTCGGCTCTGCGTAAAGTCGCTAAAGTTCGCCTGACCAACGGTTTCGAAGTCATTTCGTACATCGGCGGTGAAGGCCACAACCTGCAAGAGCACAGCGTTGTCCTGCTGCGCGGCGGTCGTGTAAAAGACTTGCCGGGTGTGCGTTACCACATGGTTCGCGGTGCACTGGATACCCAGGGCGTCAAAGACCGTAAGCAGGCTCGCTCGAAGTACGGCGCCAAGCGTGCCAAGGCTGCGAAGAAGTAATAGCGGAGCTGCAATACGCGGTCTCGGTCATACCGGGGTCACATTTAAAAGTTAAGTTGAGCCGGCCGTCAGGCCGAGTAAGTGAGTGGTCATGATGGCCCTCGCGAGTGCCCCTAAAGCACTCAACTGAAGATAAAGGAATTGAAATGCCACGTCGTCGTGAAGTACCCAAGCGCGAGATCCTGCCAGATCCAAAATTCGGCAATACCGATGTCGCCAAGTTCGTCAACGTTCTGATGCTGTCCGGCAAGAAGTCGGTCGCTGAAAACATCATCTACGGTGCATTCGAGTACATCCAGACCAAATCGGGCAAGGACCCGCTGGAAGTGTTCGTGACCGCGATCAACAACGCCAAGCCACTGGTCGAAGTCAAGTCCCGTCGCGTCGGCGGCGCCAACTACCAGGTGCCAGTTGAAGTTCGTCCGGTCCGCCGTATGGCGCTGTCCATGCGTTGGTTGCGCGAAGCCGCAAACAAGCGCAGCGAAAAATCCATGCCACAACGCCTCGGCGGTGAGCTGATGGAAGCGGCTGAAATGCGCGGTGGCGCCATGAAGCGTCGTGACGAAGTGCACCGTATGGCCGAAGCGAACAAGGCGTTCTCGCACTTCCGCTTCTAAGCAATTGGCCAGACTCCCCTGGGGGCGCGGCCGCAGTATCTGTTGTTCAGGCCGGGCACATTTTGACACCAAGATGCCGCCCGGTTTTGTCCATTCAAAGATTTAGGAAAAATTATGGCACGCAAGACCCCCATTGAGCGCTACCGCAACATCGGTATTTCCGCTCACATCGATGCTGGTAAAACCACCACCACCGAACGCGTCCTGTTCTACACCGGCGTGAACCACAAGATCGGCGAAGTGCACGATGGCGCCGCTACCATGGACTGGATGGAGCAGGAGCAGGAACGCGGCATTACCATTACCTCGGCAGCGACGACCTGCTTCTGGAAAGGTATGGCCAACAATTTCGAGCCGCACCACATCAACATCATCGACACCCCGGGCCACGTCGACTTCACCATTGAAGTCGAACGCTCGATGCGCGTGCTCGACGGCGCCTGCATGGTTTACTGTGCAGTCGGCGGCGTGCAGCCACAGTCGGAAACCGTGTGGCGCCAGGCTAACAAGTACAAAGTCCCACGTCTGGCATTCGTCAACAAGATGGACCGTACCGGTGCGAACTTCTTCAAGGTCTATGACCAGATGCGCGCGCGCCTGAAGGCCAACCCGATTCCTCTGCAGATCCCGATCGGCGCCGAAGAGAACTTCCTGGGCGTGGTCGACCTCGTCAAGATGAAGGCAATCTTCTGGGACGACGCTTCGCAGGGCATGAAGTTCGACTACCGCGACATCCCGGCCGAACTGGCTGACCAGGCTGCCGAATGGCGCGAGAAGCTGGTCGAAACCGCCGCTGAAGCGTCGGAAGAGCTGATGAACAAGTACCTGGACGAAGGCGACCTCTCGGAAGAAGAGATCAAGGCCGCTCTGCGCCAGCGCACCATCGCATCGGAAATCGTCCCGATGATGTGCGGTACCGCGTTCAAGAACAAGGGCGTGCAAGCCATGCTCGACGGCGTGATCGAATACCTGCCGTCGCCAATCGACATCCCGCCAGTCGGCGGTACCGACGAGGACGACCAGCCGGTCACCCGCCGCGCAGCCGACGACGAGAAGTTCTCGGCGCTGGCATTCAAGATCATGACCGACCCGTTCGTCGGCCAGCTGATCTTCTTCCGCGTCTACTCGGGCATGATCAAGTCGGGCGACACCGTCTACAACCCAATCAAGGGCAAGAAAGAACGCCTGGGTCGTATTCTGCAGATGCACGCCAACCAGCGCGAAGAAATCAAAGAAGTCCACGCAGGCGACATCGCCGCAGCGGTCGGCCTGAAAGAAGCGACCACGGGCGAAACCCTGTGCGATCCTTCGTCGGTCATCACCCTGGAAAAGATGGTCTTCCCTGAGCCGGTCATCCAGCAGGCTGTCGAGCCGAAGACCAAGGCTGACCAGGAAAAAATGGGCCTGGCGCTGAACCGCCTGGCACAAGAAGATCCGTCGTTCCGCGTGCGTACCGATGAAGAATCGGGCCAGACCATCATCGGTGGTATGGGCGAGCTGCACCTGGAAATTATCGTCGACCGCATGAAGCGCGAATTCAGCGTCGAAGCGACCGTCGGCAAGCCACAGGTTGCCTACCGCGAAACCATCCGCAAGACGGTCACCGACGTCGAAGGCAAGTTCGTCAAGCAGTCGGGCGGTCGCGGTCAGTACGGCCACGCAGTCCTGACCATCGAGCCGCAAGAGCCAGGCAAGGGCTTCGAGTTCGTCGACGCCATCAAGGGCGGTGTGATTCCTCGCGAATACATCCCTGCAGTCGAAAAAGGTGTGCGCGAGACCCTGACCACCGGCGTGCTGGCTGGTTACCCGGTCGTTGACGTCAAAGTCACCGTCACCTTCGGTTCGTACCACGACGTCGACTCGAACGAGAACGCGTTCCGTATGGCAGGTTCGATGGCATTCAAGGACGGCTGCCGTAAAGCATCGCCAGTCATCCTCGAGCCAATGATGGCCGTGGAAGTGGAAACGCCGGAAGACTACGCCGGCTCGGTGATGGGTGACCTGTCGTCGCGTCGCGGTATGGTCCAGGGCATGGACGAAATCCCAGGCGGCGGCGGCAAGATCATCAAGGCCGAAGTCCCGCTGTCGGAAATGTTCGGTTACTCGACCTCGCTGCGTTCGGCGACCCAGGGTCGTGCAACCTACACGATGGAATTCAAGCACTATTCGGAAGCTCCGAAGCACGTGATTGACGCCATCGTCACCGCAAAGTCCAAGTAATACCGCGGGGGCAGGACGTGTGTCCTGCCCCGTTAAAAATAAAGTAAAACAGTTCATTTAAAGGAAGATCCAAAAATGGCAAAAGGTAAATTCGAACGGACCAAGCCGCACGTCAACGTCGGCACCATCGGCCACGTCGACCACGGCAAGACCACCCTGACCGCAGCTATCGCAACCGTCCTGTCGAAGAAATTCGGCGGCGAAGCAAAAGCCTACGACCAGATCGATGCGGCTCCAGAAGAAAAAGCACGCGGCATCACCATCAACACCGCGCACGTCGAGTACGAGACCGAAAACCGTCACTACGCGCACGTTGACTGCCCAGGCCAC
>NZ_JCASIH010000023.1:0-68795 GCF_059685935.1 Telluria sp. ZT3P39
CATCGAACTGAATGTCTACCGACCCGGCCGAAAGTTCGACCGGGTCACCAAAGCCAAACCGCAACGTTATCCCGAACGCCGACTCCGACGATCACAGCCTTAACTTAACGGCATTAGACTCTGACCCTAATTGTTGTTCAATTGCGCTTATGAACGGAGGCTGATGGTCGGGTACATGACGCATGCAGCCCTGCAATCTTTCTCGATAATTCAACTCTGACCCCAATAGGGGTCAGGGGGTTTCCAGGATTGCCTCGCCGTTGTTTTGGCGGGTCAGCGCTGCGACGACGGCTTCCTTGTCGAGGGGGCGGAAGTAGAAATAGCCTTGGACGAAGTCGCTGCCCATTTCGCGCAGGATGTTGACTTCGGCCTTGGTTTCGACGCCTTCGGCCACCACGTCCAGGCCCATCGAGCGCGCCAGCATCACGACCACTTCGGCAATCTGGCGCTTGTCGCCGTGGGTGTCCATGGCGCTCACGAACGAGCGGTCGATCTTCAGGGTGTCGATCGGCAGGCGGCGCAGATGGCTCAGGGACGAGTAGCCGGTGCCGAAATCGTCCAGGCTCAAACGCACGCCCAGGGACTTGAGCTGCTTGAAGATCGCCAGCGCATGCTCGGGATCGGCCATCACGGCGCTTTCCGTCAGCTCGAGCTTGAGGCTGTCCGCGGCGATGCCCGTCTCGCGCAATACCCGCGTGACCACCTCCACCAGCTTGCCGCCGTTGAGCTGCACCGCCGAGACGTTCACGCTCATGCTCAGGATGGAGGCGCTGGTTTGTTGCCACACGCTGAGCGCGCGGCAGGCTTCGCCCAGCACCCAGGCGCCGATTTCCGCGATCAGTCCGATCTCTTCGGCCACCGGGATGAATTCCACCGGCGAGATCATGCCCAGCACCGGATGGCGCCAGCGCAGCAGGGCCTCGAAGCCGCGGATCACGCCGTCCTGCGGCGAGACGATCGGCTGGTATTGCACGAACAGCTGGCCGGCCCCGAGGGCCAGGCGCAGCTCGGCTTCGAGCGTGAGGCGGCGCAGCGCGCCTTCCTGCATGGTCTGGTCGAACATCATCCAGCGCGCGCGCCCGTTCTGCTTGGCGTGGTACATCGCGATGTCGGCGTCGCGCAGCATCACCTGTACGTCGCTGTAGCCGCTGCTGCTCAGGGCGATGCCGATGCTGGCCGTGACATATACCTGCTGATGCCCGACTTGCAGCGGCGCGGCCAGCGCCTGCAGCAGGCGCTCGGCGACGCGGATCGGAGTCGCGGCGCCGTTGATGTTATCGAGCAGGATGGTGAACTCGTCGCCGCCCAGGCGCGAGACGACGTGGCCGTCCTCGCCCACGGCATCGCGCGCAATCAGGTCGTTCTGGCGCAGGCAGGCCGTCAGGCGCCGCGCGGTAGCGACGATCACCTGGTCGCCGGCCTGGTGCCCGAGCCCGTCGTTGATCGCCTTGAACCGGTCCAGGTCGACGAACAGCACCGCGAACTGGTAGGACGGGATGCGCTGCGCGCGCACCATGAAGTGTTCCAGCCGGTCGAGGAAGAGCTTGCGGTTGCCCAGCGCCGTGAGCGGGTCGTGCAGGGCGTCGTGCAGCAGGCGTTCCTGCGCGCGGCGCCGTTCGATCACGCGCCCGAGCTGGGTCCCGACCTGGGCCATCAAGCGCAGCATCGAGTCGTCCGGCGCTTGCTGCTCGCGGCTGAAGAATTCGAGTATGGCCACCACTTCGCTCCCGATCACGACCGGGAAGGCAAACAGCGAGGACAGTCCCAGCTGCGCCAGCAGCGGCATGCGCGGAAAGGCCGCTTCGTCCGGCGCGCCGACGTTGGCCCAGGCCGGGGCGCCGGTGTCGAGCACGCGGCCGGGCAGGCCGACGCCTTCGGAAAAAGCGAGGTCCTCGCTCAGGGTACGCAGCTGGTCGAACTGGCCGGGACTGGCGTCATGCCAGATGCGGGTGGAGTCGAGCGGCTCTCCCGCGCCGTGGCCGCGCACCAGCAGCAGGTGGCCGAGCGGCCACTCGGTGTAACGGCACACCGCGGCGAGCGCGCGGCGCATGGCGTCTTCGACGCTGGCTGCCTCGTTGGCGGCCACCGCGATGTGTTCGAGCAGGGCGATCTCCTGCTGGCGCTGGAACAAGTCGCGCAGCCCGCGCTCGGCGATGGCTTCGGCTTCCTGGCGCGCGGCGATCTCGCGCTTGAGGCGCCGCTGGAGGCGCGCGATCTCGGGGTCCGGCGTGGCCGCATCGAGGGCCGGGACGACAACAGGATTCACTGCTTGAAGCTGACGTGGAAGACGCATTTGCCGGCGCCGTCGTGCATGCACTCGGTCTGGCTGATCGCGGCCTGCTCGTGATAGTGCGCGGCCGCCCCCTGCATGAAGCCTTCGGCCAGCGCGCACAGGCGGCGCGCCGAGTTGTAGCCGATGACCAGGGTCTCGCTGTCGCTGGTGTCGAAATCGAACACCGGCGGCGTAGCACCCGGATACAGCTTGCGCACCTCCGGATGAATCAGGCTGTTGAGGGTCAGCAGGAAGCTGCGGGTAGAGGTATGGCTGGCGAAGAAGCTGGGATAGCGCGCCTGCAGCAGCGGCATGGCGCTCTGCCCGAACCAGCGCAGGACGTCCTGCGGCGGGATGTTCAGGGCCCTGGACGCCACCTCGACCAGGCGCACCACTTCGGCATCGTCATAGCTGCCGAGCGAGGTATAGGCGCCATCCAGGCCGGCGTCGTCCAGCAGGCGGTCCCAGGTCGCTTCGCCAAAATCCTTGCTGACCGCCTCTTCGAGCAGGTTGAATACAATGCCCTTCATGTTGCCTCCCACGTAAAATTTGCGTCAATTCTACAGGCAGAAAGTCACGCATATCCACCAGGAAACTATCTGATTGTCGAAATCGACGAGGCAGTAGTCAAAGTGTTGAAAGAAGGCAACAGTATTGCCGCTTTCATCATGGCTAGTACTCGCGGCGGTCCGGCTTGATCTCTTGCAGGATGGTCGTGGCGATCTCTTCGATCGACTTGGTGGTGGACGACAGCCAGCGTACGCCTTCGCGCCGCATCATCGCTTCCGCCTCGTTGACCTCGTAGCGGCAGTTCTCGATCGACGCATACTTGCTGCCCGCGCGCCGCTCGTTCCGAATCTGCGAGAGGCGCTCGGGCGTGATCGTCAGCCCGAACAGTTTCGATTTGAACGGCGGCAGCCCGGACGGCAGCTTGCCGCGCTCGAAGTCGTCCGGGATCAGGGGATAGTTGGCGGCCTTGAGCCCATACTGCATCGCCAGATAGAGGCTGGTCGGGGTCTTGCCCGAGCGCGACACGCCGACCAGGATCACGTCGGCCTCGGCCAGGTTCTTGTGCGACTGACCGTCGTCATGGGCGAGCGAAAAGTTGATCGCTTCGATACGGTTCTTGTACTCCTCGGTGTCCACTGCATTGTGGATGCGCCCGATCGTGTGCGTGGATTTGACGCCCAGTTCCTGCTCCAGCGGCGAGACGAAGGTCTGGAACAGGTCCATGTGCATGCCCCTGGCCGCGCGGATCACGCTCGAGAGGTCGTGCTTGACCAGGGTCGAGAACACGATGGGGCGCTGGCCGTCGCGCTCGAAGCTGTCGTTGATGCGCCGCGCCGCCTCATGCGCTTTCTCGATCGAATCGATGAAGGGCAGGCGGATCTGGCGGAAACGCATTTCGAACTGGCTCAGCACCGCGTGGCCGAAGGTCTCGGCGGTGATGCCGGTGCCGTCCGAGACGAAGAAGACGGTGCGCGCGGACGGTGGGGAGCTTGGTGGCGGGGCAAGGCTGGTTTCAGCGGTCATGGTGTCTTATTGCTAAGCTTTGGTGACATAGTTGCAGCGAATTCACCCCGTCACAGGGTAAAATGTTTGGCAACAGGAGCTGCATTGTGCTGCACGACGGCCAGAATAACAAGAACGCCCCGTCCCCGGCACTGCATGGATCCGCAAAGGTTTCTATCATCAAGTAAGGGTGTTTCACCATGACTAACCTGTCTGTAGCAGCATTGAGGGAGCCGGACCAAACGACGCGCACCTATGTCGCATCGTTCGAGAACCTGCGCATGACCGATGTCGAATCGGTAGGCGGCAAGAACGCCTCGCTGGGCGAGATGATCAGCCAGCTGGCCGGCGCCGGCGTGCGCGTGCCGGGCGGCTTTGCCACCACGGCCGACGCCTTCCGCGATTTCCTCGACCACAGCATCGATGGCGGCCCGTCCTTGGGCGACCGCATCGCCACCCGCCTCGAGGGCCTGGACATCGACGACGTGCGTTCGCTCGCGCTGGCCGGCGCCGAGATCCGCCAGTGGATCGTCGCCACCCCTTTCCAGCCGCGTCTCGAACAAGAAATCCGCGCCTATTACGAGCGCCTGGTCGAAGGTTCCGAGACCGAAGTCTCGTTCGCGGTGCGCTCGTCGGCCACCGCGGAAGACCTGCCGGACGCTTCGTTCGCAGGCCAGCAGGAATCCTTCCTGAACGTGGTCGGCATCGACAACGTGCTGGAAGCGATGAAGCACGTCTTCGCCTCGCTGTATAACGACCGCGCGATTTCCTACCGCGTCCACAAGGGCTTCACCCACGCCGAAGTGGCGCTGTCGGCCGGCGTGCAGCGCATGGTCCGCTCCGACACCGGCGCCTCGGGCGTGATGTTCACGATCGACACCGAATCGGGCTTCAAGGACGTGGTGTTCGTCACCTCGAGCTATGGCCTGGGCGAGACCGTGGTGCAGGGCGCCGTCAATCCGGACGAGTTCTACGTCCACAAGCCGATGCTCGCGCAGGGCAAGTCGCCGGTCATCCGCCGCAACATCGGCTCGAAACTGATCAAGATGGAATTCACCAGCGAGGCCAAGGCCGGCCGCTCGGTGAAAACCGTCGACGTGCCGATCGAGATGCGCAACCGCTACTCGCTGGTCGATTCCGAAGTGGTCGAGCTGGCGAAGTACGCCGTCATCATCGAGAACCACTACGGCCGTCCGATGGACATCGAGTGGGGCAAGGACGGCCGCGACGGCAAGCTGTACATCCTGCAGGCGCGCCCGGAAACCGTGAAGTCGCAGCAAAAGGCCACCGACGCGCAACAGCGCTTCAGCCTGAAGGGTTCCAGCACCGTGCTCACGTCGGGACGTGCCATCGGCCAGAAGATCGGCGCCGGTCCCGTGCGCGTGATCACCGACCCGGCCGACATGGAACGCGTGCAGCCGGGCGACGTGCTGGTAGCCGACATGACCGACCCGAACTGGGAGCCGGTGATGAAGCGCGCCGCCGCCATCGTCACCAACCGCGGTGGCCGCACCTGCCACGCGGCGATCATCGCGCGTGAACTGGGCGTGCCGGCCGTCGTCGGCTGCGGCGACGCCACCGAGGTGCTCAAGGACGGCACGTTTGTCACGGTCTCCTGCGCCGAGGGCGACGAAGGCCGCATCTACGACGGCCTGCTCGAAACCGAGATCACCGAAGTCTCGCGCGGCGAACTGCCGCCGATCAAGACCAAGATCATGCTCAACGTCGGCAACCCGCAGCTGGCCTTCGATTTCCAGTCGGTGCCGAACAACGGCGTCGGCCTGGCGCGACTCGAGTTCATCATCAACAACAACATCGGCGTGCACCCGAAGGCCATCCTCGAGTACCCGAACATCGATGCAGACCTGAAGAAGGCGGTGGAGTCGGTCGCACGCGGCCACGCCTCGCCGCGCGCCTTCTACGTCGACAAACTGGCCGAAGGCGTGGCCACCATCGCCGCGGCCTTCTGGCCCAAGCCGGTGATCGTGCGCCTGTCGGACTTCAAATCGAACGAGTACAAGAAGCTGATCGGCGGTTCGCGCTACGAGCCGGACGAAGAAAACCCGATGCTGGGCTTCCGCGGCGCCGCGCGCTACCTGGCCGAAGACTTCGCCGAAGCCTTCGAGATGGAATGCACTGCCATGAAGCGCGTGCGCAACGACATGGGCCTGACCAACGTCGAGCTGATGATCCCGTTCGTGCGCACCCTGGGGCAGGCCGAGAAGGTCATCGAGCTGCTGGCCAAGAATGGCCTCAAGCGCGGCGAGAACGGCCTGCGCGTGATCATGATGTGCGAAGTGCCGTCCAACGCCATCCTGGCCGAGCAGTTCCTCGAGCACTTCGACGGCTTCTCGATCGGTTCCAACGACCTGACCCAGCTCACCCTGGGCCTGGACCGCGACTCCGGCATGGAGCTGCTGGCCAAGGACTTCGACGAGCGCGACCCGGCGGTCAAGGCGATGCTCTCGCTGGCGATCAAGGCCTGCCGCGCCAAGGGCAAGTACATCGGCATCTGCGGCCAGGGGCCGTCGGACCATCCCGACTTCGCGCAGTGGCTGGTGGAAGAGGGCATCGAGTCGATGTCGCTCAATCCAGACTCGGTGATCGATACCTGGAACAAGCTGGCGGCCATGTAAGGCAAGCCGGTGCGGGCGGTGGTCCCGCCCGCACCGGGCCGGGCTATGCGCCTGCGATAAACGTCAGGATGGATGCTCTCAGCGCGGCGTGGACCTGCTACACTGGCATCGATCACTTCCTTGCTTGAGAGCACACAATCACCAAACACCTCGACATATTCGAACCCTCGCCGCCTATGCAGGCCGCGGGGGTTTTTTACTTTTTCAAACCTGAAAGGAAGACGCCATGACCGACTGGATGGGCTGGCTGGTAGGCGCCGGCATCCTCGTGATCGCCGAACTGTTCACCGGCACCTTTTATCTCTTGATGATCGCCATCGGCCTGGCCGCCGGCGCGCTCGCCGCCTTGTCGGGTGCGAGCGGGTCGACCCAGACCTTCGCCGCCGCCGTAGTAGGCCTGGCCGCCACAGCGATCCTGCACCGCAGCCGCTTCGGGCGTCCGGCGCGCAGCGAGGCTTCGCGCGACCGCAACGTCAACCTCGACATCGGCCAGCGCATTGCGGTGAGCAGCTGGGAACACGGCCGCGCGCGCGCCATGTACCGGGGCGCGCTGTGGGACGTCGAACTCGGACCCGGCGCGCTGCCCGAAGCGGGCGAGTTCCGCATCGTCGAAGTGCTGGGCAGCCGGCTGATCGTGTCGAATGCATGAAGGCGGCGAATTCATAAGCCTGGCATCTATATCACTACTCATCTATAAGGTTAACTAATGGAACTTACGTCCGGCGTCGTCGCCCTGGTGTTCTTCATAATCGCCCTGGTCTTCATCTTCAAGACCATCAACGTCGTACCGCAACAGCACGCGCTGGTGGTCGAGCGCCTCGGCAAATTCCACGCCGTGCTCGGGCCGGGCCTGAACATCGTGGTGCCCTTCATCGACCGCGTCGCCTACAAGCACAGCCTGAAGGAAATCCCGCTCGACGTGCCGCCCCAGGTCTGCATCACGCGCGACAACACCCAGCTGCAGGTGGACGGCATCCTGTACTTCCAGGTGACCGATGCTATGCGCGCGTCCTACGGCTCGTCGAACTACATCCAGGCCATCACCCAGCTGGCGCAAACCACGCTGCGTTCCGTGATCGGCAAGATGGAGCTCGACAAGACGTTTGAGGAGCGCGACCACATCAACACCACCATCGTCAACGCGATCGACGAATCGGCCGCCAACTGGGGCGTGAAGGTGCTGCGCTACGAGATCAAGGACCTGACCCCGCCGGCCGAGATCCTGCATTCGATGCAGCGCCAGATCACGGCCGAGCGCGAAAAGCGCGCCCTGATCGCGGCCTCCGAAGGCCGCCGCCAGGAGCAGATCAACATTGCGTCGGGCGAGCGCGAAGCCTCGATCGCCCGCTCTGAGGGCGAGCGCCAGGCGTCGATCAACCGCGCCCAGGGCGAAGCCAGCGCCATCGTCGCCCTGGCCGAGGCCAGCGCGACCGCGCTGCGCCAGGTGGGCGCGGCGATCCGCGAGCCGGGCGGCATGGATGCGGTCAACCTGCGCGTGGCCGAGCATTATGTCGACGCCTTCGGCAAGCTCGCCAAGACGAATAATTCGCTGATCGTGCCGGCGAATATGGGCGACATGAGCAGCGTGATCGCCAGCGCGCTGCAGATCGTGAAGGCCCAAAAATAATGCGGGTCGTGGTCATTACCGGGGCGTCGGATGGCATCGGCGCCGAGATGGCGCGCCAGCTCGCACGCTCATCATTGATGGCATGAACGCGCGCAAGCGCGAAGTGGTGATGACGGCCAGGGGCAAGATCGGGCGCTTCCTCAAGCTGATTGCACCGGGGGTGGTGGAGAAGATTGCGCTGGCGGCGCTCAAGCAGGACGTGCGGCCGAAGTGATGGATAGGGGGGTGCGACGGCTTGAGGAACTTGGGTCATGGCCTGCGCCGGGACCCAATCTGACCTTCGCGGCGCAAAGCAACCGATCAGAAATCCACCGTCGCCGACACCACCACGCTGCGCGGCGCCCCCAGCACCAGGTAGCCGAAGCCCGGATAGCCGCCGCTGGATGCCCAGTAATTCTTGTCCGTGACGTTATCGACGCGCGCACGCAGCGTCACGTTGCGGTCCATGAAGCGGGTCAGGTAGTTCGCACCGATGTCCAGGCGCGACCACGAAGGCAGCTTCTGGGTATTGGCCGCATCCGCATACTGGCTCGAGGTGTACAGCCCGCGCGCATTGAGCGACAGGCCTTCTACGGCCGGCACGTCCCATTCGGCGCCGAGGTTGAGCTGGGTGCCGGGCACGCCGATCGCATCCTTGCCTTCATTGAGGCCGCCGGCGGTCTTGCGTTGCTCGGCGTCGAGCACGGTCAGGCCGCCCAGCAGGCGCAGGCCGCGCGCCGGGGTGCCGAACACGCTCAGCTCCAGGCCGCGGTTGCGCTGCTCGCCATAGACGCCGAAGCGGCGGTCCTGGACGAAGGCATTCGGCTGCGAAGTCGTGAACACGGCCGCCGTCATTCCCAGCTTGCCGCTGTCGAACTTGACGCCGGCTTCCTTCTGGCGCGAGACATAGGGCGCGAACACTTCGCCCACATTCACGATGTTCGTGCCCGAAGCCACCGCCCCGCGCTGCAGCGCTTCGCTGTAGTTGGCATAGACCGACACGCCCTTTGCGGGCTTGAACACGATGCCCGCCACCGGCGTGAGTTCGCTGGCCTCGTAGTGCGCATTCGGCGCGCCGCTGCCGTAGTCATAGCCGAAATCCTTGATCTTCTGGTGGCGCGCACCGGCCGTCACCAGGAGGCGCTCGTCCATGAAGCCCAGGGTGTCGGCCACCGCGATGCTCGACAGGATTGCCTTTTGCGTCAGCAGCGGATTGGCCAGCACGCCGCCCGTGAAGAAGGCGTTCGATGGCGCGGCCGCGTCGACAGGGCGATAGATATTGGAAGCGAAGCCCGAGAAATCGCTCATCGCATAGGCATTGCGCGACTCCGAATGGAAACCTGCCGCCGAGGCGCTCAGCTTGTGGCTCACGGCGCCGGTCCGCAAGCTGTGGCGCATGCCGATCTCGCCGGTGCGGACCTTGTCTTCGCGGGTGTTGTCGAAGCGGGTCATGGTCGCGTTGCCGTTGGCCGCGGTGACGGTCGGCGAGGAGATGATGTTGGATTCATTCCCCGAGCGCAGACCCAATGCCGCCCATGCAGTCGCGCCGCCCGGCAGGTCGACTTCGCCGCGCAGGGTGCCGAAGGTATCGCGCTCGCCGGAGTAGGTCCAGGGCTGCGCGAAATTGCTGCTGCTATCCGGCGCCGCCACCATCGGCACGCCAAAGCCCAGGGTCACGCTGGGGCGGGCGCCGTGCAGCCGGTGGTCCTGGTGCCCGACGTCGGCCGACAGGCGGTAGCCGCGGCCGCGGTAATCGACGCCGACCGAATACAGGCTCAGTTCACGGCTTTCGCGGTCGACCGCCGAATCGCCGTCGCGGCGCACGGCGTTCACGCGCACGCCGAGGCGTCCGCCCTCGCCGAAGCGGCGTGCGATATCCGTCGCCACATAGCCCTGGCCGCCCGACTCGACGCCCGCCGTCACTTGCGTGAGCGGCGCGTTCGGCGCGCGCTTGGGCAGCAGGTTGATGGCCCCGCCGATGCCGCCGCCGCCGGGTGCAGCGCCGTTGACGAAACTGTTCGCGCCGCGCAGCACTTCCACGCGTTCCAGTAGCTCCGAGGCCACGAACTGGCGCGGCAGCATGCCATACAAGCCGTTATAGGCCAGGTCGTCCGAGTTCACCGCGAAGCCGCGGATCACGTACAGCTCCTGGTAGTTGCCGAAGCCGCGCGCGACGCGCACCGAGGGGTCGTTCTGCACCACGTCGGCCACGCTGCGGGCCTGCTGGTCCTGGATCAGGGCCTGGGTGTAGTTCATCGAATTGAAGGGCGTGTCCATGATGTCCACGTTGCCGAGCAGGCCGAGGCGCCCGCCCCGGGCGACCTGGCCGCCGGCATAGGCGGGTGGCAGGCCCTGGCTTGATGCGTCGGCCGAGGCGCTGACGACGACGGTGGCGATCGGTTCGGATGGTGCGGCTTGCTGGGCAAAGGCGCCGGAGGCAAGGAGGGAGGCGGCCAATGCGGCAGGGGTCAGGCGAAGCAGTTTCATCGGCAAAGCTCTTTTTCTTAATGAGAATAATTATCATTCTATCCGTTTCGGCTTGCCTGTGTAAATGAGAACGATTATTATTTGGCGGTCACAGCCACCCGTACTCCTATGTCACCCACCAAGCTGCGCCGCTGGAGCTGGATCCACAAGTGGAGCAGCCTCGTTTGCACCGTCTTCATGCTGCTGCTGTGCCTGACCGGCCTGCCGCTGATCTATCACCACGAGATCGGCCACCTGCTCGGCACCGACGTCGAAGCCCCAAGCTTGCCGGCGGCGATGGCCGCGAATCCGCCGCGCGGGAATATCGATGCGGTGCTGGCGTCGGCCAGGGCGCTCTATCCCGCAAAAATACCGATGTATATCTCGCAGGAAGCGGATGAGCCGGCGATCTGGAACGTGACCCTGGGCGACCATCCGAACGACGAGCATTACAAGCCGATCGCGGTCGATGCCCGCACCACGAAGGTCATCACCGAGCCGGCCTTCGAGGGCGGCGCCTTCATGTCGACCATGTTCCGCCTGCACGTGGACCTGTTCGCGGGCCTGTACGGCAAGCTCTTCCTCGGGTTCATGGGCTTGCTGCTGATCGTCGCCGTGGTCAGCGGGGTGGTGCTGTACGCGCCCTTCATGCGCAAGCTCGATTTCGGCAGCGTGCGCCATGAGCGCAGCCGCGTCATCAAGTGGCTGGACCTGCACAACCTGCTCGGCATCGTCACCCTGGTCTGGGTCTTCGTGGTGGGCGCGACCGGCATGGTCAATACCTGGGCCGACCTGCTGCTGAAATACTGGCAGGCCACCGAGGTCGCCGAGATGCTCGAGCCCTACGCAGGGCAGCCGCCGGTGAAGCGGATGGCCTCGATCCACGACGCCATCCTGCGCGCGGAGGCGGCCGAGCCGGGCATGAAGGTCGGCTTCGTCGCCTTCCCGGGCACGCCCTTCAGCAGCCCGCACCATTACGGCATTTTCATGCGCGGCGATGAGGCCTTCAGCGCGCGCCTGTACAAGCCCGTGCTGGTCGATGCCGCCACCGGCCAGATCACCGACCGCCGCGAGCTGCCCTGGTACCTGAGCGCGCTGCTGTTGTCGCAGCCGCTGCACTTCGGCGACTACGGCGGCCAGGCCATGAAGCTGCTGTGGGCGCTGCTCGACATCGGGACCATGATCGTGCTGGGCAGCGGGGTGTATTTGTGGTTCAAGCGCGGCCGCGCGGCGAAGAAAACAATGAAGCAGGCCGCTGCCGCGCCACACGAGGCCCCGCGGCTCGCGCGCGGCGTGGAGGCCCCATGATCCGCACACGCCGCCAGGTCTGGGGCATGCCGGTGCTGCTGGCCGTCCTCACCGTCATCGGCCTGGTGTCGGCGCTGCTGGGCGACGGCGTCTGGGACCTGGTGTCGGCAGCGAGCCTGGGCGCGCCGGTACTCGCCGGCGCGTGGTTTGGCCTGCGCCGCGCTCCCTCCAGGCGCTGAGGCTTGACGTTTAAGCATCGCTAAAGGAAGCCCGCGTATAACGATCTCCATACCAATAAGAGGAGTGTCGTCCATGAAAGGCTTCATACGCGCCAACAAGGGATTCCTGCTGTTCATGCTGCTGTTCGGCGTCTTCCGTACGGCGGTGGCCGACTGGAACCCGATCCCGTCCAGCTCCATGCGGCCCAACCTGCTGGAAGGCGACGTGGTGTTCGTGAACCGCCTGGCCTATAACGTGAAAGTGCCGCTGACCGACGTCGTGCTCGCGCGTACCGGCGAGCCCCGGCGCGGCGACGTCGTCACCTTCACTTCGCCGCAGGACGGCACCCGCCTGATCAAGCGCGTGCTGGCGCTGCCGGGCGACCGCATCGAGATGCGCAACGAGCGCCTCGTCATCAACGGCGTCGAGTCGCAGTATTCGCTGGAAGAAGTGGTGCAGGAGCCGACACCCGGCGGCCCGATGGATGCGCTGCGGATGATGGAAGCGGTGGACGGCCGCCGCCACCGCATTCAGGTCCTGCCGCAGCGCGCCGTCGCGCGCGACTTCGGGCCGGTGACCGTGCCGGCTGACGCCTTCCTCATGTTGGGCGACAACCGCGACAACAGCGCCGACTCGCGCTACATCGGCTTCGTGCCGCGCCACCTCCTGATCGGCCGCGCCGAGCGCATCCTGGTGTCGGCCGACTACCAGGGCGACTGGATGCCGCGCCCCGCGCGCTTCGGCATGTCGCTGCGCTAGGCATCCACCCTCGATTTCAAGGGCCCCTCAGACTCGTTTGCGCAAAATTCAGTACAATCCGGTCCCCCGGATGCTTGCATGTCGCAGTGCCGGTTTCTTCGATAAGGCATTTCATGCAACGACTCCTGACCACCATGCTCGCCTGCCTCGGCATGATCGGGGCACTCGCGATCGATACCTACCTGCCGTCGATGCCTGCCATCGGGGTCGAGTTCGGGGTCGGGCCGGTGGCCGTGCAGCAGACCCTCAGCGTCTTCCTGTTTACCTTCGCCTTCATGATGCTGTTCTACGGGACGCTGTCCGATTCCTTCGGCCGCCGCCCCGTGATACTTGGCGCATTGACCCTGTACACGCTGTCCTCGATCGGTGCGGCCCTGGCGCCGACCTTCGGCTGGCTGTTGATCTTCCGCGCGCTGCAAGGCCTGTCGGCCGGGGCCGGATCGGTGATCGGCCAGGCCATCGTGCAGGACCGATTCGCGGGCGCCCAGGCGCAGAAGATGATGTCGCACATCATGATGGTATTCGGCCTGGCGCCGGCCATCGCCCCGGTGCTGGGCGGCTGGCTGCACGTGACCTTCGGCTGGCGCTCGACCTTTTACTTCCTGGCCTTCTTCGGGGTGGCCATGATCCTGATGGTCTGGCGCCTGCTGCCGGAAAGCCTGCCGCGCGAGAAGCGCCAGCCTTTCCATCTCGGCACCATCGCCGCCAACTACCTGATGGTGCTGCGCAACCCGCAGTTCGTCATGCTCTCGCTCTCGCTCGGCCTGGTGTTCGGCGGCCTCTCGCTCTACATCGGCTCGGCCGCCAACTTCGTCATGGAGATCCTCGGCCTGCCGGAAACGGCCTTCGCCTGGATGTTCATCCCGCTGATCGGCGGCATGGTGGTCGGCTCGGCCTGGGGCGGCAAGCGCGCCGCGAAAGCGCCGCCGGGACGCCTGCTGTGGGTCGGCTATGCGGTGATGGCGGTCGCATCCATCCTCAACGTCGGCTACAACGCGCTGTTCCCAGCCGCCGTGCCGTGGGCGGTGCTGCCGCTGGCCGTGTTCACCTTCGGCCTGGCCGTGGCCATGCCGGGCATCCAGCTCTCGGCCATGGGCCTGTTCCCGAACAACCGCGGGCTGGCGGCGTCGATGGTCGGCTTCATCCAGATGATGTCCTTCGCGCTGGTCTCGGGACTGGTCGCGCCGCTGCTGTTCGGCAGCGCGTTCAAGCTCGCCTGCGGCGCCGCGATCGGCTGCGTGCTGAGCTTCCTGATGTGGCGCCTCAGCCGGCGCTTCGCCCAGCCGGCCGCCTGAGCGGCGCGAGGCCGCGGGCGGCGGTCAGCGCTTGTTCTGCTTCATCGCCGCGGCCACTTCGCGCTTGGCGTCGCGGTCCTTCTCGGTGGAGCGCTTGTCGTGCTGCTTCTTGCCCTTGGCCAGGCCGATCTCGCATTTCACGCGGCCGCCCTTGAAGTGCAGGTTCAGCGGCACCAGGGTGTAGCCGGAACGCTCGACCTTGCCGACCAGCTTGTCCAGTTCGTTCCGGTGCAGCAGCAGCTTGCGGGTGCGCAGCGCTTCCGGGTGGCTGAAGCTCGACGCGCTGGTCAGGGCGCTGATGTGGGCGCCGAACAGGAACAGCTCGTCGCCGCGCACGACCACATAGGCTTCCTTGATCTGGACCTTGCCCTCGCGGATGGCCTTGATTTCCCACCCTTCCAGGACGATGCCGGCCTCGTACCGGTCCTCGATGAAGTAGTCGAAAAATGCTTTTTTATTGTCAACGATGCTCATGAAATAACGAAAATCCGCGTCTCGGTTAAACTACTGCTGTGGCGGTGGAGTGCACACCCTGTGAACACTGCATGCCCAAAATACAACTTGTCCAACATCATAACAAACGGTTGACCAATGGCAGTAGTGCACAAATCAGTTTTTCTTGGCTATAGCGCGGAGCAGATGTTCGACCTGGTCGCCAAGGTCGAAGATTATCCGAAATTCCTCCCGTGGTGCGGCGGCGTGAAGCTCATCGAGCGCACCGAAGACAAGCTGGTGGCCAACCTGCAAATCAATTTCCATGGCGTGAAGCAGAGTTTTACGACCTCGAACCACAACAATCGCCCGACCCAGATGAAGATGCACCTGGTCGACGGCCCGTTCAAGATGCTGGAAGGCACGTGGAACTTCAAGGCCTTGCGCGCTGACGCCTGCAAGATCGAGTTCGACATGCATTACGAGTTCTCGAGCATTATCCTGGAACAGATCGTCGGCCCCGTGTTCGGCATGATCGCCAACAACATGGTCGATTCCTTCTGCAAGCGCGCCGAGACGATTTATGGATGAGATGCTGCAGGTTGACGTCTGCTACGCCACGGCGCGCGACGCCTTCCTGCGTCCATTGACGGTCGCGCCCGGCACCACGATAGGGCAGGCCATCGAGATGAGCGGCGTGCTGCTAGCCTATCCGGACATTAACCTGAGCACGCAGCCGGTCGGCATCTATGCGAAGAAGCAGACGCTCGACACGGTCTTGCGCGACCGCGACCGCATCGAGATCTACCGGCCCCTGGTGGCCGACCCGAAAGATTCACGCCGCCGCCGCGCGGCCAAGAAGGAAGGCGCTTAAGGGCAATCCGCCAGCACCTTGTTCGCACGGGCCGCATTTGCGGCCTTTTCTTCGTCGGTCAGAAAGCCGCGTTCTCCATTTGCGCCGATCTTGCTTACCCGCATGTCGGATTCCGAATGCGCCTTGACCTGGCGCGCGGTCTCGCAACGCTCGGCCAGCTCGCGCTTGCGCAGTGCCTCGGCAGCTTCCTTCTTCTCGCCCTCCGCGCGCTCTTTTGCACGCCCGCGGTAGGCCGCTTCGCGGGCGGCGAGCGTGGGCGTGGGCCGGGCACGGGATTCATCCGGAATAGCGACGGGTGCGGTCATCGCCTGGCGCGGCGCCTTCAGGATCTTGCCCGGCGGCGTGCCGGCCGGCGGCGGGTGATCCGAGAAATGGCGCACGCCGTTCGGGCCGATCCAGGAATACTGGGCATGGGCGACGGCGCTGCCGAGGAGCAGGGCGGAAGCGAACAAGAGACGTAACAGGCGGGGCATAAAGTTTTCCTTGGGTAACAGATGGATTTCGCCATGCTTCGGCCCCAGTGTCAATGAAGAACGGCGGTCGAGAGCGGATTTTGGGCATGCCTGCGACAGCCATGGCTGGTTTCTGTATAATTCGCTTTTGCGCCTATAGGAAAATGCTATGCGTCTACTCCAAAAAGCACTCACCTTCGATGATGTGCTGCTCGTTCCGGCCTACTCCAATGTTCTTCCGGCCGCAACTTCCCTTCGCACCAAACTGACCCGGAATATTTCCCTGAATATCCCGCTGCTGTCGGCTGCGATGGATACTGTCACCGAGGCGCGTCTTGCGATCGCGATGGCGCAGGAGGGCGGCATCGGCATTATCCACAAGAACCTCCGGCCCAGCGACCAGGCGCGTGAAGTAGCCCGCGTCAAGCGTTTCGAAGCGGGCGTCCTGCGCGACCCGATCACCATCCCCCCGACCATGAAGATCCGTGAAGTCATCGCGCTGTCGCAACAGCACGGTATCAGCGGCTTCCCCGTGGTCGAAGGCAAGCAGGTGGTGGGCATCATCACCAACCGCGATTTGCGTTTCGAAGAAGACCTCGAAGCCGAAGCCCGCGCCAAGATGACCCCGCGCGAAAAACTCGTCTACGTGAAGGACGATGCGGACACCGTCGAAGCCAAGCGCCTGATGAACAAGCACCGCCTCGAGCGCGTACTGGTCGTCAACGACGAGTTCGAGCTGCGCGGCCTGATCACCGTCAAGGATATCCAGAAGTCGCACGAGCACCCGTTCGCATCGAAAGATGCGCAGGGCAAGCTGCTGGTCGGCGCCGCCGTCGGTGTGGGCGAGCGCGACGAAGAGCGCATCGAGCTGCTGGTCGCGGCCGGCGTGGACGTGCTGGTGGTCGACACCGCGCACGGCCACTCGCAAGGCATCCTCGACCGCGTGAAGTGGATCAAGGAACGTTTCCCTCAGGTCGATGTCATCGGCGGCAATATCGCTACCGCGGCGGCCGCACGGGCGCTGGTCGAGCATGGCGCGGATGCGGTCAAGGTCGGCATCGGTCCCGGCTCGATCTGCACCACCCGCATCGTGGCCGGCGTCGGCGTGCCGCAGATCACAGCGATCTCGAACGTGGCCAAGGAGCTGGAGGGCACGGGCGTGCCCTGCATCGCCGATGGCGGCATCCGCTACTCGGGCGACATTTCCAAGGCACTGGCAGCGGGCGCGCATACCGTCATGATGGGCAGCATGTTCGCCGGCACCGAAGAAGCGCCCGGCGAAGTCATCCTGTACCAGGGCCGCAGCTACAAAGGCTACCGCGGCATGGGCAGCCTGGGCGCGATGGCCGAAGGCTCGGCCGACCGCTATTTCCAGGAAGCCTCCAGCAAGGCCGACAAGTTCGTCCCGGAAGGCATCGAAGGCCGCGTCGCCTACAAGGGCAGCGTGCTGGCGATCCTCTTCCAGCTGGTCGGCGGCGTGCGCCAGTCGATGGGCTATTGCGGCTGCGCCACCATCGAAGAGCTGCGCGAAAAAGCCGAGTTCGTCGAGATCACCTCGGCGGGCATGCGCGAATCGCACGTGCACGATGTGCAGATCACCAAGGAAGCTCCGAACTACCGTTCCGAGTAACCAGTCAAACGGCGCCTGTGCGCCGTTTTTCGTATCGGGGTGACGGCGACGCCGGCCCCGAATACCTCCCCGAATTCATTATCACTCTCCGCCTTCATGCACTCTAAAATCCTCATTCTCGATTTCGGTTCCCAGGTTACCCAGCTGATCGCCCGCCGCGTGCGCGATGCCGGCGTGTTTTCCGAAGTCTTCCCTTACGACGTCAGCGACGAGTTCGTGCGCAACTACGGCGCCTCCGGCATCATCCTCTCGGGCAGCCATAGCTCGACCCTGGAAGGCGATGCTCCGCGCGCGCCGCAGGCCGTGTTCGAAGCCGGCGTGCCGGTGCTGGGCATCTGCTACGGCATGCAGACCATGGCCGCCCAGCTCGGCGGCAAGGTAGAAAATGGCAAGCTGCGCGAATTCGGCTACGCCGAAGTGCGCGCCCGCGGCCATACCGCGCTGCTCAAGGGCATCAACGACTTCGTGACCGATGAAGGCCACGGCATGCTGCGCGTCTGGATGAGCCACGGCGACAAGGTGCTGGACATGCCGGAAGGTTTCAAGCTGATGGGCTCGACCGACAGCTGCCCGATCGCCGCCATGGCCGACGAAGAGCGCCGCTTCTACGCGCTGCAATTCCATCCGGAAGTGACCCACACGACGCAAGGCGAAGCCATCATCGGCCGCTTCGTGCACGAGATCTGCGGCTGCAAGTCGGACTGGAACATGCCGGACTATATCGGCGAAGCGGTCCAGAAGATCCGCGAGCAGGTCGGCACCGACGAAGTGATCCTGGGCCTGTCCGGCGGCGTCGATTCGAGCGTGGCCGCGGCCCTGATCCACCGCGCCATCGGCGACCAGCTGACCTGCGTGTTCGTCGACCACGGCCTGCTGCGCAAGGACGAGGGCAAGATGGTGATGGACATGTTCTCGAAGAACCTGGGCGTGAAAGTCATCCGCATCGATGCGGAAGACCAGTTCATGGGCCACCTGCTAGGGGTCACCGACCCCGAGCAGAAGCGCAAGATCATCGGCCGCGAGTTCGTGGAAGTGTTCCAGGTCGAAGCGGGCAAACTGAGCAATGCGCGCTGGCTGGCCCAGGGCACGATCTATCCGGACGTGATCGAGTCGGCCGGTAAAGGTAAAAAAGGACAGACCATCAAGAGCCACCACAACGTGGGCGGCCTGCCGGAAACCCTCAACCTCAAATTGCTCGAGCCGCTGCGCGAGCTGTTCAAGGACGAAGTGCGTAAACTCGGCGTGGCCCTCGGCCTGCCGCACGACATGGTCTACCGTCACCCGTTCCCGGGCCCGGGCCTGGGCGTGCGCATTCTCGGTGAAGTCAAGAAGGAGTATGCCGACCTGCTGCGCGAGGCCGACGCCATCTTCATCGAAGAACTGCGCAATACGCCGTTCGAGCTGCCCGCGGTCGCTGGCATCGATCCGGGCAAGGCCCCGGTGAACTGGTATGAGGCCACCAGCCAGGCCTTTGCCGTGTTCCTGCCGGTGAAATCGGTGGGCGTGATGGGCGATGGGCGCACTTATGAATACGTCGTGGCGCTGCGCGCGGTGCAGACGCTGGACTTCATGACGGCGCAGTGGGCGCACTTGCCGCATTCGCTGCTGGGCAAGGTGTCGAACCGGATCATCAACGAAGTGCGCGGACTGAACCGGGTGGTGTATGACATTTCGGGGAAGCCGCCGGCGACGATCGAGTGGGAATAATTCGCAGCTCGGAACTTCATCGTGCAAGATTGAACTAAGCCCCTGATTTCAGGGGCTTTTTTCATTGTCGAGAGCCGTCCAGGTCGTGTATGTTCGCCCGTGTCATGGGCACGGACATGGCGACGTCCCATCGACATATCCAAGCGACTGCGGCGTCGCTATCGAAGTGGCCTTGTGCAAGCCGACGCGCAAGTCGATCATCGGAAGGAGCATCCTCGACACAACTGGTTGGCACGTACGACTGTCGGCTGTGTCGCAGATTCGGACCTGGATCAAACGGACACAATTGGCGGCGTTGGGATTGTTCATGCAAAGCTGCCGATGCAGGGCCGCGTTGGGCGGCAAGTTTGACATGTCGATCGGAGACAGGTTGAGGGCCCCAGTGTTGCCAGTGCGAGTCAGGGCCATGTACTCGATGCGAATATGTGCATCGGACACAGGGGGCGCCAGCATGAGTTCGCCTGGTGAATCGCGGAAGATGCCAGCTTGCTTCAGTGAAGTGATCTTGGCTGTGTCGAGCGGATAGACGTTGGCGGCGGCATGCGCGACACGGCGTGTCACGACATGGAGGGTATTGTAGACGTACATCAGCCGCGCGACTTCGATCAGGCCGAATACCAGCGTGAAAAAAATCATGGCCAGCAGCGCAAATTCGACAACGGAGACACCGTCCTGCGCCCGGCCGGGGCGCTGTGACAAACCACGCGATCGATTATTTGCCGACATAGCGCAATGTGACGTTGGCTGTGATTGTGAGCCCGTTGGAGCCGAAGTAGGTATCGAAAACGCGGTCATAGAAATTGAAGGAGACCAATACCCTGACTGTTTGCGGCGTTCCAGCAACGATGCCGCATTCTTCCGTGTCGCAGTACACGCCGGGCTCGGGGATTTCGTCTTCGGGCGCAAGGTCTGAAAGCTCCCTTCTCACAATCTCTATCGCGACGTCTTTGGCACGCCCTGCTAGAACTCGCGACGTTATATCGGCCCTGGGTACGGTCGCCATGAATTGGGCAGCGTCCTGGGCTGCCCTGTGCACGATGGTGTAATGCCACATGTACTGCGCCCACAGCACGAGCGGTATCAGGGTGATGATCAGAATGGGAAGGACGAATGCCAGTTCGACTGCTGCCGCGCCGCGCTGGTGCTGGCGGACCCGTGGAATCGCCAGTTTCATGGGAAAACCTCTACTGGTCCGGAGATGGAAGACTCCGACACCGATCCAGCAAATTCGCCGACAAGACTATCCTTGGTTGCTGGAACGGTCATGAAGAACTTGCCAATTCCTGCCACGGTGGCACCGGTATTGGCGCCTGATGGCACACCGTCGCTGCACGAGAGTAGTGGAATATGCAGGACCCGCCTGTGGGGAGCATCGAACTCTCTTCGCGCAGACGCGACTAAACTTACCGTGCCGGGATTGCTCGTGCCGATAGGGGCGTAAGGTGTGCTGTAGGCAAAGGCGTTCGGATAGCCGTTTGCGGATACGCCGGCCGTGTACAGTTTTCCCCAATCGCCAGTGCCGAAGGGCTCATCCCCAGTGTACCGCTCCGGTTTGCCAGTTGAGTAATTTGCGTATTTGACTGGCTTGGCATATGACCCGAGAGGACCATATGAGCCCGCGGTTATGGTTGACAGGGAAGTCCCTGGTGCCGGAATATCGGCCACGGTTTCGAGCCGGCCGCGCTCAGTTGTCGTCGTGGCAGCAACGGTACCAGTTGTGGGCACCATCCAGGGAGCGCCGTTTGCCTTGTCGTAGGAATAGGGTCTGACGTTGTCGTCTGGAGGCGCACTGCCATGATGGCACTGGTTCTGAGTAAAACTGTCGAAGCGTGAATTCAGCGATGCGAACAGGGCATTGAGCGGAGACGTATTGGGCAGTGGCGAGACTCTGATGCGGCCACCCGATAGGTGGGAAATCCACGTTGTGCCGACACAGGCGAACGGAGCGAGGATCGACGTGTTGAAGGAGGCACTGGTCGATCCTGGTGCAGCGACGGGGTTCAGCACGAAGCGTGCTGGCTGTGTGCCTTTCGGATTCAGTTGCATCAGGTCGTAACTGACGCCGCGGCGGAATCCGTATTCCACCAGTTCGCTGTCGGCCAGGGCAGGATGCGTCCTTTCGGTTGCCGCACTGTCCGACATGGCGCAAATGGCAATCGGGACCACATCGAGGCCTGTACGGCCCGCGATAGCACCGCTATTCACCGATACAATGGGCGTCTTGTCAGAAAAGATGCGTATGAACATGGTCCGCACCTCGCCGAATTTCGCTCCCAGGCCTGTGGCATCCACTTTCACAAAATAAGCGGTTGAGGGGGTAGCGGATGAAGCAGTCAGCCAGGTTCCCGAACGGTCTGGAGTCGTGCCGAATTTGATCGCGGCATCGTTCCAGCCGATGGAACGGCCGTATTGGTAACTGAAGCGTTCGGCAGTTTCCTTGGCGGCCGTCTGCGCGGCTGTGATGCCTTCTGCTGTTCCGTTGAGCTGCTTTGCTGCAGCCACTGCTACTGCGCTGGCCATCCCATTGAGTTCGATGTAGCGGTTGTAAAGCAAGGCAGAATCCAGCGCCATTCCGCACATGACAATGATCAGAACGAGCAGTGGAGCCGACATGACGGCAAATGCTCCGCGCTGCCGCACATGACGTGATGCCATGTGCCGCGCGCTGACGCTTGCCGGTCTACCGGTGCGGAAGCACTGTCTGCTTGAGTGTCGCCTCGATACCATATATGCCTCGTCGATCCCGGGGTACAGCAGCGGGAGCACATCGCTGAGGACTCGATTCTATCGAGGTCGTTCCGAAAATCATTGATTTAGGGCAATCTGGGGAGGGCATATGCAACCAACCCACGCAAATATTGGTGGGTTATGACGCTGGACAAGAACGGCGACGAAGGCACGTGCTACGGACTATAGGTCGATGGCGTCGGGCCGAGGAACGCCTCCTTGGGTGGCTAGACCGTTTCCGCAAGCTACGCGTCCGTCACGCCCACCATGCCTTTCTTTCGCTTGCCTGCGCACTCATCTGTTGGAGATAAGGCGAGAAGTTTTGTCACGCGCTCCAAGTCCCGCTCGGATGCATTCATTTCACGAGTCAGCCTCGATCTCACCCACCAGAACTATTTTTTCCCTGGAAGCGTTGCGTTTTTGCTCAACCGCTGGTGTTATCTGCAAACCTTCATTACTTAATTGCAACGAGCGAACTTATAATGGCTGAGACGCCATCGCGAGTCGGTCGCAAGCGTAATCTTGAAAGGCCCGTGCCCATGGCGAGTGTAGTTAACGACAATCCAAAAGAAGCCAGTTCGAACAAGTCGGCGTTGAGCAAGCTGTTCGACGAGACCCGCAAGCGCCTGGTCGAAACTGGAACGCGCAATCGTTTGGTACACGTCAACCGAAAGAATACGCGCGCAGCCGTGGTCAACGTCGTCAATGAACGGTCGGAGGATGTGCACTGCATTCTTGGCGGCGGCAAGGCAATGCGCTTTCTTGCAATCGGAAAGGATCAGGAGGGCGATAGCGATGGGATCAAGCTGGCTGATGCAGGCGAACCGGCAGTTTCTGCCGAGCGCTTCACCGATGCCTATCTTGAGACGCGGATGGGGCCCGATAATTTGCAAAAGCGTCTGCTTAAGATAGCGCGCGAGGCTCAGACCGCCGAAGAAGAGTCGGGCGTCAACATTCTCTATCTTGCACTGGGCTTTCTGTCCTGGTTCGAAGCGAAGGTTTCCGCAGTACAGCGGGAAGCACCACTGATTCTACTTCCCGTTCAGATCACACGGAACCAGAAGACATCTGCTTTTGAGATTCGCCTGCGCGACGACGACATCGTCACGAACTTGCCTCTTCAGCAAAGGCTGAGGGAGGATTTCGGCCTCTTGTTGCCTGAGATCGAGATCGACGAGGAGTGGAGCCCCTCCCAGTATTTCAGGCAGGTCGAGGCTGCTGTCGCCTCCCAGTCCAGTTGGCGGGTGGAGCGCGACGGAATGCAGCTCGGCTTCTTCTCTTTTTCCAAACTGTTGATGTACCGTGACCTGGCGCCGGAAGCGTGGCCCGAAGGCGCCATTGCGGAACACGAGCTTACCCGCGGCCTGCTTTATGAAGGGTTTGAACCCGAGCAGCCTTTGATCAAGTCTGGCGAGCGGCTCGATGTCGTTCTGCCGCCAGAAAATATCTTCCACGTGGTCGATGCGGACGCATCGCAGGCCATCGTCATCGAAGAGGTGCGCAAAGGGCGCAACCTGGTCGTACAGGGGCCACCAGGAACGGGCAAGTCGCAGACGATTACCAATATCATTGCGGCCGCGGTAAAGGAAGGCAAGCGTGTCCTGTTCGTTGCAGAGAAGATGGCTGCACTGTCGGTCGTGCACGACCGGCTGGTGAAAGTAGGATTGCGCGACGTGTGCCTTGAACTGCATTCACGTACCGCGAACAAAAAAGACGTACTCGCCGAGTTGGCACGGACGATCACGCGTTCGGCAGCTGTTCCCGGCATGCCCGACGCCCCGGAGGCGCTTACCAGAGTCCGCGACAAATTGAATGTGCTTGCCGATGTTCTCCATCGGACGATTGGCAATTCAGGGGAAACGCCGTATTCCGTCCTTGGCGCGCAGGCGCGCTTCATTGGCATGGGTATCCCGGCCCCCGCGGTCGCCGGCTCGACTTTGGCAATGCTTTCGCGCGAGCAGATGGACGAACTGCTGCAGGTAGTGGGTCGTTATGGTGCGCTTGTCGCGAGCGAGGGAAACCGGGCGTCACACCCGCTTGCCGGCGTTCAGAACCTGGCCTTGCAGCCGGTGGAGTTGTCGCGACTTTCGGACCTTTTGCCGAAAGCCGGCAAATCGGTTACGGCACTGAGTAGTGCGCTGCTCGAGGCCGCTCCCGCACTCGGCGTTGACTTTCCTCATACACGCGCATGTGCGCATGCGGCCCTACAGACCTTGGCGTGTATTGGTGACCTGGCGCCGCACACAGAGGATGTGGCAACCCGAATGTTGGCCGAGGGCGACTTGGGTCGCCTCGCGGCGAGTTTGCGCGCGGGCGCGACATGGCGTTCAGCCAGGGATGAGGCTGGAGCCCAGTTTACTGACGCGGCGTTCGCTACTACGCCCCTTGCCCTGCGCGGCGCCCTCGCAGCAGGCACTCAGTCCTTCTTCACACGGTGGGGCGGTCCTTACCGTCACGCGTCACGCGAACTCGCAGGCATGTTGCGTTCGGATTTACCGAAGAAAGCCAGTGATCGGCTGGCGCTCGTTGATACGCTGATCGGGATCGACACGCAAAAGAATCTTTGGAAAGCCGAGGAATCGTATTGCGCCCAATGCCTGGGCGATCATTGGCGAGGCGAACTGACGGATTTCGCGAAGCTGCTCTCTGTGATGGAGTGGTGCGAGAAAGTGTGCCTGGCCCCGCTGGCCTGCCCGCCGGGCGCGTTGGTGGCGCTTGGCCGCAAGCCCGAGCTTGTGCAGGATCTTCGACAAAAACTGGGCCGGCTGGAGCCGGAAGCGGATGTGGCGGTTCGCGAAATGTTCGAAGTATTACGGTTCACGCCATCGGTACTTGGGAATGACGATCCGGCGCATCATCCATTATCTGATGTCGCTGACTGGATCGCGCGCCTGGCGTCGTCGCTTGACAGGTACACGGGCTGGTCAGCCCTGCAAAAGGCTCATGGCGCGTTGGTCAACGCAGGACTGCAGGAAGTCGTGACGGGAGTGGAAACGGGAGCGCTGCGGGCAGACGAGGCAGCAACGCAGTTGCAGTTTGCGCGGGCCGAACAATTGTGGAATATGGTGCGGGAGTCTTCGCCGGAACTGAAGAATATCGGCGAGATCGATCGCCATCTGTTGGTCGCGGAATTCGCGGCGCTGGAGCGCACGCGTCTGAAGGAGAATGTCACAAGCATCGTCGCCGGCCACCTGGCGCAGGTGCCGCAGGGTGCGATGGGGGAAATGAAGATTATCCGAGGCGAGCTTGGCAAGAAGCGCGGCCATATCGCCTTGCGAAAGCTGTTCTCCAGCGCCGGCAATGCACTTCAACGGATCAAGCCCGTGATGCTGATGAGCCCCATTTCCGTCGCGCAATTCGTTCCGCCGGGAGCACTGGCATTTGATTTGCTGATCATTGACGAAGCATCACAGGTCCGGCCCGAAGACGCGCTTGGCGCAATCGCCCGCGCGGAGCAGATCGTGGTGGTGGGAGACCAGAAGCAGTTGCCGCCATCATCCTTCTTTGCGCGCTTGCTCAGCGACGATGGAGAGGACCTCGCCGATGAAGATGGCGAAGAGACGCTATTGGGAGATGCCGCGAAGGCCGGCGATATGGAGAGCATCCTGAGTCTGTGCGAGGCCCGCGGCCTGAACTCGCGCATGCTGCAATGGCACTACCGTTCCCGCGACCCATCGCTGATCCAGGTGTCCAATCACGAATTCTACAATGACGAATTGATCTTGCCGCCGTCGCCGCTGCAGAGGAATGCGAACTTCGGGCTGACGTTCACGCGTGTGCCGGGTGTTTACGACAAGGGCGGAAAGCGTGACAACCGGATCGAAGGAGAGGCGATTGTCACGCGCATAGCCGAACACGCCCGCTTGCATCCGAATGTATCAGCCGGCATCGTCACATTCTCGTCCGCCCAAAAAAACCTCATCACCGAATTGCTGGAACTGCGCCGGCGCACCGACCCTGTCCTGAACGAGTTTCTCCGCGAAGGGAATGCCGAAGGCGTCTTTGTCAAGAATATCGAGAACGTGCAAGGCGACGAGCGCGACGTTATTTTCGTGAGCGTGTGCTACGGCCCCACTGTCGCAGGTGGGAAGCTGGCCAGCATGTCGTTCGGACCGGTAAACAGCGAAGGTGGCGAGCGGAGGCTGAACGTCTTGTTTACCCGTGCCAGGTTGAAATGTGAAGTGTTTGCTTCCTTCCACCCTGGTGATATCGATCCTGCCCGTAGCGCACGCGAAGGAGTTCGCATTCTCAAGCACTACCTCGAGTTCGCAAGTGGTGCGAGCCTCAGTGGTGTCAGTTCCTCGGGGGGCATCGCGGAGTCGCCTTTCGAGGAAGATGTCGCCAGCGTGGTCCGCGGCCTGGGTTACATGGCCGACCCGCAGGTCGGCACCGCCGGATTTCGAATCGACCTGGGGATTCGTCACCCGGACCGGCCTGGAACCTACGTGCTCGCAGTTGAATGCGACGGTGCGACTTATCACAGTGCCTTATGGGCACGCGAGCGGGACCGCCTGCGTCAGGACGTACTCGAACACCTCGGGTGGCGTTTCTATCGTATCTGGAGTACCGACTGGTTCTACAACCGCAAGCTGGAGATCGAGCGGCTGAAAGTGGCGCTGGTGGACGCGCACCGCCTGGCGGAACAGGCCATTTCTCTTGAAGGAGCGAACACGCAGGCGCCTGCCGCGCCGGCAACGGACGAGCTGCCGCTGATACTCGATGTGCCTGAAGTAGCGCCGCGGCAGATGCCGCATTACAAGCGTTCCTACATCCCCATGGAAGCACAGGAGTTGCTTGACACTCCGGTCCATTTCCTCGCAGACGTGACGGCACGAATCGTCCAGGAAGAAGGACCGATCCATGTTGATGAGATCGCGCGACGGCTTGCAAGCTGCTTCGGCAAGGAGAAAGCAGGGAGCAGGATTCTCGGTGTGACGAAAGCTGCACTCGCAGCGACAGAGGCCCGCGGCAGCGCACTTCTCAACGAAGGCGCGTTCTGGTTCACGCAGGCCCAAGTGGACGACACGCCGGTAAGAGACCGCTCCAACGAGAGCGGTGCAACGCTGAAGGCGGCCAGCATCTCCATGTTGGAGGTGTGTGCAGCATTGCGTCTGGCGCGCGCTGACAACGCAGGCGGGGAGGACGCGGAACTGGTGCGTTGCGCGGCGCGTCTGCTTGGATTCAAGCGTGTGGGGGGCGAACTGCAAGAGCGACTGGCCTCAGGTCTGACCGCCCTAAACGAGGCTATGGTGTAATCGTAACCGATCCATGCAACCGGCCAGATCACCGGTTGCATCCCCAAACAGGAGTGTCCAGAAAAATCAGCGTACCTCAATTGCTCGATTGCTCTTATTTTTGGAGCAATCTTTTGGTATAGTTAGTTTCCTTGATGAAACCTTACAGTGGCACAGGCGATTGAACCCGACATTGTTTGTCGCTCCGCCCCGTAGCATTTGCCACTATTCACGACGAGCGAGCCCAACGACACCATGACGACTGCCTCCAAAACCATTCTGCCGCGCCCCTTTACCATCAACGACATCAACGTCGGCACCAGGCTCTACGCAGTGCTCGTGCGCTACGCCGCGACCCATCCGGGAAAATCGATTTTCTATGGTGACCTGCTCGACCAGGCCCGCACGATGTTCCCCGAGGATGAGGAGGTCAAGCGCGCGGTACCGATCGGTATCGGCATGAAGCTCTTGTTCGTCGAGGCATTCTGCAATGAGAGCGGCTATCCGAACCTGGCCTGTCTTGCTGTCAACAAGGGTAAGGGGGAGCCGGGCGGTGGCTTTTCGGGGAACTGGTTGCAGCAGATGCGTGAAGTCGCCGCTTTCGACTGGTCGGCGGCGCAACCGGTCCTGGATGCCTACGTGACCCGCTCGATCAAGGTTGCCACGCCGCTCCAGCGCCGCAGGGAGGCCGAGGCGCGGGAACTGCTGTTTGCGCATTTCCGCGCGCACCGCGACGCCTATAAGGATTTCAGTGAAGACGACAGGGAAGAGATGGTCAGCCTGCTGATGGAGGGGTTCGATGTCGACAGCGCCCTGCTTACGGTCCTGGACGCGAAAGCCGCGCTCGCCTGAGCGAGCTTCCGACAACGAGGCAGGTGAGCCGATGAAGAACGAATCCGAAGATCCCGGATTACCAGCGCCCCTATAAATGGAGTGGCAAGAACGTCCAGCAATTGTTCGACGATATAGCGACCCACAAGGACAAGCCGTCGTATCGGCTGGCACCATCGTTCTCCATCGCGAAGGCACGATCCGCGCCCATGGCCAGGAGATGTTCGGGGTCCTCGTCGACAGCCTGGAACAACCAACGGACGTCGATGCTGCTGTTTCCTGAAGCGGCATGCCCGGGTCGCTGCACATGACCCGAGCATGTCAGGAAGGCCGATGAAATCCTTCCGCGCCTTCTCGATCGCACAGGACATGCCGGTGAGCAGCTAACCGGTGTGCGGCCTAGGCAAGCAGGGTGGCCAGGCAGCGCTCGGCCCTGTCCGACAGCACCAGTTCGACGGCCATTTGCGCCCGGGTCAGCGCGACGAACAGGCGGCGCCGCGCTACCTCGTCGAGCTCCGCAAAATCCATCTCGGCAATTACCACCGCCGGTGCGCTCTGGCCCTTGAAGCGGTAGACTGATTCGACCAGCAGCTCGCCCTTGCTCCAGCGCGGCTCGCCACTGGCGTCGTATTCGCCGGTGAAACGGCGGGTGAGATGGGGGCCGATGCCGACCCGGTTCAGCAGTGCCGACTTGTCGCGGCCGCGGCCGCAGACGACGGCGATGTCGGCCAGGGCGAAGCCCCGTGCCAGCAAGGCGCCGACCGCGTCCTCGGTCCGGGCCAGCAGTTCCTGGTCGGAAGAGTAGGTCCGGATGCCGGGGAGCTCGCCGCGGTAGGGATTCAGGGCGCGGATCGGCGGGCGCACCAGGGCCAGCGCGTTGATCAGGTCGCAGATCACCTGCGGGCTGCGGAAGTTGTCGCTGCACTGGATCGTGACCGCGTCGCCCAGCCCGAAACCGTCGCGCCGGTACAGGCGCTGGGCTTCGTCTTCCAGCACATACAGCCTGCCGTCGGGCCGGATGCGGCTGCACAGGCTTTCCACCCAGCCCGCGTCGAAATCCTGGGCCTCGTCGATGATCAGCAGGTCCAGGCTCTGCGCGAAGCCGGCGCTGGCGGAAACGTAGTGCCCGGCCATGCGTTCGAACGCGTCCGGCGAAAAATCGGGATCGCCCTGGCTGCGCCGGTAGTGCTCGACGCACAGCTCATGGAAGTTGACCACCTCGACCTTCGGCGAGACCAGAGTGCGCACGTGGTCGGCCAGGCTGCGGTTGTAGCAGACGTAGCACGCGTTCAGGCGCTCGGCGGCGGCCGTCTCGAGCAGTTGCAGCGCGAGCTGGGTCTTGCCGGAGCCGGCGGTGGCCTGGATCCGGAAGATGCCGGTCGGCGATCCGGTGCGCGGCACCCAGGTTGCAAGGCCATCGGAGAGGCGCCGCACGCTGCCGAGCAGCTGGTCGCGCATGACCTCGAGGTTGGGCGTGACCTGGAACTGGTTGAGCAGCAGCCTGCGCAAGTCCGTGCGGTCGACCGTGCTGCCGGTGGCCGCAAACCACTCTCGAACCGTCGACACCATGTTGCCGAAACGGGCTGCGTCGATGATCCGGTCGCGCGGAATCGATATCAGCTGGCTGTCGCCGAGTTCGTAGTCGGGCAGCACGAGGCAGCTCATCACGGTCGTCTCCAGGCCCGCCTCCTTGAGCCGGTTCTGCATCGCCACGCGCTGCAGGCGACCCTGGCGCGCAACGTCGCATTCGCCGTCCCCGTAGAGCTTGAAGATCTCGCCGTTGCGCAGCACGACAGATCCGGCCTTCACCTCCATCAGCAGCAGGCACCCTTCCGGAGACAGCACCGCGACGTCGATCTCGCCGTAGCAATCCCGCCCGCCGCGCAAGGTATGGAGCGCGATGTTGTGGAAGACCTCGAAGCCGTCGGGAAGGTGGTCGCGCAAGCGTTCGAGCACGTCGAGCTCGCGGTAGCGTCCGGCGTCGGTACGGAGAGGGGGAAGGAGCTGCGGAGAAAGACTGGCCATGAGATAGAAGAGGATGAGCGGACTTGCCCATTATCATCAATTCAAGCGCTTCGACACAAGTGCAAGAACCTTGCGACAACACTTGTCGCCGGGTCTGTGACGATATTCACGTGCAGCGCTTACCCGCGATGGGTAATTTCACTATTTACGTCGCCTGTTCGGCAAATAAGTTTCCATAATGAAATTCTGTTCGATAAAATAGAACGATTGCTGTTGCTAAGATATTTTTTGGAATTTTGCATGGACATGCGCCTGCACGTGGCATTCCCCTATATGGCATGACTGAAAGCGCGGTTTGGATGAGATACCAGGACACTCAAATGAAAGTCGGCGCTCTGGCGTCGGAGCAGCGGCCGGCGAAACCCATCGTCGTCGCTTACGGCTTGATGAACGCCGGCAAAAGTTTTTTGATGAACATGCTGAGCGAGCATGTCGAAGAAGAATTTTTCAAGACAAATGACGTGCGCGAAACCGTGCTGAACGCGCGGTATGAGGGCGGCGAGTGCGTGTTCCTCGATACGCCCGGACTCGATGCGACGGGCGAGGACGACGAGCATGCGCAACGCGGCGCCCGCGAAGGCGACATCGTGCTGTTCGTGCACCAGCCGCAGGGCGAACTCGAAGCCGTCGAGCTCAGCTGGCTGGAGGCGCTGCGGGACACGCTCGACGAACATGCGTCCAGCAACATCGTGGTGGTCCTCAGCAAGATCGACAAGGAAGCGGCGGAAAAGATCGACCTGATCGAGCAGCGCATCGCGCAGCAATGCGAACAGGCGCTCGGTTTCGCGCCGCGCATCTTCCGCGTTTCCGGCAAGCGTTACCAGGACGGCGTCCGCAAGGGCCAGGCCGTGCTGGCAGCGGCCAGCGGCATCGACGCACTGGCTTCCCACCTGCGCCGGCTGGCCGGGGACGTGCGCGCGGTACGTGCCCGTAAACGGGCCCTCCAGATCGACGCCCTGCTGGCGCAAGTCGGGCAGGGCCGCCGCAGTGCGCAGGAAGCCCGGCAGGCCCTACAGGATACAGTCACGGCGGATTTCGCCGCCTTCAACGAGCAGGTCGCGCAGCTTCGCCGCCACCTCGACGCCAGCGCCGCTGCGTTCAAGAAGATTTAAGGATACCCATGGCATTACCCTGGTTAATTGGCGCTGCAGTCTTCGGCCTCGGCGCAGCGATCGTGAAAGCAGTCAGCGACGATGATTCGTCGAGCAGCAATTCCAGCAGCGTCGACGTCGGCGAGGAACGCCGCCGCCGCGAGGCGGCGGCATTGAAACAGCGCGAGCAGGAGCGCGAACAGAAGCGTACCAACGCCTGCGTCCTGTTCGCCGAAGGCGGCGCGCGCCTGGGCGAAGGCCTGTCGGCGGCGCTCGATGGCGTGGCCGACCTTGCGCAGACCGGCTCGCCATCCTTCATCGCAAGCCTCGGCGCCAACGGCTATACCCTGCCGCCGGCCGATCCGCTGCGCGCGGAGGAAATCAAGCATGTCCTGCGCGAGGCGTTCCCGCCGAGGGATGCCGCCATCACGCGCATCGCGGGCAACCTCGATTTCTATACCCGTGCCTACGATGTGCGCCTGCAGGGGAGCCGCAAGCAGTATCGCCAGTCCGCGCAGATCGCGGCGCTGGACGACGAGCTCAAGGCATGGGACGGGATCGAGCAGCAGTTGCTGGCGCTGAAGGCCGGCGCCACGCCGTCCGCATGAAGAAAGAAGATCGATGAGCAACCCTATCCGTCGTACGGAGCTCCTGGCATCGTTCCAGGAACTGAAGAACAAGTTCAGCAATACCCTGGACTGGGCAAAAGGGCAGGAAACCGCCTTCGAAGACTTGCGCAAGGACTTCCTGTCCGATATCGACAAGCAGCTGGCGCGGGCGCGCAAGCAGCTCAAGAAAACCCATCCGGCACATGGCCAGCTCAGCGCCTTCATCGACCTCATGGATTCCACGAAGGGCGAATGGAAAACCAGGGTGCTCGACCGTGAGAAGGGCGTCGGCTTCCAGAAGGACTTCGGGGACTCGCTGCTGGTCTTCGTCAACGGCAAGGTCAAGTCGGGCAAGAGTTCGCTTGGAAACTATATAGCGTGGGGTCACACGGATCCGACGCCGGAGATCAAGCGCCAGGTCGCCCCCAAGGACGCACCCGCCTATTTTTCCCGCGACCAGACGACGGTACGGGGAGGCGATGAGAAGGGCGAGGCAGAGGACCGGTGCGAGTTCCGCGTCGGCGCCGTCGAAGCGACCAGCTCGATCCAGGGCTTCCGGCTGCCGGGCCTGACCTGGGTCGACTCGCCGTGACTGCATTCGATGAACCGCGAAAACGGTGAGCTGG
This sequence comes from Telluria sp. ZT3P39, assembly GCF_059685935.1. Lineage (NCBI taxonomy): Bacteria > Pseudomonadati > Pseudomonadota > Betaproteobacteria > Burkholderiales > Oxalobacteraceae > Telluria > Telluria sp. ZT3P39. The sequence goes on from NZ_JCASIH010000023.1 coordinate 32,251, forward strand.
CGCTGCGCTACGTGGACCACGCCGACCTGATCCTGTACACCATGAAGTCCGACTCCCCGGGCCGCGAAAGCGACATGTCGGAGATCGAGCGCCTGGTCGGGCAGAACAAGAAGATCGTACTGCTGCTGACCGGCAGCGACGACGTCGAGGAAGAACCGGCCCCGGACGGAGAGACCCTGGTGCAGACCGTGGTGATGAAGGATGTCGCGCGTTGCGGGCGGCAGGTTGCCTACGTGCGCGAGGCACTGGAAACGGCGTGCGGCGCCGCGCTCGTCGCAAGGGTCGACATCGTGCCGGTCTCGGCCCGCTATGCGCAGCTCCACGCCGGCGACGAGGCAAGGCTTGCCGAAAGCGGTATGGGAGAACTGTTTGCGACCCTGCATCGGATCGCGCATTCGGAAGGCCTGGAGATCAAGGAGCGCACGCCGGTTGCGAATCTCTACCATTTCCTGCAAGCCTGCCATGCCGATCTCGGTCCTTACGAAACGCTGATCGCCGGTTTCCGCCAGCCCTTGCAGGACGCGAAAATGCGGACAGACAAGACCCTGAACACGGTCGTCCACGCTGCGCAGGCGGAACTGCAGGACTTCGTCGACCAGTATTTCGAGCGGCTCGAGGCCGACCGCCACGGCGCCGGCCTGACCGCGCAGCTGGCGGCATTCCAGAAGGCCCTGAACGCACAGATGCAGGAGACCGTGACAGTCCATCTCGGCGACGTTTTCGAAGACATGATGTCCGGCTTTGCCACGGCGATTGAGGACACTTACCAGGCCAGCGAGCTGGTGCGCCTGCCGGACTTCGAAGTGCAGAAGGTCACAGAAAAAATCCCGCGCGTCCAGTCGGGCACCCGGGGCCGTAACAGCCTGTTCGGCAGCCTCCTGCTGGGCACGGTGGGCTTCCTGCTCGGCGGCCCTCCCGGCGCGGGCATCGGGGCGAGCGTCGGCGGGGCGCTGGGCGGGGCCACCGGCAACAGCGCGTCGACCAGCTACAGTGAAATCGAAGTCACCGTCGGCGACAACCTGCAGGAGATTCGCCTGCAGGCCGTGCGCCAGGCCCAGGAAGCGCTCGACATCCAGATCCGCGGCGCCGCCGGCGCCCTGTGGCGCTCGGTGGAGCAGGAAGTGGACGACCTGCTCGACCCGCTGGCCGGCACCATCCGGAAGTTCGACACCGACTTGCAGGCGCTGCTGCGCATCATCGAAGACAAACAGGAAGCATTATGAGTACCAATCCCACGCAGCTGCTGGACGCCTACCAGCGGACCCGCGCCATCGTCGCCGGCCATCCCGACCTGGCCCTGCAGTTCGCGCCGGTCGAGGCGATGTTCGAGGACAAGAAGGGCAAGGCCGATGCGGTCGTCATGGTCTACGGTGTCTACAACGCCGGCAAGAGTACCCTGATCAACGCCTTGATCGGCCGCGAGGCCGCGGCCGTCGATGACGTCCCGAAGACGGATACGGTCACGGCCTACCAGTGGGGCAGCTACAGCATCCTCGATACGCCGGGCGTGGACGCGCCCATCGAGCACGAGCAGGTTACCCAGGCCCAGATGCTCAAGGCGGACGCCGTCATCTTCGTGGTGGATCCGCTCGGCACCGTCGAAGAAGAGAAGACCCTGGAAGTGCTGCTCGACATGGTCGCGGCGCGCAAGCAGATCTACCTTGTCTTCAACGAGAAAAAGCCGGTGAGCCCGGATACCTTCGTGCATCTCAAGGACCAGGTGCGCGCCCGCCTCCAGGCGATGGCCGCGGCGCGCGGGCTGACCGACGTGCTCAAGGAAATCCCGATCTCGAAAGTCAATGCGCGCCGCGCCCTGCAGGGCGCCGTCAAGGGCCAAGCCTTGATGGTCGAGTTGAGCGAGTTCCCGGCCTTCGAGCAGCAGCTCAAGGGCTTCTTGCAGAGCATCGGCACGAATCAGATCTATGGCCGACTGAAGGGCGAGCTGCAGGGGTTCCTGGAGACGGTCGCCGACACCTTCGAGTCGCGGTCGGAGAGCGCCGCAGTGAAGAAATACGACCGGCTGCTCCAGCGCATCAACGCCGAAAGGTCGCGGTTTTCGCGCGACATGGCGCGCGTGCTGGCGCGCCAGCGCAGCCATGTCCACGAGATGAGCAAGGTGTATCTGCGCACCTCGCCGCAGGAGTGCCAGGGCCAGCTCGAACAGCTGCTGCGCAAGGCCGGCGAGCAGGTCAGCCACAGCCTGGAGAGCGAACTGCAGGCGGTGGTATCCCTGGTGCAGGCGGAGATCGACGAGTTCCAGGTCAGCCTGCCGCATATAGGGCAGCCGGACGCGCCCGGTGCGGTGCCGGAATTCGGGGATGCCGGCGCGCAGGACGATGAGGACATGCCGTCCATGCCCGGCCCCGCGGGGCAGTCGCTTCCCATCAAGGAAACCGTCCAGCAGCTCGGCGGCCTGGCCAAGCCGGAACACATCGTCAGCGGACTGAAGGTCATCAAGAAGACCATGCCCAGCCTGATGAAAGGAATCGGCATCAAGACCATGGAAAAGTGGGGCACGGCGATCGTCGGCAAGTGGATCCCCTATGTCGGTCTTGCGGCGTCGATCGGCGAAGGCCTGTACACGCTGTTCAAGGGAGATCCGGAAGCTGAGCGCCTGCACAAGCTGCACGAGGAACAGCAACGCGCCCGGGAACGCGCCGTCCAGCAGATGGAAGACTTCGCGCAGGACTTGGCGGAAGGCTTCGAGAATTCGATGGCGGCGATCGTCGCGAAGGAGAGCAGCGCGTTCTTCGACAACGTCAACGAACAGGTCGCGCTTCTGCGGGCCGGCTTCAGCGATGCGGAGCAGGAGAACAGCCGCCGGATCGAGCGGGTACTGGGCAACTTGCGACAGGTTGCCGGCGCCTGATGAGCGGGCCTGCGCTGACGCCTTTCCCGTGCAACGGCTGCGGCAAATGCTGCCGTCTGGTCGACCGTAGCCCCGAGACGGCATGGCTGGACCGGGGAGACGGAACCTGTCGGAACTTCGACGAGGACGCGCGCAGCTGCAGGATCTACGAGCAGCGGCCGTTGGTATGCCGGGTGCAGGACTACTATGTCGCGCACCTGGCCGAGCGGATCTCGTGGGACGACTTCGTGAAAGCGAACGTCGACATTTGCGCGCGCTTGTAGCGCAGGATCGGGACAAAAGCACTTGATGGTCCCGGCATCGGGCTACGGTTGTTCGGCCGGGTCGCCAGACCTCGGGCATTCAACGCAATCCGCACGACACCTGTCCCACTCGTGTGATCGGGCCGGTGTGTTCTGCTACGGCTCCGTTCTGCTCAACCCGGTGCCGGCGGTGCCGGAACCGTCGCTCATCGCGATGCTGCCGGTGGGACTTGCCCTTTTGTACGGTCGACGGCGTGCGCATGCTGCTCGATGATCACTAAATAAATCGCCGGCAGGCACCATGCACCGATCAGCGGTCGCCGTGCGTTCTTCCGGATCGGCACGGCCCTGGACCGCGAATCAGTATAAAATCCCGCCTCTGGGCCAAATCTTGCGCCGGGTGAACCGCAGCACATTCAGCATGTTGATTGACCATAGAGCCCTGTCCTCGCAGTAATGCCGTTCAGTTAGCATAAAAATGTAGGGTGGCCGGCTTCGCCGGCCGCGCGTTCACATCACCGATGCGCTGTGGCAGATCGCATCGGAGCTTACGCGCGGCCGGGAAACCCGGCCACCCTACGTTTAACTGAACAGCATTACTGTCCTCGCAGGGCTTTATATTTTTGAATTCAGGATTTTTTATGGAAATTAAAGTCAACTTCCTCGACAAGCTTCGCCTTGAAGCCAAGTTCGACGACTTCACGGTCATCGCCGACCAGCCCATCCGCTACAAGGGCGACGGCTCGGCGCCTGGTCCGTTCGACTATTTCCTGGCCTCGTCGGCCTTGTGCGCGGCCTATTTCGTCAAGCTCTACTGCGATACCCGCAATATTCCGACCGAAAACATCCGCCTGTCGCAGAACAATATCGTCGACCCGGAGAACCGCTACCAGCAAATCTTCAAGATCCAGGTCGAGCTGCCGGCCGATATCTCGGACAAGGACCGCCAGGGCATCCTGCGCTCGATCGACCGCTGCACGGTGAAGAAAGTGGTGCAGGCCGGGCCGGAGTTCGTGATCGAAGAAGTCGCGAACCTCGATGCCGACGCGCAGGCGCTGCTGACCCTGCAGCCGGATGCGAATGCGAGTACCTATATTGTCGGCAAGGACCTGCCGCTGGAGCAAACCATTGCCAATATGTCGGGCAAGCTCGCCGATTTAGGGATCAAGATCGAGATCGCGTCCTGGCGCAATATCGTCCCGAACGTGTGGTCGCTGCATATCCGCGACGCGCATTCGCCGATGTGCTTCACCAACGGCAAGGGCGCGAGCAAGGAAAGCGCACTGGCCTCGGCCCTGGGCGAATATATCGAGCGCCTGAACAACAACCACTTCTATGCCGGCGCCTTCTGGGGCGAAGACATCGCCAATGCGGACTTCGTCCATTATCCGAACGAGCGCTGGTTCAAGCCCGGCAAGAAAGATGCGCTCCCGAGCGGCATCCTCGACGAATACAGTCTCGGTATCTACGATCCTGACGGCGAGCTGCGTGGCTCGCACCTGGTCGATACCAATTCCGGCAATACCGAGCGCGGTATCGTCGCGCTGCCTTTCGTGCGGCAATCCGATGGCGAGACCGTGTACTTCCCGTCCAACCTTGTGGAAAACCTGTATGCCAGCAATGGCATGAGCGCCGGCAATACGCTGGCCGAAGCCCAGGTGCAATGCCTGTCCGAGATTTTCGAGCGGGCGGTCAAGCGCGAAATCATCGAGAGCGAAATGGCCTTGCCGGATGTGCCCCCGGCGGTGCTGGCGAAATACCCCGGCATCGTGGCCGGGATCCAGGCCCTGGAGGAGCAGGGTTTTCCGGTGCTGGTCAAGGACGCCTCGCTGGGCGGCACCTATCCAGTCATGTGCGTCACCCTGATGAACCCGAAAACGGGTGGCGTCTTCGCTTCCTTTGGGGCGCACCCGAGTTTCGAGGTGGCGCTGGAGCGCAGCCTGACCGAATTGCTGCAGGGCCGCAGCTTCGAAGGCCTGAACGACTTGCCGCAGCCGACCTTTACCAGCCATGCGGTGACGGAGCCGAATAACTTCGTCGAGCATTTCATCGATTCGAGCGGCGTGGTGTCGTGGCGCTTCTTCAGCGCCAGGGCGGATACCGATTTCGTCGAATGGGATTTCACCGCGCAGGGCAGCAATGCCAATGCCGAGGAAGCCGCGACCCTGCTCGGGATTCTCGAAGAGATGGGCAAGGAGGTCTATACCGCGGTGTACGACCAGCTCGGCGCAGTGGCCTGCCGCATTCTGGTGCCGGGTTATTCCGAGGTGTATCCGGTCGAAGACCTGGTCTGGGATAACACCAACAAGTCGCTGCTGTTCCGCGAAGATGTGCTGAACCTGCATCGCCTCGATGACGCCGCGTTGGAGGCGCTGCTCGAGCGCCTGGACAACAATGAACTGGACGAGTATTCCGACATCGCGACCCTGATCGGCATCGAATTCGACGAGAACACGGACTGGGGCCAGCTCACGGTGCTCGAATTGAAACTGCTGATTCACCTGGCCCTGCAGCAGTTCGAGGAAGCGCATGAGCTGGTGGGCGCCTTCCTGCAGTACAACGACAATACGGTCGAGCGCAGGCTGTTCTACCAGGCTTTGAACGTGATGCTGGAGGTGACGCTCGACGACGAGCTGGAGCTGGATGATTACGTCGTCAATTTCCGCCGGATGTATGGCGACGCCCGGATGGATGCCGCCCTGGGTTCGGTGGACGGCAGCGTGCGCTTCTTCGGCTTGCGCCCGACCAGCATGAAACTCGAAGGCCTCGACCGCCACCACCGCCTGATCGACAGCTACAAGAAGCTGCACAAGGCGCGCGCCAAGGCTGCGCCTGGAGCCGGCCAGGACTAGCCGCCCGGCACTGCTCGCCGCCCGGCCGGCAGTGCTACACTCCGCCCTTACATCGACGTTTGAACACCATGACAACTAAAAAACAGCCATCAGCCGGCAAACCAGAGGGCGCCCCTGGCGGCCGCCCCGACAATCCCTTCCTCGATGGCGATTTCTACAACCGCGTGCGCGATTACACCGAGCGCGATGCGACCTTCTCGAAGGAACTCAAGGCGATTGCCGACCGCGGCGCCGGCAAGCACGGCACCGATGCGCGCTTTGCGCCATCGCTGGAGTTCCTGCGCGGCGTGACCAAGAAGGGCGTCTCGCTCCAGGACATGCTCGAGCGTATCGTGCTCGGCAAGGAATCGGGCGCCTGGGAGCCATGGCTGGCCGCCTTCGGTATCGAGCTCAAGGGCGTCAGCTATGACAAGGCAGGGCCGCGCAATGCCAGGCTGGCCCTGGACATCAGCCTGAACGCCAAGGCCAACCCGCTGTTCTCGAACGCCGGCATCCGCAACTGGCGCAGCCTGGTGGCGGAAGACTGCGCCCAGCTGCAGGTGGAAAAGCCGACGGTCGAGACGCCGGCCAGGGCCTACGCGATCTTCTTCCTGGACGCGGCCGGCTGAGCCGCGCAGCCGCCCTGGTCAGCGAACGTCGAGCAGCTCGACGTCGAAGATCAGGGTCGCGCCCGGCGGAATCGGGCCCGCGCCGCCGTCGCCGTACCCCATCTCGGCCGGCACGATCAGGGTGCGCTTGCCGCCGACCTTCATGCCCTGCACGCCATCGTCCCACCCCTTGATGACCCGGCCTGCGCCGAGTTCGAAGCTGAAAGGCTCGCGCCCGATCGAGGAATCGAACTGGGCGCCGTGCTTCGACGCGGCGCTCGGGTCGTAGAGCCAGCCGGTATAGTTGACGACGGCCGTGGCGCCCGCGACCGCTTCCTTGCCGGTGCCGGTGACGGTATCGATTTTCTGGAATGCCGCCGCCGGGGCGGTTGCGGCCTGCTGCGGCGCCTTGGCGCGGTCGCAACCGGCCATGGCCAGCGTGAGGCTCAAGCCGAGGACGCAAGTGGAAAGCAATTGTTTCATGTGATTCTTTCTTTTTAGTGGGGCTGCAGGATGTTGCCACAGGATACATTGTGGCCGGTCCCCTGCCAACACTGCGTGGACGGCCGACTTTCGTCGAGGTTCTATTTCCCATTGCACTGTTCTCGGCCTACGCTTCCTGCACACTAGCTTGCAGAACATAGGTGCCAAGGGGAAAACACGTTGTCGACATCACCGGTCACAGTAGAGCAGGGCATCCAGGCCGCCGGCGTCGGCAAGTTCCAGTACCGCCTGTTCATGATCTTCGGCCTGGTCTGGATGGCCGACGCCATGCAGGTGCTGTCGATCGGTTTCACTGCGCCGTCGATTGCCAGGACCTTCGGCCTCGCAATGCCGCAGGCGCTCCAGAGCGGCACCTTCTTCTTCATCGGCATGCTGGCCGGCGCCTTTGTCTTCGGCCGCCTGGCGGACCGGATCGGGCGCCGGCCGGTCTTGCTGGCGGCCGTGGTGCTCGATGCCTGCTGCGGGGTCGCCTCGGCCTTCGCCCAGGATTTCACCTGGCTGCTGGCGCTGCGCTTCGCGACCGGGATCGGCGTGGGCGGCACCCTTCCGGTGGACTACACGATGATGGCGGAATTCCTGCCCAGCGACCGGCGCGGGCGCTGGCTGGTGCTGCTCGAATCCTTCTGGGCGGTGGGCACCATCCTGCTGGCGATCCTGGCCCTGCTCGCCGCCGGATCGGGTATCGATGCCTGGCGCGTCATCTTTTTCGTCACCGGCCTGCCAGCCCTGGTCGGCGTCGTGCTGCGCCTGTACGTGCCCGAGTCGCCCATGTACCTCAATCGCAGCGGCAAGCAGGAAGAGGCGCGCGCGGTGCTGCAGCGTGTCGCCGACGCCAATGGAAGCACGGTATCGATTCCGGCATTGATCCCGGATCCCCCCGCGAAGCAGGCCATGTCCGCGCTGTTTTCACGCACGCTGCGCCGCCGCAGCCTGGCCCTGCTGGCGGCCTGGGCGCTGATCTCGATTGCCTATTACGGCGTGTTCGTCTACCTGCCGGTAAAGTTGAGCGCGGAAGGCTTCGGCTTCCTGCGCGGCCAGGAATTCCTGATCGTGCTGGCCCTGGTCCAGCTGCCCGGCTTCGCGCTGGCGGCCTATGGCGTGGAGCGCTGGGGACGCAAGCCGACCCTGGTCGGTTTCCTGCTGCTCAGCGCGGCCGGCTGCCTGTTCTACAGTTTCGGCAGCGCGACCGCCGTGGTGGTGGGATCGACCCTCCTGATGAGCTTTGCGCTGCTGGGCACCTGGGGCGCGCTGTATGCCTTCACCCCCGAAGTCTATCCGACCGACCTGCGGGCCAGCGGCATGGGGCTGGCGGGAGCCGTAGCGCGCTTCGGCGGCCTGCTGGCGCCGACCATCATCGCGCCGGTGATGGCCACCCGGTTCACGCTGGCCCTGGGCATGCTGGCCGGCTGCCTGGCGCTCGCCGCCGTCGCGATCCTGTGCGTGGACGTGGAGTCGCGCAACCGCGCCCTGGAGTGAATCCGCGGCCAGGCCAAACCTCGCCAACTTGGCAGGTGCTTTTTTCTTCAGCCTGGCACACAATGGCTGTGTCTACTCTGGAGGAAGCCGATGCGCGATGCGATTATCGTAGGTGGCGGCCATAACGGCCTGGTATGCGCCTTTTACCTGGCGGGAGCCGGCTTGAAGGTCACGGTGCTGGAGCAGCGCGACGTGGTCGGCGGCGCCGCGGTCACCGAGGAATTCCATCCGGGCTTTCGCAACTCGGTGGCGGCGTATACCGTCTCGCTGCTCAATCCCAAGGTGATCCAGGACATGGGCCTGGCGGCTCACGGCCTGCGCATCGTCGAGCGCCCGCTCTCGAATTTCCTCCCGCTCGACGACCAGCATTACCTGAAGATCGGCGCCGGCAAAACCGCGCGCGAGGTGGCCCGCTTCTCGCAACGCGACGCCGGCCGGCTGGACGCCTACCAGGCGCACCTGGACACGGCAGCGGACCTGTTGCGCGACCTGGTGCTGCAGACGCCGCCGAACCTGGTGAACGGCAGCTGGCTCGCGGCGCTGCCGGAGCTGATCAAGGCCGGCAAGCTCGGCAACCGGATGCGCAAGCTGTCGCTGTCCACCCAGCGCGAGCTGCTCGACCTCTTCACCAAGTCCGCCGGCGACTACCTCGATGGCTGGTTCGAGAGCGACCCGATCAAGGCGGTGTACGGCTTCGACAGCGTGGTCGGCAACTACGCCAGCCCCTATACGCCCGGATCGGCCTATGTGCTGCTGCATCACGTGTTCGGCGAGGTGAACGGCAAGAAGGGCGCCTGGGGCCACGCCATCGGCGGCATGGGCGCGATCACCCAGGCCATGGCGAAGGCGGCCCGGGCGCGCGGGGTGGAGATCCGCACCGGGTGCGGGGTCGAGGAAGTCTTGCTGGAGAAGGGCCGCGCCACCGGGGTGGTCACGACCAAAGGCGAGCGGCTCGATGCGCGCGTGGTCGTGTCGAACCTGAATCCGCGCCTGCTTTATACCAGGCTGGTCGACCCGGCTGCGCTCCCGATCGATTTCCTGCGGCGCATGCAGGCCTGGCGCTGCGGCTCCGGGACCTTCCGCATGAACGTGGCGCTGTCCGAGCTGCCCAGCTTTTCCTGCCTGCCCGGCAGGGAGCAGGCCGAGCACCACGGCAGCGGCATCATCATCGCACCCAGCCTGCAGTACATGGAGCGCGCCTATCACGATGCCCGCAGCCTGGGCTGGTCGCGCGAACCGATCGTCGAAGTGGTGATTCCCTCCACGCTCGATGCGACCCTGGCGCCGCCCGGCCAGCACGTGGCCAGCCTGTTCTGCCAGCACGTGGCGCCCCAGTTGCCCGGCGGGGCCAGCTGGGACGCCCACCGCGACGAGGTCGCCGACCTGATGATCGACACCGTCACCCGCTACGCCCCCAACTTCAGGCAGTCGGTGCTCGGCCGGCAGATCATGAGCCCGCTGGACCTGGAGCGCACCTTCGGCCTGATCGGGGGCGACATCTTCCATGGCGCGCTGGGGCTGGACCAGCTGTTCGCGGCCCGGCCGATGCTGGGGCATGCGGATTACCGCGGGCCGGTGGCGGGGCTGTATACCTGTGGGTCGGGTACCCATCCGGGGGGCGGCGTCACCGGTGCGCCGGGGCATAATGCGGCGCGCGAGGTCTTGCGCGATTTCGCGAATGGACACAAGCCGCGGGCGGCGGCTTAGTCCGGTCTACCCGTCCGCGGGTCAGATTGCTTCGGCGCGGCCAAAATAGCCGTACTGCAGGCTGGCGGCGATGCGCCGCGCCACCACCAGGAGCTCGTCGGCCACCTCCGGCTGGAACAGTCGCCGGACGTGGTTCTCGAACAGGGTCGTGATGGATGCGCGGTTCAGTTCGGCGTACATGATGAGCGTCGTGTTGACCTGTTCGATCGGCATCAAGCGCTGATGTAAAATCGCGCTCTTTGATCATCATGGCCGCGGTGGCATTTCACGTCCGCCGGGCGTGGTTCGTAAATCGTTCGACAAGGCTTGCACCTGCAGCGTTGTCGCCAATGGCAGGGAGTGGGGATGGCAGGCAGCACCGAGGCAAAGCACCAGTTCACGCACAACGACATCGAAGTCGGCGCACGGGTTTATGAAGCGCTCGTGCACTGCGCACGATCCCTGCGCGGCATGCCGATCACCTATGGCGACCTGCTGGCGGCGGCGCGCCAGCTACACCCGAAGGATGCGGTGCTCGACCGCGCGGTGCCGGTCGGCATCGGCATGAAGCTGCTGTTCGTCGAGGCATTCTGCCAGGCCAATGGCTATCCCAACCTGGCCTGCCTCGCGGTGAACAAGTCGACCATGCGACCCGGGCCCGGCTACCAGGGCGACTGGGAAGCGGACAAGCGCGCGGCGGCAGGCTTCGACTGGTCGGTTGCGGACGCGCAGCTGGACTCATATGCGGGCGCGGCGCGGGCCGCCGTCCCGGCCCGGCTCAAGCCGCGCAAGGAACGTCCGGCGGACGTGTCCTGGTATGCCTATTACTGCTCGCACCGCGCCGCCTGCGAGAAAATCACGGCGCAAGACAAGCAAGAGATCATCAACCTGATGATGGCCGGCCTCGATCCGGAAGCCTCCCTGAACCGCGTGCTGGCCGCGAAGGCCGAGTTCGGCGACCAGGCCCGCTAGCGCGCGCGCTGCGGAAAATCGCTGTCGCCCGGAATCGCCGCCGGATGGCCGCTGATCGCGCGCGAGGCCTGCATGCCGCCCATGACGGCCGCCTCGACGCAGCCCGAATCGAGGCCCGTGCGCAGCCAGTCGCCGGCCAGGAACAGGTTGGACAGGCCGGATCCGGTGGTAACGAGCCGGTGCGCGCTGCTGCCGGTCACCGACAGCACGTAGCGCTCGGACGGGTCGACATTCGCGCGCCAGTACTGGCGGTCGAAGCGCCCCATGCCCTCGGCGTCCAGCGGATCGACCAGCCAGTGCCAGGGAAAGCCGGCGCCGGCCGCGCTCCACAGCGCGCCTATCCGCTCGCGCAGCAGTTCCAGCGCGTTTGCCCTGGCTTGCGCCGCGGCCCGCGCCGGATAGCCGGTATCGCCCTGCGGCGGCATCGCGCCCAAGGCCATCGCGCCGCAGAAGTACTGGACGCTGCGCGGCGCACTGGCGGACGGCCAGTCTTCGCCCGGCAGCACCTGGCTCATGGCGGCCCAGGTGTCGTAGGGCAGGCTGAAATTGGTGACGATGGGCTCGTCGCCATTCGGTGCAAAGGTCCAGCCCAGGTCGCGGGTCTCGTGGGTTAGCCAGACCTGGCAGGCCTGGGTGACCACGGTGCGCAGGGCGGCGGCCGTGGCCTGCAGCGGCGGGCTGGCGGCCAGCACGGCCGGCGCCACCAGGGGCAGGGAGGCCACCGACAGGCCGAGCACGACCTGGTCGAAATCGACCCCGCGCAGCAGGGTGCGCTGCGCCAGCCCGGCGCCGAAGGCCTGGCGGTAGCGCTCGGGCCAGTCGCTCCAGTACGATTCCAGGTCGACCGCATGCTCGCGCAGCAGGGCCGCTTGCGCCGGGTCGATCTGGCCGTAGTCCGGCGCGCTCGGCCAGCAGGGCAGGCCTTTCACCGTCACCAGCGGCTGGTAGTCGCTGGAGCTGAGCGCCACCTGCCGCGACAGGCGCACCGCGCCGATCGCGCCATCCTGGGGCAGGATCTCTTCCACCCGATGGAAGAACTCGAAGCGCACGCCGCGCCGGCGCAGCACCTCGTACATCGGCGCGAACACGGCGTCGCCCATCCCGGCCTGCATCCGGTAGAACACGCTGCCGCGGTAGGCAAACGACATGCGCATCATCCAGCGCAGCGCGGTGCCGGCCTCGATGTCGGGACGGGCCGGGTCGCCATCCACGAATGCGAACAATTGGGAATACATCGACGCGACCGGCGCGGAGTTCACGCACAGCTCGGGGTCGCCCCCGTGGCGCAGCAGCCAGGCGCGCAGGTCATGGTGGTTGATGGCGTCGAAGCCGCGGGTGAATACGCCGTCGGCCAGCATGCCGCGCAGGAGCGTGATGCCGATATGGATGCCGATGAGCGTGCGCCGCGTTTTGTCGTCGTCGGCCAGCTTGGCGGGCGCCGACTCCCGCACCGCGCCTTCGATGCGCTGCAGCGCCTGCAGCAGGCGCGCGCGATCGGCGTCGGTATGAAGCTGCGCGTCTTGCGGCAGCGCCTGTGCCTGGGCCAGCAGGGCGTCGAAGCCGGCGTCGGGCGCGAAGCCGGCCCGCAGCTCGCTCTGCCAGCGCCGCAGCCACTGCAAGGCTTCCAGCGTCATCTGCCAGGGCGTCACCGGATCGCTGCCGGCGCCGGGCTCGCCCGGCCTGCGCGGCAGCACCAGGTGCCAGGGGCGCCACTCGTCGCCGACCGCTTCGGCCAGCGCCAGGTAATCGTGGGGGCGGAAGGCCTGGTCCCAGCTTGCCAGCGGCGTGCCGGCAGGCCGAGCCAGTTCCGTGTAGACCTCGCGGATCATCGCGAAGGCATTGGCATAGAAGCCGAACCAGATGTGCAGGCCGTGTTCCTCGATGCGCTGGCCCAGCTGCGCGTTGCGCCCGCTGGCGCCCTTGCCGCCGAGGCGCCAGCCTTGCTGGTAGACGGTGATCTCGTAGCGCTCGCCCCAGCCGGGCTGTGATGTCAGGTAATGGGCGGCGGCCAGCGAACCGGCGCCGCCGCCGAGTATGGCGATTTTCTGCAGCCTGGCCATCGTGATCCCCTTTGGCGGTTGGCAACCGGTCCAGTCTAGGTGGGGAGTATTGCGGCCGTGTTCACCGAGATCAAACATGCCGTCGTCCTTGGGCCGAGGTCCTTGACCGTCAATGCGCCAGTGCAGCTGGACGGTTTGCCGCCAACAAGCGCAGATGCTGCCCTTGGAACTCAGCGCCCCTGGTCGATGCGGTCGGTTTCGGCTTCGCTCTCCGGTGCGCGCGCTGTCGGCAAATGCCAGCCATAGCGGATGGCGGCCAGGCGCAGACCAAAGCACAGGGCGGCGCCGGCGCAGGCGGTCGCGGTGGTGGGCAGCTGCAGCGCGTCGCCGACCACCACCACCGAGGCGCCGGCCAGGGCTGCCACCGCATAGATATCGGAGCGGAATACGGCCGGCACGTTCGACAGCAGCACATCGCGGGCCACGCCCCCGCCGATCCCGGTCAACATGCCGAGCAGCGCCGCCATCACGGGCTCCAGCCCGAACACCAGCGCCTTCTGGGCGCCGGCGACGCAGAACAGCGCCAGGCCGGCGCCGTCGAAGATCAGCACCGGGTTACGCAGCCGCCCGATCACCGGATACCAGAAGAAGATCACCGGGCCCGCCAGGGTCGAGATCACCAGGTAGCGCCAGTCGCTGATGGCGGCGGGCGGCGTGGCGCCGATCAGGAGGTCGCGCACGATGCCGCCCGAGGTCGCCGCGACGAACGAGAGCACCAGCACGCCGAAGATGTCGAGCCGGCGGCGCGAGGCGGCCATGGCGCCGCTGAGGGCGAAGACGAAGGTGCCGACCAGGTCGAGCGTGAGCACGAGGGTCTTCATGGCGGCCCCCATGTCGAGGGAAAGGACAGCGAACACGTTTGTTACCTATGGATGAAAGATGGCGGCCGGGGCGCCAGGCCAACCCGACATGGTAGCGCACAACGCCAGGCCATGTCGGCGCCGCGCCCCGGCGTTGTAGAATGCACGCTTGAAACGGAGGCGATCATGGCGAGTGAAGGACTGGTGATTTCGAGAATCCTGCATGCGGGTTACGTGTTCGAATGCGAAGGCGTGCGCATCGCCTTCGATACCATCTTCGAGAACCCCTTCAGCCACAACTGCTACGCCTTTCCGGACGTGCGCTTCGACCGCGACGCCATCCGCGCCGAGCGCTTCGACGCCGTGTTCATCTCGCATTTCCACGACGACCACTGCTCGCTCGAGAGCCTCGACCTGCTCGACCGCAGCACGCCGCTGTTCATCTACTGCATCTTCGACGAGCTGTTCGAGATGGTGCGCCTGCTCGGCTTTACCAATGTGAACTCGCTGACCCTGAACGTGCCGGAGCACGTCGGGCCCTTCGAGGTGGTCCCGCGCGAAGCCATGGATGCCGACGTGGACTCGATGTTCCAGGTGATGGCGGCCGGGATGAATGTGCTCAACGTGGTCGATTCCTGGATCGACGAGGATACGCTGGCAAAACTGGTGCGGGAAGGGCCGTGGGACATGGTGCTCTGGCCGTACCAAGCCATGCGCGAGATCGAGGTGCTGGCGCCTTCGCGCGCCGCAGCCGCGCCGCCCACGCTGCCCGAGGAATGGATCCGGCAGCTGGGGGCGCTCGCGCCGCGCTACATCGTGCCCAGCTCCTGCCAGTTCCTGCAGGAGCCGTGGTCCTGGTACAACCGCGCTTTCTTCCCGATCAGCTATGCGCAGTTCGCGCGCGAGGTCGGCGCCGCCTTGCCGAACGCCCGGGTGGTGCGCCTGAATCCTTCGGTCTCGGTTCGCCTGGACGCCACCTCGCTGCAGCCGGCCGCGCCCTTGCCCTGGGTGCTGCCGGTGGGCGAGCAGGATGTCGACTACGTGTATGAAGGCCATGCCGCCCCGCCGCCAACCGCGGAGATCGCGCGTCATTTCCCGGCCCTGAGCGAAGCCGGGCACGCGCGCGTGCTGGAGTACTGCCGCGAGGGCATCCCGGAAAAATACGGCGATGTCGAGGCATCGTCGGACTATTTCGACGCGCCGCGGATCTGGCAGCTGTCCTTGTATGGCAGCGCGGGCGAGGTGACGCGTTTTCGCTACCGGCTGGACGCGCAGGGCGCCGTCCTCGCCGGCGAGGACGCCGGTCCGCTGGGCTGGACCACCGAGCTCCCGGCCGCCAAGCTGTACGCGGCACTGGAGAACGGCGAGTCGCTGACCTCGATGTACCTGCGCATCAACGACGCCCTGTTCGATCCCGACACCGAGGCGGAACTGGCCGAAGCCGACGTGGTCGACGATCCGCTGATCCGCTGCCTGTTCAGCGCGACCTTCGGCGCCTACCAGGCGGCCCAGTTGCGGCGCCTGCTGGCCCGCTGAGCGTACAAACTCACTTGCCGAGCAGCTGGAGCGAACGTTCCCAGTTGGCGTCCCAGTCGAGCAGGAAGTGGTGGGTCTTGAAGGCGCGCCTCAAAGGCCCGAGCGGGACGCGGTAGACGTCGTGCAAGCCAAGCGCCAGGGTGACCGGGTTCCACACCGCGTTGCGCTTCGACTTCTTTGCGCTGGCTTTGACGCGGGCGCCGTCGTCGCCGAAGATCCCGATCGCCTCGTCCAGCGCCTTGCCAAGATCGAGCCGGACGATGGCGCCAAAAGCTTCCAGCACCTCCGCCTTGCCGATGCCGAGTTGCGATTCCTTCGCGGCCGGCGGCGCCGGCTGGGCCGCATGTTTGAGCTTGCCCGCCAACCGCTCCAGGTCCTTCTTCTGGAAACGCAGCTCGTCGAGCCGGCGCGTGAAGCCGGGCGCGGGCAGGCGCGCGACGATCTTGTAGGCGTCCTTGGTCGTCGTGATCAGGACGTCCATGCTGCCGGCGGCAAGGCGGGCGATATCGTCGGCGAAGAAGATCGGCGCCAGGTAGCCGCCGTTGGCCTCGCCGAACAGTTCCGGATGGGCGGCGTCATAGTCGAGCCAGACATGGGGCGTGATCTCGTGCTCGAGCAGGCGCGCCAGGGTCCAGGCCGAGCCGGTTTGTTCGGCCAGCCAGGTGCAGGCCTCGAGTGTCGTGGCACGGAAGGGAAGGTCGGTAGGGCTCATCGCGCTTTCTGGTGAGGGGCGAACGAAGGAAACAGGCCAACATTCTACCGGGAGTTGGCGCCGCGGCGCTTGCGTCGCGCTACACTGGGATCTGACGTATTACCGGAGGGAGCGACCATCGTGGCCTATCGTTTGCTGGCGGATGCCGTACTGCTCCTGCACCTGGGCTTCATCCTGTTCGTCGTGTTCGGGGCGCTGCTGGTGGCGCGCCGGCGCCGGCTGCTCCCGGTGCACCTGGTGGCGGCCGCCTGGGGCGTCGGGATCGAGGTGATCGGCGGGATCTGCCCGCTGACCCATGCGGAGTTGTGGCTGCGGGCGCGCGCCGGCGTGGCCGGCTACAGCGGCGGCTTCGTCGAACACTATTTGCTGCCGCTGATCTATCCGGGCGAGCTCACGCGCGGCCTGCAGTTCGGGCTGGCGGCCGGGGTGCTGTTCATTAACGCGGCGCTCTACCTGTGGATTTTCCGCCAGCGGCCGGCGCGTCCCGCGCTGAAATCAAAAAACCCTCGCGGACGAGGGCTTCGGGAGTAAACGGCGAAGGCTTATTCGACCCAGGCAAAGCCGTCGCGCGCCAGCAGGGCGAAGGACTCGGCCGGGCCCCAGGAGCCGGCCGGATAGGCATGCGGCTTCTCGCCCAGCGTGTTCCAGCCTTCGATGATCGGATCGGCCCAGGCCCATGCCGCTTCCAGCTCGTCGCGGCGCATGAAATGGGTCAGGCGCCCGCGCACGACGTCGATCAGGAGGCGCTCGTAGGCTTCGGCGCGGCGCTGCTGGAAGGCCGACTGCAGGTCGAGGTTCAGGGCCACCTGCTGCATCTGCATGCCGCTGCCGGGCTGCTTGGCCATGATCTGCAGCTTGATCGCTTCTTCCGGCTGCAGCTCGATGACGAGGCGGTTGGCGACGCCGCCCGGCATGTCCGGGAACAGCGGGAAGGGCGGATTGGCGAACTCGATCACGATCTTCGAAGAGCGGCGCTGCATGCGCTTTCCGGTGCGCAGGTAGAAGGGCACCTTCGACCAGCGCCAGGTATCGACGTGGGCGCGCACGGCAACAAAAGTCTCGGTCTTGCTGTCCGCTGGAACATTGCGCTCTTCGTGGTAGCCGGCCACTTCCTGGTTGCCGCTCACGCCGTGGCCATATTGCCCGCGCACCGTGTCACGCGCGATATCGGCCAGGCCGAAGCGGCGCAGCGAGCGCAGCACTTTCAGTTTTTCGTCGCGCACGGCGTCCGGTGAGAGCGAGGTCGGCGGTTCCATGGCGACGATGCACAGCAGTTGCAGCAAGTGGTTCTGCACCATGTCGCGCATGGCGCCGGTGCTATCGTAGAAGCCGGCGCGGCTGCCCACGCCCACTTCCTCGGCCACCGTGATCTGCACGCTCGAGATGTTCGGCGCGCGCCACAGCGGTTCCAGGATCGAATTGCCGAAGCGCAGCACCATCAGGTTCTGCACCGTTTCCTTGCCCAGGTAATGGTCGATGCGGTAGATCTGCGATTCGGCGAAATGCTTGCCGACCGCTTCGTTGATCTCCACCGCCGATTCGAGGTCGCGCCCGAGGGGTTTTTCCAGTACCACGCGGGCGTTGCCGTCGACCAGGCCGGCCTCGGCCAGCTTGTCGCAGATGGTCGTGAACAGGGCCGGCGCGGTAGCCAGGTAAAACACGCGCTGGGCGCCCGGATGCGCCGCCTGGGCCAGGGCGCTGAAATCGGGCGCGGCCTGCACGTCGAGGCGGACGTATTCGAGCAGCTGCAGGAAACTGTCCCAGGTCTTGTCGTTGAAATTGGCGCCGGCGATGAAGGAGCGCGACTGCTCCTCGACCTGGGCCAGGTAGGCGGCGCGGTCGAAGTCCTGGCGTCCGGTCGAGATGATGCGGGTCGAGGCCGGCAGGTTGCCGTGCATGTGGGCCATGTAGAGCGCAGGAAGCAGCTTCCTCATCGCCAGGTCGCCCATGCCGCCGAAGATGATCATGTCGAGGGGAAGACCGGTATCAGTGTCTGTCGAAGGGGTCATTTCAGTAGCCAAAATAAGTTGAAGAGGTAGCTTCACCGCCGGCAAGGGGCTTTGCCGCGTCCGACGCCGGCGCCCCTGCTACGGTATCAGATCGGGAGCGATTGCGCAGGAGGCGTGCCGGTCTGGAAGGACATTCGCTTATCTTGCCATTTGTGCAAATTTCATGTGCACGGGGGGCAGTTTGTGCAAATCTTGTTTGCATCCAGGCGCCCCGCTTCCGGCTTATTTGCTGCGGATAGCGGCCATGCCCTTGAAGCCGTAAGGAATCACGACGGTCTGAACCTTGCCTTCCGCGATGCAGAGAGAAAATCCCCGGTTTCTCACACGCCCAGCAGGAAGGGCAGCGCGCGCGCCAGAAGCGCACCTGGCGCTTCTTCCGGGATGTAGTGCCCGCAAGGCAGCGCCTCGCCTTCGGCCTGGCCGGCCAGTTTGCGCCACTCGAGCAGCGGGTCGAAGCAGCGTTGCACCACGCCCTGTTCGCCCCACAGCACCAGCAGCGGTAACGCGAGCCGCAGGCCCGCCTCGCGATCGAGCCGGTCGTGTTCCAGGTCGATGCCCGCGCTGGCGCGGTAATCCTCGCAGATGCCGTGCGCGGTGCCGGGCAGGGCCAGGCAGCGGCGGTATTCGTCCAGCGCACGTGGATCGAATGGCGCCAGGCCCGCGCTGCGCCGGCCCATCACGTCGCGGATATAGGCGTCGGGATCGGCCTCGATCAGCCGCTCCGGCAAGGGCGCCGGCTGGATCAGGAAGAACCAGTGCCAGTAGGCGCGCGCGAACGCGTCGGTGGTTTGCTCGTACATGGCCAGCGTGGGCGCGATGTCGAGCAGCACCGCGCGTTCGACCGCATCGGGATGGTCAGCCATCAGCCGGTGCGCCACCCGCGCGCCGCGGTCGTGCGCCATCACCCTGAAATGCGCGAAGCCGTGGAAGCGCATCACGGCCAGCATGTCGGCGGCCATGGCGCGCTTGCTGTAATTTGCGTGGTCCGGGCTGCCCGCGGGCTTCGACGAATCGCCATAGCCGCGCAGGTCGCAGGCGACCACGGTGAACTGCCCGGCCAGCATCGGCGCCACCTTGTGCCAGATCGCGTGGGTCTGCGGGTGCCCGTGCAGCAGCAGGAGCGGCGGGCCGGCGCCGCCGATAGCGCCGGCGATGGTCACGTCGTTATCGGTCGTGACCCGGAAGGATTGGAAGCCGGGGAAGAGGGAATCGATCATGGCTGGTCGGCGTAGTCGTGAAGCGAAAAGTGTAGCAGGCCGCGCCGACGAAGCCTTACATGGGCCTGACGTTCGCGGATTGTTGTAAATATACCCATGAGAACTTTTGCGAATTGACATCTTTGCCCTTGCCCAGCAGTATCAGATGGCGCCCGTTGCGTTCTACCCCAGTCCGGCGCGCTTCAACAACAAGAGGAAATCCAAGATGCAGAAACACGTAACGCAAAAGACGGTCCTTGCCCTTGCCATTGCTTCGCTGTTCTCCGGCGTCTCCCACGCGCAGGACGCCATGGCGACCGACCCCGCCGCCACTCCCGCCGCCACCGTGGTGGTCACCGGCACCCGCGTGGCCAACCGCACGGCGCTCGACACCGCGGCCCCGGTCGACATCATCTCGGCCGACACCCTCAAGAACGTCGGCAGCACCGAAATGAACCAGGCGCTGTCGATGGCGCTGCCGTCGCTGAATTTCCCGAAGCCGGCCATTACCGACGGCACCGACACCATCCGTCCCGCGACCCTGCGCGGCATGGCGCCGGACCAGACCCTGGTGCTGGTGAACTCCAAGCGCCGCCATGCTTCCTCGCTGGTCAACGTCAACGGCTCGATCGGCCGCGGTTCGGCGGCGGTGGACATGAACACCATCCCGACCGCCATCGTGCAAAGCGTCGAGGTGCTGCGCGACGGCGCCGCCGCCCAATACGGCTCGGACGCGATCTCCGGCGTGGTCAACCTGCGCCTGCGCACCAACCGCAGCGGCGGCGAAGCGGCCGTCACCTATGGCCAGCGCGAAACCGAATACGACCTGCGGAACAGCGCGCCGCCGGCCGGCGGCACCTGGACCGCGCCGCAGTCGCGCAAGCGCAGCGACGGCGAGACCGCCACGGTCAGCCTGTGGAAAGGCCTGGCCCTGGGCGAAGACGGCTATGTCACCATCGCCGCCGAATACCGCGACCAGAAGCGCACGGAGCGCAGCGGCTACGACATGCGCCAGCAATACCCGCTGGTGAACGGCGCGTTCGACCCGCGCGAGAACAGCATCAACCGCTTCAACGCGTGGTACGGCGATCCGGAGATGCAACAGGCGACCCTGTTCGCCAACGCCGGCATGAACCTGGGCGGCGGCGTCAAGGCCTATGGCTGGGCGAGCTACCAGGACCGCCAGGCCCGTTCGGGCGGCTTCTTCCGTCCAGCCCAGGACGCGCGCAACATCCTGTCGATCTATCCGGACGGCTTCCTGCCGATCATCGCGCCGACCGTGACCGACTACTCGGCCACCGGCGGGCTCACCTGGACCCTGGGCGACTGGGACATGGATGCCTCGCTTGGCTACGGCAAGAACAAGATGACGTATGACATCCAGAACACGCTGAACCGGTCGATCGGCCCGACCAGCAAGACCGAGTTCTATGCGGGCGGCTATTCCTACGACCAGCTGGTGGCCAACCTGACCGGCGTGCGCAGCGTGCCGGTGGGGGCCTTCACCTCGCCGCTGAACGTGGCGGTCGGGATGGAAGCGCGCCGCGAAGGCTACCAGCTGTTCGCGGGCGAACCGGACTCCTACCGCTACGGCGGCGTGGTGCTCCCGAATGGCACCCCGGCCGCACCGGGCGCCCAGGTGTTCCCGGGCTTCCGTCCGGCGAACGAAGTCGACGCCCACCGCAACGCCATCGGCGCCTTCGTCGACCTGGAAGCGAACGTGACGCCGGAGCTGCTGGCATCGGTCGCCGTGCGCGGCGAGCGCTATTCCGATTTCGGCAACAGCCTGGCCGGCAAGTTCTCGGCGCGCTATGACTTCAGCAAAGCCTTCGCCCTGCGCGGCGCCGTGCAGAACGGCTTCCGCGCACCGTCGCCGCAGCAGCAGAACTTCACCGCCACCTCGACCAACTTCATCAACGGCGTCCCGTTCGAGATCACCACCTTCAAGCCGAGCGATCCGGTGGCCGTGGCCCTCGGCGCCAAGCCGCTCGAAGCGGAAAAATCGGTGAACGCCTCGCTCGGCGCGGTGATGCGCTTCGATCCGTTTTCCATCACGGTCGACGCCTACCGCATCGACATCGAAGACCGCATCATCCTGTCCGAGAACCTGACCCAGGCGAACGTTCGCAACTACATCGCCTCGCAAGGCTTCATCGGCGTGGGCGGCGGGCGCTTCTTCATCAATGGCGTGGATACCACGACCAAGGGCGTGGACGTGGTGGTGAGCTGGCCGATGTCGCTGGGTGGCGCGGGCAAGCTCGATTTCACGGTGGCCGGCAACTTCACCGACACCAAGGTCACCAAGACCCCGGTGACGGCGCAGCTGTCCTCGCTGCCGGCGCCGGCGCCGGTGCTGTTCGACCGCCTGAACGTGCTGTCGCTGGAAAAAGGCCAGCCCTCGAGCAAGATCAGCACCAGCATCAATTGGAAACTGGGCCAGTGGGGCGCGACCTTCCGCGCCACCCGCTACGGCAAGGTGCTCTCGCCTGGCACCACCGCGGCGCTGGACTTCTGGATGGGCGCCAGGACCGTGGTCGACCTGGAAGGGCGCTTCGCGGTCACGCCGAAACTGAGCCTGGCCATCGGCGCGGACAACGTGTTCGACCAGTATCCGGAAACCCAGCCGCCGGCGCTGAACACCACGGGTAATACGCCGTTCGCCAACTACGCGCCGTTCGGCCGTTCGGGACGCTACATCTACATGCGGGCGAACTACGGCTTCTAAGCTTTCGTAGGGTGGTCGGCTTCGCCGACCGCGCGTTCAACGCACGTGGGCCTATCTGCATTTCCGGGTAGGCGACCGTGGTTTGAACGCGCGGGCGGAAGATCCGCCCACCCTACCTGGCAAGGCGGTAGAGCTGCTCGCGGTACATCAGCGATGGCGCCATCACATGGGCCATCGCTTTTTTTACGTGCGCGCCATCGGGCGCGCCGGGCAGCACGCCGAATTGTCCGCTCGCCGCATCGTAGCTGCCGCGCAGCGGCGGCTGGCCCGGACGCAGGACGGTGGCGCCGCTGTCGTCGAGCCAGGCGAAATAATTCTCGAACTGGATCAGCGCGCGGCCGGGCGCAGTGCGCTCGCGCGCCAGGTCGCGCCCGATCATCGGGTGCTCGCTCGAGACGCCCAGCAGCGATAGCAAGGTCGGGGCCAGGTCGATCTGGCTGGCGATGGTCTTGATGCGCTCCGGCTGGATGTCCGCGCCCAGGATCAGGCCGGGAATGTGGAACTTCTTGATCGGCACCAGGCTGTTGCCGTACACGCGGTTGTCGTGGTCGGCCACGATCAGGAAAACCGTGTCCTTCCAGTAGTCCTGCCGCTTGGCTTCGCGAATGAACTTGCCGAGCGCGTAGTCCGCATACTTCACCGCATTGTTGACGGTCTGCTTGGCAGGGTCGTGCAGCGCGATTTTCCCGTCGGGGAACTGGAAAGGCTCGTGGTTGGACGAGGAAAAGATCAGGCTGAAGAAAGGCTTGCCCTGGGCATGCAGGTGCTTGAGGCGCTCGAGCGATTTGTCGAACAGGTCTTCGTCGGACGCGCCCCAGCTGCCCTCGAACTTCGGCTGCATCTGGTCGCGGTCGACGATGTTCTGGAAGCCGTTCCCGGTGAAGAAGCTGCGCATGTTGTCGAAGTGCGCTTCGCCGCCATAGACGAATTCGGTGTGGTAGCCCTGGCGCCCCAAACCCTCCGCCAGCGTATAGAAGTTCCGCTGCGCCAGCGAGAGCTTGACCACGCTGCGCGCCGGCGTCGGCGCGTAACCCGCCACCACGGCCTCGATGCCGCGCACCGAACGGGTGCCGGTGGCGTACAGCTGCTCGAACCACCAGCCTTCGTGCTTGAGCTTTTCCAGTTCCGGCGTCACCGGCAGGCCGCCGAGCGACTCCACGAAGGTCGCGCCCAGGCTTTCTTCCAGCACGATCACCAGGTTCAGCGGGCGTGTGCGGGTAATCGCCGCCTGCTGCTGGTGCAGCGTCGGCAGCCCGGGCTCGGTGAACTGGTAGCCGGCAAGCCAGGGCGCGGCTTTCACCTCGGCGAACGTCTGCTCGCGCGGGAACTTCCCATAGATTTCGGAAGAACGCGCTTCCTTGCGCAGCGACGCGACCGCATCGAGCACCGACCATGGCGAATTGATCACGAGCGAGTTGACCAGCGCGTCCTGGGTAATCGCGAACAGCGCGGGATTGGCCGGGCGGTGCGCGGTCGTCGAGCGCACCTGCATGGCCACCAGCAGCACCAGAAATGGCCAGCTCAAGAGGAGCTTCCTGGCAGGCCAGCTCGACGTCCCCCGCGAACCCGCCGCCAGCAGGCGGTAGATTGCCACGCCCAGCGCGATCGTGGCCGCCAGGCCGGCCAGCAGCACGATGCGGAAGCCATGCCACAGCGTGGCCAGCACTTCCTGCGGCCGGCTGAGGTATTCGACGAACAGGCGGTTGGGCCGCACGTCATACTGCATGATGAACTGGGGCGAGGCCACCTCGAGGAAGACGATGACCACCAGGGCGAGCGCGGCCCATGCCACCGTGAAGCGGCGCCAGAAGCGGGCGAAGCGCGGTAGGGCAAAGAGCGGCGCCAGCACCAGCGGCAGCACCAGCCAGTACCCCAGCAAGATGAGGTCGGCGCGTATGCCCTGGACAAAGACCGCGCCGGCCACGCCCGTGGCCTCGACCCGCGGCCACTGCCAGGCCACCAGCGCGGCGCGCGACAGCGACAGCAGCAGCAATCCGAGGATGGTCATCTGGACCAGGCTGGCGTAAGGCCCGGCGCGCCGTGTCAGGCGTGCGAGCAAGGAGGCGGGTGCAGCGCCAACGGCGCCGGAAGCAGTCGGGTTCATGCGGTCTTCTCAGGTAATCAAGGGGTCATGCGCCGGCAGCGGCGCCAACGCCGGCGCCGGCGCTCAGCAGCCAGCTCACCAGCAGCAAGAAGATCATCGACATCGCGAACAGGACCGACATGCGGCGCGTATCGCGCGCGTTCTCGAAGATCGGAGTCCGGGTGTAGGCCACGCCAGCGAAATAGGCGCCGAAGACGGTGGCCAGGTAGTGCACCGCGCCGAACATCTCGCCCAGCTCGCCCTTGCGCGGATGCTCGATCAGCAGGTGCGACAGCGCCACCAGCACCAGGTAGACGATCGAGGCCGACAGCGGCGGCAGGTACAGGCCGAGCGATTCGACCCAGCGCTGTATGCCCGGCTTGAAGCGCGCGGCCAGCGGCAGCAGCAGGTTATGGGTGATGCCGGCGATGAAGATCAGCTTGAGCAGCACGTTCTTGTGCAGGCTGCCGCTGCCCACCGCCAGGTTGTGCAGGTTGGTCTCGCCCTGGCGGTTGTTCGCCACGAAAAATTCGGACGACTGCACGTCGAGGATGCGCTGGAACCAGCTGATTTCTTCGAGCGCGGCGAGTGCGCACAGGGCGGACAGGCCGCCAAGGGCCAGCAGTTCGAGCGTCGAGCGCTTCGCTTGCCTGAGCCGCTCCATGAAGGCAAAGCCGAGCAGGCCGGCGATGACGCTAAAGCAGAGGAACTGCATCCATTCGACGATGCCGTCTTCGCCCAGCAGGCGCCATAGCGCTTTCGTGTCGCCGGACCAGAGGACGGCCAGCGCCAGCACGAACACGTTGATCGCGATCCCGGTGGCGATTGCCGGATGAGTAAGCCACTTCCTGTTTGCCACAAACTACTCCTTCATTGGTAAAAACGGTTCAGTGCCCGCCCTGCGCGGCGACGGCGGTTGCCGGGCGCCGGCCGGCGCCCGCGGAACTCAGGCCCCGCGGGGCGCCGATCCGGCGCAGGGTCTTGAGCGAGGCGGCGCCGACCGAGGCCATGGCCCAGATCCACAGCAGCGGATCGAGCAGGGCGTCCCACAGATTCCCGGTCGGCAGGCGCGCCAGCGAAAACAGCAGCACGGCGCCGAGGACGGCGCAGGCTTGCGCACGCCCGCGGCCGCGCACCACGGCCAGGGCGCAGGCGCCGGCCAGCAGCAGCGCGAGGGCCGGAGCGGCCTCGGGGCCGAAGCCGGCGTAGTAATAGCCGCGCGAGAGCAGGCCGGCGGCGTCGAGGTAGAGCAGGGTGCCGACCAGCGCCAGGATGCAGGCGCCAGGCAGCGGCATCAGGGCGGCGGCGGGGCGATCCGTCCAGCGCGCATGCAGCCTGACGACGCATAGCCCCACCAGCAGGCCGCTGGGGTACTGGAAGGCCAGTCCCAAATGCCAGGCGGGCGAGGCTTCCCCTGGCAGCGCCATCAGGATGCCGCATGCACCGACGATCGCCGCGAGCGCGCGGCGCGATGGACGCCAGGCCGGCGGCCAGGCGCCGGCAACCAGGCAGGCGAGCACCAGCGCCCAGGCCAGGCGGGCGTACACGAATTGCGATGCGAGTTCAGGCAGGACCATCAGATCGTCTCTCCAATACTGATCCGGTAGCGGTGATGGGCGATCGCCCGGCGCTGGTGGGTGTACGTCAGGTGCAGCTCGTTGCCGACCAGTTGCATGGTCGGATAGGAAAACTCGTCGCCGGCGCGGCCGCTGGCCACGTCGGCCACCTTGCGCCAGGCGTGGCCGTCTTTCGACAGCGACAGGCGCAATGTGCTGCGCGACGAGCCGCCGGCGACCTGGTCGTTGTGCAGCATCAGGAATTCGCCGTTGGCCAGGCGCAGGGTCGCCACCGAGGTGTCTTCGTTGTGCAGCTCGAGGGGCGGCATGTCCTGCCAGCTGGCGCCGCCGTCGCGGCTCAGGGCGTGCTGCACCCGGCGCTCGTCGCTGGCGTCGCGCATCCAGGCCCGTACTTCGCCGCCGGACACCGGCACGATGGTCGGCTGCAGCGTGGTGGTGCGCGCGCCGATGCGTCCCAGGCCGGTCGGCTCGCCCTCGGCATCGAAGGACATCAGCATCGGGTACTTGATCCCCAGCTCGAAATACACCGGCAGCCACCAGCCGCCATCGGCCAGGCCGACGGCCGAGCCGCGCACCAGCACGCTGGTATTGAACAGGGGCGACATCGGCAACACGCGCCGCACCTCGAACGAGGCGCCCTGGGTGGAGGAGACCATGTGGACCACGCGCGAGGCCGCCCATCCGCCCAGGCCGGTGGCGACCACATAGAGATGGATCCTGCCGTCGCGGCTGGTCCAGGCGACCGGATTGCCGACCCGGCGCACGCCGAAACCGAGCGCGTGGCCGAGCGTTTCCCGGCTGGCCACTTCCCACGGCGCGCTCCAGCTGCCGCCACCCCATTTCGAGGCATAGACCTTGACGTCCGGCCCGCTCTCGCGGCTGCCGGCCCACCAGAAGGTCACCATGCGGTCGCCCGGCAGCGTGGCCAGCGCGCTGGCATGGGCCGAGGGCGTATCGCGCGGCATCGGCACCAGCGAGCGGGACAGTTCGGAGAGGACGGCGCGGCCCGTCACGGTGGCCAGGGCCGGCGACGGCGCAGCAGCCGCGCGTGCACCGCGCGTCCAGCGCAGGCCTTCGGCGGCGGCCACGATCAATACAACAGCCATGCACGCGCATGCGGTGCGGCTGAGGGCTGCACCGTGCGATTGCAGGTAACGCTCCATAAGCTCCAAGGACGGAATCCGGACCTGGCCGGTTCCATCATTCTGTTTCTAATATAAAGACAGCAGGGCAGGCGGCGCCGGCAGGTGGAAAGGGCTTCCACTGGCTCTTCAGAAGGAGCTGGGCTGTCACCAAGCAAAGGCATTATCCTACAGGAAAGGCCCTGAAATTACACCAGAGTTGTGCAATGTCAAGGCGCCCGTACCATTTTCGGTTTATTGAACGGTCGTTTTACGGTACGGAAATGGGAGTGGCGCCGCAAGCTCAGGGCGCGCGGCGGGCGCAAAAAAAAAACGCCCCGGCCCGATAGGGGCGGGGCGTGGGCACAGCGCCGGCCAGCTTATTGAGCAGCGATGGCGCAGCCGGATGCCGGGGACCCGCCGCGGGGCACCGACACCAGCCAGCCGCGCAGGTTGCGCAGCAGCAGGCGGTCGCATTCTTCCTTGATCACTTCGGCGCGTTCGAACACCTGCTTGCCGCCTTCCGGATAGCGCACGGTGCGTTGGGCTCTGGCGTCGGCTGCGCGCGGGGAGCCGGCATCGTCCAGGGCGATATCGACCGAGGCGGCCAGCAGACGGATGCTTTCGGTCTTCAGCGCCTTCGCTTCGTCCTCGGCCCAGTAAGCCGCAAGGTCGTCGCGCAGCTGCACCGCCGAGACGACCCGCACCCGGTTGGCGTACACCGGCTTGCCCGATGGGGGCGTGAGGGTGACGTCGTTCTCCAGGATCAGGGCGGCGCGGTCCTGGGTCATCGAGAAGACGGGTTTGCTGGCCACGACCCAGTCCTCGGCCTTCTCGCTGCCCGCCAGCCAGCGCGGCTCGCCATGGCGCGAGAGGGGCGCGGCGCCCAGCAGCAGGTCGCGCTGGGTGAAGGTCGCGAGGCTGGACTCGAAGGGCGCGAGGACCTTGTCCGCAGCCTTTTCGATCTCGCTCTTTTCGTGGTCGCGCACCGAGCTGGCGATCACTGCGTGGGTCACGATGGCCGCAATCAGGCCGGCCGCACCGGGGGCAGGGTAGAGCATGGCCCCCGGCTTGCCCACATCGTCCATGCTGGCCACGCCCTTGAACACGACCTGCTCCGAAGGCGGCGTACGCACCGCCCATGGCGCGGCGCATGCACTGGCCTGCGCTGCCAGCATCAAGGCGGCGCAGGCAATGCTGGAGAGGACAGGCGGCGCCTTCATCGCGCGGCCCTTATTCGGCCAGCGGCTGCAGCACGGCGTCGCGCGTGCCTTCGACCGCCTGGAAATAGGCATTGGTCAGGCCGGGGAAGCTTGGGGCTTCGTCCCATTTGCCGGCAGCGCTTTTTACCTGGCGCAGCGGCAGATACCATTCCAGCGAATTGTCGCTCAGGTTGACCAGGTAGCCGGCGCCGTTCACGACGCCCTGCGGGTCGCCGGTCGGGATATAGCTCGCATAGCTGCGCGTCATGCCCAGTTCGTCGATGTCGATGACCAGCAGCTTGTCGATGCTGTATTTGCTGCGCAAGGAGGAAAAATCGATGCGCGACTTGTTCGGGGCGGCGTCGAGCTTCGGCAGGTCGCCCAGCTTGACCGGCTGGTCGATCACCGTCACGACCTGGCCCTTCTTGCGCAAGGTCTCGGCCACGTCGGCCTTCAGGCGCAGCAGGTCGTCGAGCGGCAGGGTCTGGGTATGCGCGGTGAGCGAGGAATTCGCGACCGAGGCCGCGGCCAGGCACAACAGGCAGGCTGCACCCGGGAAGTTGGTATCGGCCCTGGCCGGCGCCGACATCGCTACCCCGATGCGGTTGCCCTGGCTTTGCAGCGCGGTCTTCGACAGGCTGACCGGCAGTTGCGGCGGCGCCGCGCAGCCGGTCAGGAGCAGCAACGAGGCCATCGTTGCGGCGAACATGCGTTTGGTCATTCTGGTTCTCCCCGATTGGACGTGAATTTTGTTATGAAAAGCCTCGGGGATTGTAGGCAGCGCTTCAACCCTTGTCGAGATAATAATCCCGTTAATACACGATTATGCGTGGGACGTAAGGCTTGCCTGCCGCCGCGACGGAGCGCGGCTTCGGATTCAGGGCAAGCCGGCGCCGCGGGCCCGGTTGCCGCGGCCCAGCCGCAGCGCCGCGCCGATCATCAGGTGCACCAGGAAGGAGCAGCCGGCGATGACGGATGCGATCAGCACCGGCAGCACCGCGCCGAAGCAAAAGGTCAGGCCCAGGGCGAAACCGAGCACGTATTCCGAGCGATAGACGTGGCACACGAGGCCGGCCGCGAAGGCGCCGAAGAACAAAGCGCCCACGGACGGGTGGTGCCGGGCAAACGCCAGCGCGAGCGCCGCGCCCCACAGCAGGGCGACGGCGAAGCGGCCCTGCGCCAGCGTGCGGAAACGTTCGCGGCTGCCGGCCTGCACCAGCGTGGCGCCACGGCGCTGGATACGGCCCACCAGGAACCAGACCAGCAGCGGCACCACCAGCAGTCCCCACCAGTTGGAGATCGCCGGCATGTCCGGCTGGTTCAACAGGCGGTGCGACACGACCCCGCCGTGTGTATATTCCCAGCCCAGGTGAACCAGTTCGGCCGCCAGGGCGCAGGCGGCGAGGGCGAAGCGGGAATGCAGGTCGGTGCGGGAGAACATGGCGTGTTTCCTTCGCGGTTGGGGAACGGTGGACGCAATCCGGAACGATCGATAGTAGCAAGCTTGCCTGCTCGGCCACAATCCGCAAAGGGTAGAGTGTTGCGGCGGCGCCCGATTTCGGCGCGCCGGCTGCTGCGGTATACTGTCGCTTTCGTTGTTACCCCTGAAGGCCTCACCATGGCGCCACCGCTGGAGCTTCGCGCTTGCGCTCTGCACTTCCTGCTTGAACCCGACCCGGCTGCCAAGACGGCCGGCGTTGCGGCCATGGCGGCCGCCCACGTGGCCGGTCACTTCTCCGTGGACACTGAAGCGCCCCTCGCCGCGCCCGACGGCGTCCCCGGACGCCCGGCCCGGCCCGAACTGGTGCCGCCGCGCCTGGTCGGCCAGCGCTCGATGGCCACCATCGAAGGCCGCGCGATGCTGGTGCATGCATTGACCCATATCGAGTTCAACGCCGTCAACCTGGCGCTGGACGCCCTGTGGCGCTTCCCCGGCCTGCCGCAGGCGTACTACACCGACTGGCTGCGCGTGGCGAGCGAGGAAGCGATGCATTTCACCATGCTGTCGGCGCACCTGGCGACGCTGGGCTTCGCGTATGGCGACTTCGCCGCCCATGACAGCCTGTGGGAGATGGTCGAGAAAACCCGCGGCGACGTGCTGGCGCGCATGGCCCTGGTGCCGCGCACGCTGGAAGCGCGCGGGCTGGATGCCATCCCGCCGCTGCGCGCCAAGCTGGCCCACGCGGGCGATCGTGCCGCCGCCGCGATCCTCGACCTGCTGCTGCGCGACGAAGTCGGGCACGTCGAGATCGGCAACCGCTGGTATCTCTACCTGTGCGCCGGGCGCGGCCTTGAGCCGGTATCGACCTACGACGAGCTGACGGTGCGCTACAAGGCGCCGGTGCTCAAGGGTCCGTTCAACCTCGATGCGCGGCGCGAGGCGGGCTTCAGCGAAGCGGAACTGGCGCGCCTCGCCTAGATCCGGCACTGCGATGGACACCACCGACCAGGCGGGCGCCGCGCCGCTTCAGGGCTTCCTGCTGACCCGGCACTGGCAGGACCTCGATGCCGGCACCGCGGTCAGCTTCTGGCTGGCCACGCCCGAGGGCCCGCGCCAGGTCTGCCTGCCGCCGCAAACCTCGGTGGCCTTCATCCCGCTCGATCAGCGCGCTGCCGCAGAACAGGTGCTGCGCTCCGAGCGCGGATGGGAACTGCGCGAACTGTCGCTGTGCGATTTTCAACACCGGCCGGTCGCGGGCCTGTACTGCCGCCAGTACCGCCAGCTGCTGCGCCTGGAAAA
Organism: Telluria sp. ZT3P39; assembly: GCF_059685935.1. Taxonomy (NCBI): domain Bacteria; kingdom Pseudomonadati; phylum Pseudomonadota; class Betaproteobacteria; order Burkholderiales; family Oxalobacteraceae; genus Telluria; species Telluria sp. ZT3P39. The sequence goes on from NZ_JCASIH010000023.1 coordinate 63,200, forward strand.
GCGCCTGCGCGAATTCGGCATCGACGTCTACGAAGCCGACATCCGCCCGCCCGAGCGCTACCTGATGGAGCGCTTCATCACGGCGCCGGTACTGGTGCACGGCACCCCCGATCCACGCGACCCGCAGCGCATTCTCGACGCGCAGCTCAAACCCGACGGCGCCTACCGTCCGATGCTCCGCCTGGCCTCGCTCGACATCGAGACCAACCAGCACGGCGAGCTGTATTGCATCGGACTGGAAGGCTGCGGACAGCGCCAGGTCTACATGCTGGGCGAGCCCAATGCCGAGAACGCGCCCAGCGCCGCCCCGCGCGACTTCGCGCTGGACTACTGCGCCAGCCGCCTGGAGCTGCTCGAGCGCCTCGAAGAATGGGTGCAGCGCCACGACCCGGACGCGATCATCGGCTGGAACGTGATCCAGTTCGACTTCCGCATGCTGGTGAAGGCGGCCGAACGGCTGGGGCGCCCGCTGAGGCTGGGCCGCGGCGGCATGGAGATCGAGGCGCGCGAGCACTCGCGCCGCGAGCATTTCTTCTTCAGCATCCCGGGGCGCCTGGTGATCGACGGGATCGAGGCGCTGCGCTCGGCCACCTGGAGCTTCCCGTCCTTCAGCCTGGAATCGGTGTCGCAAACCCTGCTCGGCGAAGGCAAGGCGATCGACAATCCCTACAGCCGCATGGACGAGATCAACCGCATGTTCCTCGAGGACAAACCGGCGCTGGCGTACTACAACCTGAAGGACTGCGAGCTGGTTACCCGCATCTTCGAAAAGACCGACTTGATGCGCTTCCTGCTGGAGCGCGCCAGCGTGACGGGTCTGGCGGTGGACCGCAGCGGCGGCTCGGTCGCCGCCTTCGAGCACCGCTACATGCCGCTGATGCACCGCCAGGGTTTCGTGGCGCCGAACATCGGCGACGTGGCGGCCGGCGACAGCCCGGGCGGATTCGTGATGGATTCGGTCTCGGGCCTGTACGACTCGGTGGTGGTGCTGGACTACAAAAGCCTGTACCCGTCGATCATCCGCAGCTTCCTGATCGACCCGGTGGGCCTGGTGTCCGGCCTGATGGAGAGCGAAGACGCCACCGTGCCCGGTTTTCGCGGCGGGCGCTTCTCGCGCACGCGCCACTGCCTGCCCGGGATCGTGGGCGAGGTCTGGGAAGGGCGCGAAGCGGCCAAGCGCGCGCGCAACGGCCCGCTGTCGCAATCGCTGAAGATCATCATGAACGCCTTCTACGGCGTGCTGGGCACCACCGGCTGCCGCTTCTTCGATCCGCGCCTGGCTTCCTCGATCACGATGCGCGGGCACGAGATCATGCACCGCACCCGCGCCCTGATCGAAGAACAGGGCTACCAGGTGATCTACGGCGACACCGATTCCACCTTCGTCCGGCTGGGCGGCGCGCACGGGCAGGAAGAAGCAGAGCGCATCGGTCGCGCGCTGGTGGAGCGGGTCAACGGCTGGTGGCGCGCGCACCTGGCCCAGGAATACGGGGTCGACAGCGCGCTCGAACTCGAATTCGACACCCACTACCGGCGCTTCCTGATGCCGACCGTGCGCGGCTCGGACGAAGGCAGCAAGAAGCGCTATGCCGGCCTGGTGACCAATCCCGATGGCAGTGAAGAGATGGTGTACCGCGGCCTGGAGAGCGTGCGCTCGGACTGGTCGCCGCTGGCCCAGGAATTCCAGCAGCAGCTCTATCTGCGCATCTTCAAGCGCGAACCTTACGAGGCCTGGATGGCGGACTATGTCGCGCGTACCCTGCGCGGCGAGCTCGATGCGCTGCTGGTCTACCGCAAGCGCCTGCGCCGCCCGCTCGCCGACTACGAGCGCAACGTGCCGCCGCACGTGCGCGCGGCGCGCATGGCCGACGACTTCCATACCGGGCAGGGACGCCCGCCGCAATACCGCAATGGCGGCTGGATCCGCTACGTGATGACCACCGCGGGGCCGGAGCCGATCGAGCTGAGGCGGGCGCCGATCGACTACGAACACTATTTGACGAAACAGCTCGAGCCGATCGCGGACGCGATCCTGCCGTTTTTGGGCGACAGTTTTGCGCGGCTGACCAGCCCGCAAGGCGCATTGTTCTAAAGGGGAGGGTGGAACGGAAAAGCTGCGCGCCGCCGGCCGGGCCGGGGCGCGCAGTAAGACGGCTTACTCTTCCTGGAAGGCTTCTTCGCGCTTCTTGCGCAGCGACGGCAGCATCACGATGATCAGCGCAATGGCGGCCATGGCCAGCATGACGGCGCTGATCGGGCGCGTGACGAAGACCATCGGGTCGCTCTGCGACAGCAGCAGGGCGCGGCGCAGGTATTCTTCCATCATCGGGCCGATGATGTAGCCGAGCAGCATCGGCGCCGGTTCCGCGCCGAGTTTCGCGCAGATATAGCCGAACAAACCGAACAGCGCCATCAGGTAGACGTCGAACTCGTTGTTGTTCAGGCTGAACACGCCGATGGCGCAGAACATCAGGATCGCCGGGAACAGGTTGTGGTAGGGCACCATGATCATCTTGACCCACAGGCCGATCATCGGCAGGTTCAGCACGACCAGGAACAGGTTACCGAACCACATCGACACGATCAGGCCCCAGAACAACGCCGGCTGCTCGGTCATCACGGCCGGGCCAGGCTGTATGCCCTGGATGATCATGGCGCCGATCATCAGCGCCATCACCGGGTTCGACGGGATGCCCAGGGTCAGCATCGGGATGAACGAGGTCTGGGCGCCGGCGTTGTTGGCCGCTTCCGGGGCCGCCACGCCTTCGATGGCGCCCTTGCCGAAGTTGGCCGAGTTCTTCGAGACCTTCTTCTCGATCGAGTACGAGGCGAACGAGGCCAGCATGGCGCCGCCGCCCGGCAGGATGCCGAGTGCCGAGCCGAGGGCCGTGCCGCGCAGGACCGGTGCGATGATGCGCTTGAAGTCGTCCTTGGTCAGCATCAGGCCCTTGACCTTCTTCATGATCAGGCTGCGGTCTTCGTCGTGCTCGAGGTTGCGGATGATCTCGCCGATGCCGAACATGCCCATCGCGACGATCACGAAGTTGATGCCGTCGGCCAGTTCAGGCAGGTCGAAGGTGTAGCGCTGGGCGCCCGAGTTGACGTCGGTGCCGATCAGGCCGAGCAGCAGGCCGAGCAGCACCATGCCAATCGCGTTGAGCAGCGAGCCGCTGGCCAGCACCACCGAGGCCACCAGGCCGAGCACCATCAGCGAGAAGTATTCGGCCGGGCCGAACTTCAGGGCGAGGTCGGCCAGCGGCGGTGCGAACAGCGCCAGCAGGATGGTGGCGACGGTGCCGGCGAAGAACGAGGACAGCGCCGCGGTGGCGAGCGCCTTGCCGGCATTGCCCTGGCGCGCCATCTGGTAGCCGTCGAGGGCGGTCACGACCGAGGACGATTCGCCCGGCAGGTTGACCAGGATGGCCGTGGTCGAGCCGCCATACTGCGCGCCGTAGTAGATACCGGAGAGCATGATCAGGGCCGAGATCGGCGGCAGGCCGAAGGTGGCCGGCAGCAGCATCGCGATGGTGGCGATCGGGCCCAGGCCCGGCAGCACGCCGACGGCGGTGCCCACGAACACCCCGACCAGGCAGTAGAACAGGTTGGTGAGGGTGAAGGCCGTTTCGAGGCCAAGTCCGAGGTTGGCAAAGATTTCCATGCTTACGCTCCCGAGAGCCAGGGGCCGAGGATCGGCATCGGCAAGCCGAGTACCTTAACGAACAGCACCACGGCGAATATGGTCAGGCCGACTGCGAGCATCAGCGTGGTCTTGAGACGGAACTTGGGGCTGGCCCAGGCGCTCAGCATGACCAGCACGAAGGCGGCGACGGCCAGGCCCGCGGTGCGCATCAGGGCGCCGAACAGCAGCACGGCGGCAAGGATGATGACGATGTTCTTGACGTGGAACTTGCCGATGGATTCGCCATGGCCGATGAAGGAGCGCACCAGGTTGGCGACCCCGACGATGGCAAGCAGCGTGCCCAGCACGGAAGGGAAATAGGCCGGGCCCATGCGGCCGGCGGTGCCCATGTCGTGCTCCCAGCCGAAGTACACGGCGGCGAGACCGAAGAACAGGAAGATGATGCCGATCCAGAAATTCTGTGGATGGCGGACGATGGAAGTCACTGCGAACCCCTTTGTTGCTTATTGTTTATACGGGAGTGCCGCGCAGGCTATGTGCGCTGCGCGGCAATGCTGCGTCGCGATCGGCCGCTGCTTAGTCGGCGTACTGGCCGGCCTTGGTGATGATCGGGCCCCAGCGGTCGATCTCGGCCTTCAGGTGCGCCTTGAGCGCTTCCGGACGCGCGCGGCTCTCGGCCACGGGTTCGGTGCCGAGGTCGGCGAAGCGCTGCTTGACGGTCGGATCCTTGAGGGCGGCGCGCAGGGCGCTCGCCAGGGTGTCGATGACCGGCTTCGGCGTGCCCTTCGGCGCGTACATGCCATGCCACACGGCCACTTCGAAGCCCGGCAAGCCGGCTTCGTTCATGGTCGGGACGTCCGGCATCGAGGCCAGGCGGGTCTTGGTGGTGACGCCGTAGACCTTGATCTTGCCGCCCTTGATCTGGCTGGTGGTGTTGGTGGTCTGGTCGCACATGATGTCCACCTGGCCGCCCAGCAGGTCGTTCATGGCCGGGCCGGTGCCTTTATAGGGCACGGTGGTCAGGTCGACGCCGATGGCGGTCTGGAACAGCATGCCGCACAGGTGCGAGGCCGAACCCAGGCCCGCGTTGGCATAGGTGACCTTGGTCTTGTTGGCTTTCACATAGGCCAGCAGTTCCTTGAAGTCCTTGGCCGGGAAGTCCTTGCGGGCGACCAGGGTCATCGGGACGTCGGTGATCAGGCCGATCGGCTCGAAGCTGTCCATCGCGTTATAGCTCAGCTTGCGGTACAGGCCCGGGGCGGTGGACTGGCCGATGTGGTGCAGGAACAGCGTGTAGCCGTCCGGCGTTGCCTTGGCCACGCGCGCCGCGCCGATCGTGCCGCCGGCGCCGCCGACGTTCTCGATGATGATTTGCTGTTTGAGCGTATTGCCCATCGACTGGGCGACCAGGCGCGCCACGGTGTCGGTCGGTCCGCCGGCGGCGAACGGCACGATCATCGTGATGGTCTTGGTCGGGTAGTTCTGGGCATGGGCCATTGCGCTGCCGAGCAGGGCAATGGCTGCGACGGTGCGCAAGAATGTGGTTTTCATCGGTGTCTTCCTCTAACCTCGGTTATCAGTATGGGCGGCGCTGGGTACGTCACTGTCCCAGGTGCCGGCCATGGCAATCCGGCCGGCTTTATCTGGGTGCGTGCATACGCAGGAGTTGTTGTACCAGCAAATAGTTAGATTTGCAACTAAGTGGAAATGCGTATGGCATACGGCCAACGATACGGTGTAGCGCACTAAAACTGAGCCACATCATGCAGTGTCGATGACCTGGATCAGAGGCGTTTTCCTTGTTGGAAAGGCGATGTGTACCTGGCTCAGCGCAAAAATCGGGGTCAGATACCGTCTTGAATTGCAAGCCCTTTCGACAGGTAATTTGCGTCGAATGGCTTGCCGGTGCGAATCACCCCGTAAATCAGATGAGTCAATTTGTGCATGACAGCGCAA
>NZ_JCASIH010000024.1:0-62248 GCF_059685935.1 Telluria sp. ZT3P39
TGAACATGTTGCAGGGTTTGAGTTTTAAGTTTGGCGACTTCGGGTATACGCCCGTAACCCACTCCCTGCAACCCTTTCAGCGATTTCCCTACAAATTATTCCGGACAGCAGTGGGCGCAGGCCGGAACCCAAGTGTGCTTCCACCTTCGAATCTGGTAACCTGGCCCCCTGGCCCAAACATCATTGGTCGACCCGTCGGACGACGCCAGGCATCCGCCGGTCGACGAGGGCCACCTCCATGATCTCCAGGCACAAACTCAATCACCTCGCCGCAGGACTGCTCGACACCTTCATCAGCCGCTACAACGACTACGAAGGTTATTGGGCATTTGGCTTCATGTACCGCGAGGCGCGGACAGCGGCGAACCGGATGGAACTCGACCTGATCGCGGGCACCGCGCGGCCGGAGGCTCCCGCCGGCTACAGCGTGGCGCGCACCTATGCGCGCTACCTGAGCCAGGCCGGCACCAGGCTCGGGATGCCGCTGGATGAACTGGAGGCGGCCAGCATGGTCATCGAGTTCGGCCTGCCGCCTGTTCCCAAGCGTCCGGGCCACCTCGAGATCGGCGACCCGTTCACCTGTACCCTGCAGCTCGCCACCCGTGACGGGCGCACCGCGTCGCGGCAGAAGCTGGCGCACTGCATGCCCGATGACGAATTCCGGGGGCGCCGCAGCAGCCGCTACCACGGCTGAGCGACGCTTCCCGCGCGCGCTTGGCCCCTTCGGCCACATCTTTTTTTCCGCTCCCGTACAATTGCGGTTTTTTCAACACGGGAGCCACCATGCGCGCCATCGAGATCACCCAGCCGGGCAAGCCGGACGTCCTGCAGCTGTGCGAACGCCCGCTGCCGGTACCGAAAGCGGGCGAAGTGCTGATCAAGGTGCATGCGGCCGGCATCAACCGCCCGGACGTGCTGCAGCGCCTGGGCAAATACCCGGTGCCGCCCGGTGCATCCGACCTGCCTGGCCTGGAAGTGGCCGGCGAAATCGTCGACGGCGACTACGCCGCGGCCGGCTTCAAGCAGGGCGACATGGTCTGCGCGCTGGTGCAGGGCGGCGGCTACGCCGAATACTGCACGGCGCCTGCCGAGCAATGCCTGCCGATCCCGCAAGGCTTGACCCCGCTGGAAGCCGCCTCGCTGCCGGAGACTTTTTTTACCGTTTGGACAAATATTTTCGACCGCGCGCACTTGTCTCCGGGCGAGACCCTGCTGGTGCAGGGCGGGACCTCGGGCATCGGCGTGACCGCGATCCAGCTCGCCACGGCACTGGGCCACCGCGTGTTCGCCACCGCCGGATCGGATGACAAGTGCCGCGCCTGCGAAGCGCTGGGCGCCGAGCGCGGTATCAACTACAGGACGGAAGACTTCGCCGCGGTGGTGAAGGAGCTGACGAAGGGGAAGGGCGTCGACGTCATCCTCGACATGGTCGCCGGAGATTACCTGCCGCGCGAGATCGATTGCCTGGCCGACGACGGCCGCATCGCCCTGATCGCGCTGCTCGGCGGCGCCAGGGCCGAGATCGACCTGGGCCAGGTGCTGCGCCGGCGCCTCTCCATCAGCGGCTCGACCCTGCGCCCGCGTCCGGTCGCCTTCAAGGCGGCGATCGCGCGCAATCTGCGCCGCCAGGTCTGGCCGCTGTTCGCGCAAGGCAAGCTCAAGCCGGTGATTTACAAGACTTTCCCGCTGGCGCAGGCAGCAGAAGCGCACGCGCTGATGGAGTCCAGCACGCATGTGGGCAAGATCGTGCTGGAAGTGATCTAAGCGATTGAATCAAAAAGGGAAGTGGCAATCGAACGGGGCCGCGGAAGAAGCTAAGCCATTGTTTGACCGCCACATATTCGACCGCTAGAATAGCGGGTTATTTAACTGTGGACTCGTATGCGTTCCAAACTCGTCGTAGGCAACTGGAAGATGAACGGCAGCCGTGAAGCCAATGCGCTGCTGCTGACCGGCATTCTTGCTGGACTGGACAATGCGAAGGCGGCTGCTGCCGTCTGCGTGCCGGCGCCTTACCTGTACCAGTGCCAGGACCTGTTGCAGGGCGGCGCACTGGCCTGGGGCGCGCAAGACGTGTCCTGCCAGCCGAGCGGCGCCTACACGGGCGAAGTCTGCGCGGCGATGCTGCAGGAATTCGGTTGCCGCTACGTCATCGTCGGCCATTCCGAGCGCCGCGCCTACCATGGCGAGTCGAGCGAGCTGGTCGCGAAAAAGACCAGGGCCCTGATCGAAGCCGGCATGACCCCGATCGTCTGCGTCGGCGAAACGCTGGAGCAGCGCGAAGCAGGACAGACCATGCAAGTGGTGGGTGAACAGCTCGGCGCCGTGCTCGACAAGATCGGCCCCGATGCCATGGACAAGATCGTGCTGGCCTACGAACCGGTGTGGGCGATCGGCACCGGCAAGACCGCCACCCCGGAAATGGCCCAGGAAGTCCACGCCGGCCTGCGCGAAAAGCTGCGTGCATGCAACGCAGACAGCGCGGAAAAGGTATTGGTGCTGTACGGCGGCAGCATGAAGCCGGATAATGCGGCGAACCTGATGGCGCAGCCGGACATCGACGGCGGCCTGATCGGTGGCGCCGCCCTGAAGGCGGCGGATTTCCTCGCGATCATCCACGCAGCAAAGTAATCCGTACTCCCGCATTACAGAATTACCGCATTTAATCGTCGTTAACTTGGAAATGGAATTGCAATGAACACCCTGTTTAATCTGGTTATTGTCGTGCAGGTTATTTCGGCCCTGGCCATTATCGGCCTGGTGCTGGTCCAGCACGGCAAGGGCGCCGACATGGGCGCGGCCTTCGGTTCGGGCGCCTCGGGCAGCCTGTTCGGTGCGTCGGGCTCGTCGAACTTCCTGTCGAAGTCGACCGCCGTCGCCGCCGCCGTCTTCTTCGCCTCGACCCTGGCGCTGGCCTACTCGAGCACCACCCGCAGCACCGGCCCTGACGGCGGCGTGATGGAGCGCGTCACCATGCCCTCTTCGAAAGCCCCGGCCACGGGTATCCCGAGCGACATTCCGGGCGCCGGCCCGAACGCCGGTGCGACCACGGTCGTTCCAGCCAATGACATCCCGCAAACCCCGGGCGTCGCCATTCCGGCCGCACCTGGGCAGGCTGCCCCGGCACCTGCTGTACCGGTTGCCCCAGCTGCTGCCACCCCGGTCGCGCCGGCCCCGGCCCCGGCGACCAAGTAATTCCTCGATTTCCGTCGCACGGGCGCCGCACGCCCGTTCGCGATTAGCGGTAGAATGCGGCTCGCTGTCAGTAGCGCGGGCCAGGTTCTTCGCAGCCCGGCCAGATTTAGTACTGAGTGCACGTGATTAGCTGTAAAGATTAATCGTCAACATTAATTTGTTGAGAAATTGCGTAAATTCCTTGTGATAGCGCAATTTGTGCATTGAAAAGTAGTGCTAAAGCAGGGTAAAATACTGGTCTCCAGCCGACGTGGTGAAATTGGTAGACACGCTATCTTGAGGGGGTAGTGGCGCAAGCTGTGCGAGTTCGAGTCTCGCCGTCGGCACCAAGATACAAAGAAGCCAGCAAGGGCGCAACGAGCAAACGCTCTCCTGCCTGAGCTGGCTTTTTTTACGATTCGGGTGGTCATTGTGGAAGTCATCACGATCGGCCTTTCGACTCGGCGCTGCAGCCCTGCAGTGTTTCATTAACCGATCGTTCAATACAGGCTTCATCGTGAACCTCGAAAATTATTTCCCCGTACTTCTCTTTATTCTGATTGGCGTCGGCGTCGGTGTCGCTCCGCAGGTGCTTGGCCGACTGCTAGGGCCCCATCGTCCGGATGCCGCCAAGCTGTCCCCGTATGAATGCGGCTTCGAGGCCTTCGAAGACGCGCGCATGAAGTTCGACGTCCGGTACTACCTGGTCGCGATCCTGTTTATTTTGTTTGATCTGGAAACGGCATTCTTCTTCCCATGGGGCGTCTCGATGCGCGAACTGGGCTGGGCCGGCTTCGTGACGATGATGGTGTTCATCGCCGAATTCGTCGTCGGTTTCTGGTACATCTGGAAGAAAGGTGCCCTTGATTGGGAATAAGCCATGGCAATTGAAGGCGTATTAAACGAAGGTTTCATTACCACCACAGCCGATAAGCTGATCAACTGGGCGCGCACCGGGTCGATGTTCCCGATGACGTTCGGCCTGGCCTGCTGCGCGGTCGAGATGATGCATGTGGGCGCAGCCCGCTACGATCTCGACCGTTTTGGCATTGTGTTCCGCCCATCGCCGCGCCAGTCGGACGTGATGATCGTCGCCGGCACGCTGTGCAACAAGATGGCTCCCGCACTGCGCAAGGTGTACGACCAGATGGCCGAGCCGCGCTGGGTGATCTCGATGGGTTCCTGCGCCAACGGCGGCGGCTACTACCACTACTCGTATTCGGTGGTGCGCGGTTGCGACCGCATCGTCCCCGTCGACGTCTACGTGCCGGGCTGCCCGCCGACCGCGGAAGCCCTGCTGTACGGCATCATGCAGCTGCAGAACAAGATCAAGCGCACCAATACCATCGCGCGCTAAGAACAGCGAATCACCATGACGACTAAACTCGAATCCCTTGAACTCGCCCTGAAAAATGCTCTGGGCGAGGGCGCTGCCATCAGTTCCGCGCTGGGCGAAGTAACTGTGGTGGTCAAGGCCGCCGACTACCTTGCATCGATGCAGACCCTGCGCGATGCGCCGACCCTGCGCTTCGAGCAGCTGATCGACCTGTGCGGCGTCGACTACTCGCAGTACGGCGAAGGCACCTGGGACGGCGCGCGCTTCGCGGTCGTCTCGCACCTGCTGTCGATCGAGCACAACTGGCGCGTGCGCGTGCGCGTGTTCTGCGCCGACGACGACATGCCGATCGTCGAATCCGTCACTGGCATCTGGCGCGCCGCCAACTGGTACGAGCGCGAAGCGTTTGACTTGTTCGGCATCCTGTTCGACGGCCACGGCGACCTGCGCCGCATCCTGACTGACTACGGCTTCATCGGCCACCCGTTCCGCAAGGACTTCCCGGTCACGGGCTATGTCGAGATGCGCTACGACCCTGAACAGAAACGCGTGATCTACCAACCGGTAACGATCGAACCGCGCGAGAACATCCCGCGCGTGATCCGCGAAGAAACCTACGGGACGAAATAATGGCTGAGCTTAAGAATTACACCCTGAACTTTGGTCCGCAGCACCCGGCAGCGCACGGCGTGCTGCGTCTCGTGCTGGAGCTGGACGGCGAAGTGATCCAGCGCGCCGACCCGCACATCGGCCTGCTGCACCGCGGCACCGAGAAGCTGGCCGAGACCCGCACCTACCTGCAGTCGGTCCCGTACATGGACCGCCTCGACTACGTGTCGATGATGTGCAACGAGCACGGCTATGTGCTGGCAGTCGAAAAGCTGCTGGGCGTGGAAGCCCCGGTGCGCGCGCAGTACATCCGCGTCATGTTCGACGAGATCACCCGTATCCTGAACCACCTTATGTGGCTGGGCGCGCACGCGCTCGACATCGGCGCCATGGGTCCTTTCCTGTACGCCTTCCGCGACCGCGAAGACCTGTTCGATGTGTACGAGGCGGTGTCGGGCGCGCGCATGCACGCGGCCTATTACCGCCCGGGCGGCGTCTATCGCGACCTGCCGGACCGCATGCCGCAGCACAAGGAATCGCCGATCCGTTCGCGCAAGGCGATCGACGCCCTGAACCAGGACCGCCAGGGTTCGGTGCTGGACTTCATCGACGCGTTTACCAAGCGTTTCGACGGCTATGTCGACGAATACGAAACCCTGCTGACCGATAACCGTATCTGGAAGCAGCGCACCGTCGGCATCGGCGTGGTCTCGCCCGACGACGCCAAAGCCATGGGCTTCACCGGCGCCATGCTGCGCGGTTCGGGCGTGGCCTGGGACCTGCGCAAGCAGCAGCCGTATGCCGTCTACGACCAGATGGACTTCGACATCCCGATCGGCACCAACGGCGACTCCTACGACCGCTACCTGGTGCGCATGGAAGAGATGCGCCAGTCGAACCGCATCATCAAGCAGTGCGTGGCCTGGCTGCGCGTGAACGCCGGCCCGGTGATGATCGACAACCACAAGATCGTGCCGCCGAACCGGATGGACATGAAGTCCAACATGGAATCGCTGATCCACCACTTCAAGCTGTTCACCGAAGGCTTCCACGTGCCGGAAGGCGAGGCGTATGCCGCGGTCGAGCACCCGAAGGGCGAGTTCGGCATCTATATCGTGTCGGACGGCGCCAACAAGCCGTACCGTCTGAAGATCCGTACCCCGGATTACGCCCACCTGCAGAGCCTGGACGAAATGGCGCGCGGCCACATGATCGCCGACGCCGTCACCATCATCGGCACCCAGGACATCGTGTTCGGCAGTATCGATAGGTAAGAAGGACAAACGAATATGTTATCGCAGCAGTGCTACCAAAAAATCGATCGCGAACTGGCTAAATACCCGGCCGATCAACGCCAGTCGGCCGTGATGGCCGCGCTGGCCCACGCCCAGGTCGAACTGGGCTGGCTGTCGCCGGAAACCATGCAGGAAATCGCCGACTACATCGGCATGCCGGCGATTGCCGTGCAAGAAGTCGCGACCTTCTACAACATGTACAACACCAAGCCGGTCGGCCAGCACAAGATCACCGTGTGCACCAACCTGCCATGCGCGCTGTCGGGCGGCGAACGCGCCGCCAACCGCATCAAGGATGCGCTGGGGATCGGCTTCCGCGACACCACCGCCGACGGCAAGTTCACGCTGCTGGAAGGCGAGTGCATGGGTGCCTGCGGCGACGCACCGGTGATGCTGGTGAATAACCACCAGATGTGCTCGTTCATGAGCGACGAGAAGATCGACGCCCTGCTTGAGGAACTGAACAAATGACCAGCCTGCACGACCGTCACATCAATCCGCTGATCCTCAAGGACCTCAACGGCGAGAACTGGCACCTGGCCGACTACGTGAAGCGTGGCGGCTATTCGGCGCTGCGCCGCATCATCGAAGAAGGCATCTCGCCGGAACAGATCATCGCCGACCTGAAGGCCTCGGGCCTGCGCGGCCGCGGCGGCGCCGGTTTCCCGACCGGCCTGAAGTGGAGCTTCATGCCGCGCCAGTATCCGGGCCAGAAATACCTCGTCTGCAACACCGACGAAGGCGAGCCGGGTACCTTCAAGGACCGCGACATCATCCGCTACAACCCGCATGCGCTGATCGAAGGCATGGCCATCGGCGCCTACGCGATGGGCATCACCGTGGGCTATAACTACATCCACGGCGAGATCTTCGCGGAATACCTGCGCTTCGAAGAAGCGCTGGAAGAGGCGCGTGCCGCCGGCTTCCTGGGCGATAAGATCATGGGCTCGGAATTTTCCTTCCAGCTGCACGCGCACCACGGCTACGGCGCCTATATCTGCGGCGAAGAAACCGCGCTGCTCGAGTCGCTCGAAGGCAAGAAGGGCCAGCCGCGCTTCAAGCCGCCGTTCCCGGCCTCGTTCGGCCTGTACGGCAAGCCGACCACGATCAACAACACCGAGACTTTCGCAGCGGTCCCGTTCCTGCTGAACATCGGCGCCGAGAACTACATGGCGCTGGGTAAACCAAACAACGGCGGCACGAAGATCTTCTCGATCTCGGGCGACGTCGAGCGTCCGGGCAACTACGAAGTCCCGCTGGGCACCCCGTTCGCCAAGCTGATGGAGCTGGCTGGCGGTATGCGCGGCGGCAAGAAGATCAAGGCCGTGATTCCTGGCGGCTCGTCGGCGCCGGTCGTGCGCGGCGAGGTCATGATGGACACCGACCTCGACTACGATTCGATCGCGAAAGCCGGCTCGATGCTGGGTTCGGGCGCCGTGATCGTCATGGACGAAACCCGCTGCATGGTCAAGTCGCTGCTGCGCCTCTCGTATTTCTATTACGAAGAGTCGTGCGGCCAGTGCACCCCGTGCCGTGAAGGTACCGGCTGGATGTACCGCATGGTGCACCGCATTGAAAACGGCAAAGGCCGTCCGGAAGACATGGACCTGCTGAACAACATCGCCTTCAACATCAAGGGCCGCACCATTTGCGCCCTGGGTGACGCAGCCGCGATGCCAGTAGAAGCGATGATCAAGAACTTCCGCGAGGAATTCGAATATCACATCGAGCACAAGCACTGCCTCGTGCCCGCATACCTTTAAACCAGGTCAGGTAACGATCAAATGGTTGAAATTGAATTAGACGGCAAGAAAGTCGAAGTCGCACCAGGTTCCATGGTGATGGACGCCGCAAACAAACTCGGAACCTACATTCCGCACTTCTGCTATCACAAGAAATTGTCGATCGCAGCGAACTGCCGCATGTGCCTGGTCGAAGTGGAAAAGGCGCCGAAACCGATGCCTGCCTGCGCGACCCCGGTCTCGCCTGGCATGATCGTGCGCACCCACAGCGACAAGGCTGTGCAGGCGCAGAAGTCGGTGATGGAATTCCTGCTCATTAACCACCCGCTGGATTGCCCGATCTGCGACCAGGGCGGCGAATGCCAGCTCCAGGATTTGGCAGTCGGCTACGGCAAGAGCAATTCGCGCTACGACGAAGAAAAGCGCGTGGTGGCCCCGAAAGAGGCCGGCCCGCTGATCTCGATGGAAGAGATGGCGCGCTGCATCCAGTGCACCCGCTGCGTGCGTTTCGGCCAGGAAGTGGCCGGCGTCATGGAATTCGGCATGATCGGCCGTGGCGAGCACTCGGAAATCACGACTTTCGTCGGCAAGACCGTCGACTCGGAAGTGTCGGGCAACATGATCGACCTGTGCCCGGTCGGCGCGCTGACCAGCAAGCCGTTCCGCTACTCGGCACGTTCGTGGGAACTGTCGCGCCGCAAGTCGATCGCGCCGCACGATTCGCTCGGCAGCAACCTGATCGTCCAGGTCAAGGGCGGCAAGGTCATGCGCGTTCTGCCGCTGGAAAACGAGGCCATCAACGAATGCTGGATCTCGGATAAAGACCGCTTCTCGTACGAGGCGCTGGACAATGCCGACCGCCTGGTCAATCCAATGATCAAGCAGGGCGGCGTCTGGCAAGAGACCGACTGGCAGACCGCGCTCGAATACGTGGCCCACGGCCTGCGCAACATCCGTCACGAGCACGGCGCCGACAGCGTCGCCGCCGTCGCTACCGCGCACTCGACCGTCGAAGAACTGTATTTGCTGAACAAGACCATGCGCGGCTTCGGCTCCGATAACGTCGAGTTCCGCCTGCGCCAGAGCGACTTCTCGCTCGACGGCCAGGTCACGCCATGGCTGGGCATGCCGATCGCCGGCATCTCGCAGCTCAAGCGCGTGCTCGTCATCGGTTCCTTCCTGCGCAAGGACCACCCGCTGGTCACGACCCGCCTGCGCACCGCCGTCAAGGGCGGCGCCAAGCTGTCGCTCCTGCAGGGCGCGGACGACGACCTGCTCATGCCGGTCGCGAGCAAGCTGATCGCCGCACCGAACGACTGGCTCGCCGCCTTGTCGGAAGTGGTCTCGGCCGTCGCCTCTGCCCGCGGCATTGCCGCACCATCGGGCTTCGAGAACGTACAGGCCGGCGACGCCGCCAAGGCCATCGCCGCTTCGCTCACGAGCAGCGATGCACCGGGCGCCGTCTTCCTGGGCAACGCCGCTTCGCACCACCCGCAAGCCTCGCAGATCCACGCCGCCGCGCAATGGATCGCCGAGCAGACCGGTTGCAGCTTCGGCTCGCTGGTCGAAGCGGCCAACACGGTCGGTGGCTACCTGGTGGGCGCAACGGGCAAGGGCGAAGCTGCTTTCGCCGTCCCCAAGAAAGCCTATGTGCTGCTGCACGCGGAACCGGAACTCGATGCGGCCAACCCGCAGCAGGCGCGCGCCGCCCTGGATGGCGCCGAGATGGTCGTCGCCATGTCGTCCTTCAAGCACGGCATGGACTTCGCCGACGTGCTGCTGCCGGTCTCGCCGTTCAGCGAAACCGCCGGTACTTTTGTGAACTGCGAAGGCCGTGCACAAAGCTTCAACGGCACCGTCAAGCCGCTCGGCGAAACCCGCCCGGCCTGGAAAGTGCTGCGCGTGCTGGGCAACCTGCTGGGCCTGACCGGCTTCGATTACGAGACTTCGGAATCGATCCGCGACGAAGCGCTGGGCAAGGGCATCACCGACCTGTCCGCCAAGCTGAACAACGTCGCCAGGCTCGCGCCATCGACCGGCTCGTATGCGCCGGCCGGCCAGCTCGAGCGCGTCACCGACGTGCCGATCTATTTCACCGATGCACTGGCGCGCCGTTCCGAGCCGCTGCAGCGCACCGCTGACGCGAACGCGCCGCTGGTGTCGCTGTCGAAGGCCGTCGCCGAGCAGCTGGGCGTGGTTGCGGGTGACCGCGTGCGCGTCTCGCAAGGTAGCGGCAGCGCCGTGCTGGTCGCGGGCGTGGATGCACGCCTGCCGTCGAACGCGGTGCGCGTGGCCGCCGGTCACCCGGCCGTCGCCACCCTGGGTGCGATGTTTGGTGCAATCAATGTTGAAAAAGCAGGGGAGGGCAAGTAATGGCACAGCCCGGTTATATCGATAGTTTCTATGAAATGGGCGCCGCCAGCCCGTTCGCACCGGTCTGGCCAGTGATCTGGACCGTGATCAAGATCCTGTGCGTTCTGCTGCCACTGATGGGACTGGTCGCTTACGCCACCCTGTGGGAGCGCAAGCTGATCGGCTGGATCCAGATCCGCGTCGGTCCGAACCGCGTCGGTCCCGGCGGCCTGCTGCAGCCGATCGCCGATGCGCTCAAGCTGCTGCTCAAAGAGATCGTGATCCCGACCAAGGCCACCACCAGCCTGTTCGTGATCGGTCCGGTCATGACCATCATGCCGGCGCTGGCCGCCTGGTCGGTGGTGCCGTTCGGCCCGCAAGCCGCGCTGGCCAACGTCAATGCCGGTTTGCTGCTGCTGCTGGCGATCACCTCGATGGAAGTCTACGGCATCATCATCGCCGGCTGGGCGTCGAACTCGAAGTACTCGTTCATGGGCGCGATGCGCGCCTCGGCCCAGATGATCTCCTACGAAATCCCGATGGGCTTCGTGATGGTCGTGGTGCTGATGGTGTCGGGCAGCCTGAACTTCTCGGACATCGTGCTGGGCCAGCAGGCCGGTACCTTTGCCGCGATGGGCCTGAACTTCCTGTCGTGGAACTGGCTGCCGCTGTTCCCGCTGTTCGTGATCTATTTCGTCTCCGGCCTGGCCGAGTGCAACCGCCACCCGTTCGACGTGGTGGAAGGCGAATCCGAGATCGTCGCCGGCCACATGGTCGAGTATTCGGGCATGTCGTACGCGATGTTCATGCTGGCCGAGTACGCCAACATGATCCTGATCGCCACGCTGGCTGCCATCATGTTCCTGGGTGGTTGGTCGGCCCCGTTCGGTTTCCTCGAATTCGGCGCGATCGGTGGCTTCTTCTGGCTGTTCGCGAAGATGTTCATCCTGGTTTCGCTCATGATCTGGGTCCGCGGCACCTTCCCGCGTTACCGCTATGACCAGATCATGCGCCTGGGCTGGAAAGTATTCATTCCGCTGACCCTGATCTGGCTCGTTCTCGTCGCAGGCTGGATGCAGACGCCGTGGAACATCTGGAAGTAAGAGAGAAAAATGAATCGAGTGAAAGAAATCCTCGGCAGCCTCATGCTGACCGAACTCTTCAAGGGCCTGGCCCTGACCGGCAAGTATGCGCTGTCGCGCAAGATCACGGTCCAGTACCCTGAAGAGAAGACGCCGATGTCGAACCGCTTCCGCGGCCTGCATGCGCTGCGCCGCTACCCCAACGGGGAAGAGCGCTGCATCGCCTGCAAGCTGTGCGAGGCAGTCTGCCCGGCCATGGCCATCACGATCGAGTCGGCGCAGCGCGAGGACGGCACCCGCCGCACCACGCGCTACGACATCGACCTGACCAAGTGCATCTTCTGCGGCTTCTGCGAAGAGTCCTGCCCGGTCGATTCCATCGTCGAAACCCACGTGCTGGAATACCACGGCGAAAAGCGCGGCGATCTCTATTACACCAAAGAGATGCTGCTGGCCGTGGGCGACCGCTACGAAGCCGACATCGCCGCCGCCCGTGAGGCGGACGCGAAGTTCCGTTAATAAGAAGAGGCTTCCAAGTCATGGAATTTACAACTGGTTTGTTCTACGTGTTCGCGGCCATCATGGTGCTGGCCTCGCTGCAAGTCATCACCACCAGGAACCCGGTCTATGCCGCGCTGTTCCTGGTGCTCGCGTTCTTCAACGCGGCCGGCATCTGGATGCTGCTGAAAGCCGAGTTCCTGGCCATCGTGCTGGTGCTGGTCTATGTCGGCGCCGTGATGGTGCTGTTCCTGTTCGTCGTCATGATGCTCGACATTAATGTCGACCGCATGCGCGAAGGCTTCTGGGGTTATCTGCCTGTGGCATCGAGCATCGGCGCCCTGATCGTGCTCGAGATGGCCGCCGTCCTGTGGCGCGGTTTCCTCGGCTTCGAGCAGTCGGCCGAAGCGGCCGCCGCGAATATCGGCGGCACCAAGGAACTGGGCCTGCTGATCTACACCAGGTACATCTACGGCTTCGAGATCGCCGCCGTGATCCTGCTGGTGGCGATCATCGCCGCAGTTGCCCTCACCCTGCGCAAGCGCAAGGACACCAAAGCTATCGACCCTGGCCTGGCCGTGCGTGCCAAGCGTAACGACCGCCTGCGCATCGTGAAGATGGACGCGGTCAACCAGCGCGCCATCGACGCGGCATCAAGCGAGGCAGCAGCCCAGGCCGCCGCTGCAGCCGCACCCGCAGTACCGAAGGAGAATCCATGACTTTGTCGCTCGCACACTACCTGATCCTGGGCGCGATCCTGTTCGCGATCTCGATCGTGGGCATCTTCCTGAACCGGAAGAACATCATCATCCTGCTGATGGCCATCGAACTGATGCTGCTGGCGGTGAACCTGAACTTCATCGCATTCTCGCACTACCTGGGCGACGCGGCGGGGCAGATCTTCGTGTTCTTCATTTTGACCGTCGCGGCCGCCGAATCGGCGATTGGCCTGGCGATCCTGGTGGTCCTGTTCCGCAACCTGGACACGATCAATGTGGAAGACCTCGACAGCCTCAAGGGCTGATCGGTTAAACAATAACGACTAAGGTTCAACATGGCGGGGCAACTCAATTCCTCACTCTTACTCGCGGTGCCGCTGGCGCCGCTCGCAGGTTCGGCAATCGCCGGCCTGCTGGGTACGAAATTTTTCGGCAACGTGGTCGGCCGCAAGGTCTCCCACACGGCAACCATCCTCGGCGTCCTGATTGCACTGATCATCTCGGTCCAGACCCTGATGGCGGTGCTCGACGGCGCGCCGGTCTTCAACCAGGACATCTATACCTGGATGAACGTCGCCGGCCTCAAGCTGGCGGTCGGCTTCCAGATCGACACGCTGTCGGCAATGATGATGTGCGTGGTGACGTCCGTCTCCCTGATGGTGCACATCTACACGATCGGCTACATGGCCGAGGACGAAGGCTATAACCGCTTCTTCTCGTACATCTCGCTGTTCACCTTCGCGATGCTGATGCTGGTCATGTCCAACAACTTCCTGCAGCTGTTCTTCGGCTGGGAAGCGGTGGGCCTGGTCTCGTACCTCCTGATCGGCTTCTGGTACACCCGTCCGACCGCGATCTTCGCCAACATGAAGGCCTTCCTGGTCAACCGCGTTGGCGACTTCGGCTTCATCCTGGGCATCGGCCTGCTGCTGGCTGCCGCCGGTTCCATGCAGTACGACGAAGTGTTCGCCAAGAGCACGTCGCTGGCTGCCATGACCGTGCCGGGCACCGGCTGGCCGCTGCTCACCGCCGCCTGCATCTGCCTGTTCATCGGCGCGATGGGCAAGTCGGCCCAGTTCCCGCTGCACGTCTGGCTGCCTGACTCGATGGAAGGCCCGACCCCGATCTCGGCACTGATCCACGCCGCGACCATGGTCACCGCCGGCATCTTCATGGTGGCGCGCATGTCGCCGCTGTTCGAGCTGTCCGATACCGCGCTGAGCTTCGTCATCGTGATCGGTTCGATCACCGCGCTGTTCATGGGCTTCCTGGGCATCATCCAGAACGACATCAAGCGCGTCGTCGCTTACTCGACCCTGTCGCAGCTGGGCTACATGACCGTCGCGCTGGGCGCTTCGGCCTATTCGGTGGCCGTGTTCCACCTGATGACCCACGCTTTCTTCAAGGCGCTGCTCTTCCTTGGCGCCGGTTCCGTCATCATCGGCATGCACCACGACCAGGACATGCGCAACATGGGCGGCCTGCGCAAGTACATGCCGATCACCTGGATCACTTCGCTGCTCGGTTCGCTGGCCCTGATCGGTACCCCGTTCTTCGCCGGTTTCTACTCGAAGGACTCGATCATCGAAGCGGTGCACGCCTCGAACATCCCGGGCGCCGGTTTCGCCAACTTCGCGGTGCTGGCCGGCGTGTTCGTGACCGCCTTCTACTCGTTCCGCATGTATTTCATGGTCTTCCATGGCGAGTCGCGCTGGAACCATCCGGTGGCGCACAGCGAAGGGCATGACTCCGACGCGCACCACGAGGAGGACGCACACGCAGACGCGCACGACGACCATCACCACCATGGCCTGCAGCCGGGCGACAAGCCGCACGAGTCGCCGCTGGTCGTGACCCTGCCGCTGATCCTGCTGGCGATTCCTTCGGTGATCATCGGCTACCTGGCGATCGGCCCGATGCTGCACGGCGACTTCTTCAAGGACGTGATCTTCGTCGGCGAGAACCATACCGCCATGAAGACCCTGAGCGAAGAGTTCCACGGCGCTGCCGCCATGGCCATCCATGGCCTGCAGACGGCACCGTTCTGGCTGGCCCTGGCCGGCGTGGCCCTGGCTTACTACTGCTACATGGTCAACCCGCGCGTGCCGGCCTGGTTCTACAACAAGTTCAAGTTCCTGCACACCCTGCTGGACAACAAGTACTACATGGACAAGTTCAACCAGGCAGTCTTTGCTGGCGGCGCACGCGCCGTCGGCGGCGGCCTCTGGAAAGTGGGCGACCGCGGCCTGATCGACGGCCTGCTGGTCAACGGTTCTGCACGCCTGGTCGGCTGGTTCTCGACCGTCGTGCGCAACCTGCAGACCGGTTACATCTACCACTACGCGTTCTTCATGATCGCTGGCGTGCTGGCGACCCTGCTGTACTTCTTCCCGTTCTGGCGCGGTTAATCAGGCCAAGATAACAAAAGCGAAAAATGATTTCTACATTTCCTCCTTACCTGAGCCTTTCGATCTGGCTCCCGATTGTCTTCGGCCTGATCATCCTGGCGGTAGGCCGCGAAGGCAACAAGGGGCTGACCCGCATGCTGGCCCTCGTCGGTGCGGTGGTCAGCTTCCTGCCGACGCTGCCCCTGATCGCGAACTTCGACAACGCCGCCCACGGCATGCAGTTCTATGAAGTGGCAAGCTGGATCGAGCGCTTCAACGTGTTCTACAAGCTCGGCGTCGATGGCCTGTCGCTGTGGTTCATCCCGCTGACCGCCTTCATCACCATCATCGTGGTGCTGGCGGCATGGCAGGTGATCGACGAGCGCGTCGGCCAGTACATGGGTTCCTTCCTGATCCTGTCGGGCCTGATGATCGGCGTGTTCGCCTCGATGGACGGCCTGCTGTTCTACTTCTTCTTCGAAGCCACCCTGATCCCGATGTACATCATCATCGGCGTCTTCGGCGGTCCGAACCGGGTGTACGCGGCATTCAAGTTCTTCCTGTACACGTTCTTCGGCTCGCTCCTGACCCTGGTCGCGATCGTCTACCTGTACAACGCGTCGGGTTCCTTCGATATCCTCGAATGGCACAAGCTGCCGCTCACGATGAACGAGCAGATCCTGATCTTCATCGCCTTCTTCATGGCCTTCGCCGTGAAGGTGCCGATGTGGCCGGTGCACACCTGGCTGCCGGACGCCCACGTGGAAGCGCCGACCGGCGGTTCCGTCGTGCTGGCCGCGATCATGCTGAAACTGGGCGCCTACGGCTTCCTGCGTTTCTCGCTGCCGATCACCCCGGACGCCTCGCACTACCTGGCTCCCGGCGTCATCGTGCTGTCCCTGATCGCCGTGATCTACATCGGCCTGGTGGCCCTGGTCCAGAAGGACATGAAGAAACTGGTGGCTTACTCGTCGATCGCCCACATGGGTTTCGTCACGCTCGGCTTCTTCATCTTCAACGACATGGGCGTGCAGGGCGGCCTGATGCAGTCGATCTCGCACGGCTTCGTGTCGGGCGCGATGTTCCTGTGCATCGGCGTGCTGTACGACCGCGTGCACTCGCGTGAAATCGCCGACTACGGCGGCGTCGTGAACACGATGCCGAAGTTCGCGGCCTTCGCCGTGCTGTTCTCGATGGCCAATGCCGGCCTGCCTGCCACCTCGGGCTTCATCGGCGAATTCATGGTCATCCTGGGCGCCACCCAGTTCAACTTCTGGACCGGCCTGCTGGCGGGCACCGCGCTGATCCTGGGCGCCGCCTACTCGCTGTGGATGGTCAAGCGCGTCGTGTTCGGCCCGATCGGCAACAAGCATGTCGCCGAACTGACCGACCTGAACGGCCGCGAGTTCGCCATCCTGGGCGTGCTGGCCATCGCCACCCTGTGGATGGGCCTGTACCCGGCGCCGATCGCCGAAACGCTGCAGGTGTCGGTCTCGGACCTCTTGCAACACGTCGCAGTCAGCAAAGTGCCTTAAATAAGCCATGAACGAAATGAACTCCACCCTGCTAGCGGCGACCGACACCAACCTGGTGCCGGTCTATGCCGAAATCTTCCTGCTGGTCGCGGCTTCCGCGATCCTCTTGATCGACATGTTCCTGAAAGAGGGCAAGCGCAACCTGACCTACGCGCTGACCTTGCTCACCATCGCCGGCTGCGCCGTGTTCTCGTTCGCCGATTTCAAACCGGGCGCGACGGTGTACACCTTCAGCGGCATGTACGTGTCGGACCCGATGGGCAACCTGCTCAAGCTGTTCACCTACCTGGCCACCGCCATGACCCTGGTGTATTCGCGCCAGTATTCCGGCGACCGCGCCATGATGTCGGGTAACCTGGGCGGCGAGTTCTACGTGCTCGCGCTGTTCTCGATGCTGGGCCAGATGATCATGATCTCGGGTAACAGCATGCTGTCGCTCTACCTGGGCCTGGAACTGATGTCGCTGTCGCTGTACGCGCTGGTGGCCTTGCGCCGCGATCACGCCGTCTCGACCGAAGCCGCGATGAAATACTTCATCCTGGGCGCACTGGCCTCAGGCTTCCTGCTGTACGGCATCTCGATGATCTATGGCGCCACCGGTTCGCTCGACATCACCACCATCGGCCAGCTGACCAGCGTCACGGACGTTCCCAACAAGACCATCCTGATCTTCGGCCTGGTGTTCGTCGTCGCCGGCCTGGCCTTCAAGCTCGGCGCCGTTCCGTTCCACATGTGGGTGCCGGACGTCTACCAGGGCTCGCCGACCGCCGTCACGCTGCTGTTGGGCGGCGCGCCGAAGCTGGCCACGCTGGCCATGACCTTCCGCATCCTGGTCGAGGCGCTGCCTGGCTTCGCCTTCGACTGGCAGCAGATGCTGATGGTGCTGGCCGTGCTGTCGCTGGCGATCGGTAACATCACCGCGATCGCCCAGACCAACATCAAGCGCATGCTGGCCTATTCGACCATCGCGCAGATGGGCTTCGTCCTGCTGGCCCTGCTCACCGGCGTGGTCGATGGCGACAGCACCGACGCGGCGTCGTCGTACAGCGCCGCCATGTACTACATGATCACCTATGTGCTGACCACCGTCGGCAGCTTCGGCCTGATCATGATGCTGGCGCGCGCCGGCCACGAAGCCGAACTGATTTCGGACTTCAAGGGCCTCGGCAAGCGCAGCCCATGGTTCGCGATCGTCATGACGATCCTGATGTTCTCGTTGGCAGGCGTGCCGCCGATGGTCGGCTTCATGGCCAAGTGGGCCGTGCTGCAGGCACTGGCCAACGCCGGCATGGTGTGGCTGGCGATCGTCGCCGTGATGTTCTCGCTGGTGGGCGCCTATTACTACCTGCGCATCGTCAAGACCATCTGGTTCGACGACGCAGCGGACACCGCCGCGATCCATACCCCGGCCGACATGCGCGTCGTGATGTCGCTCAACGGCCTGGCCGTGGTGGTGCTGGGTATCATCCCGGGCTGGCTGCTGGCGGTGTGCTACAGCGCCATGCAGTCTACCCTCGCAAAATAAGCCGGTGAATCCTTCTCTGGCTGTCTGGCTGGTGGTCGCGCTCTCCCTCGCGGCCGCCAACCTGCCTTTCCTCACCGAGCGCGTGCTGGGTCTTGTACCACTGAAGACCAGCACCGCCGATGACGGCTCCCGACGCACGAAGTCACTCCCGCTGCGTCTGCTCGAACTGATTATCTTATACTTCGTCGTCGGTGGCCTGGCGCGCCTGCTGGAATCGAGCATCGGCGGCGTATTCGCGCAGGGCTGGGAATTTTATGCGATCACCGGGTGCCTGTTCCTGGTGCTGGCGTTTCCCGGGTTTGTCTGGCAGTACCTGCGCAAGCGCCGTTCGTAGGGTGGGCGGCTTCGCCGCCCGCGCGTTCAACCGGTGTTCGCGTCACGTAATTCATATCGGAGCCTGCATGACGGTCAATCTCAAAGAAACCCGCATCGACGGCGGCATCGTCTACGACGGCCCCTTCCTCAAGGTCGAACGCGACCAGGTGCGCCTGCCGGACGGCTCGATCTCCCACCGCGAACTGATTCGCCACCCCGGCGCGGTCGTGATCCTGCCGCTGCTGCCCGATGGGCGCGTGCTGCTGGAGCGCCAGTTCCGCTATCCGAACGGGCAGGTCTTCATCGAATTCCCGGCCGGTAAAATCGACCCGGGCGAAGACCACCTGGACTGCGCCAAACGCGAGCTCGAAGAAGAAACCGGCTACACCGCCGCCCGCTGGCGTTTCGTCTGCACCATCCACAATGCCATCGCCTACTCGGACGAACACCTCGAACTCTTCCTGGCCGAAGACCTGCTCGAGGGCCAGCAAAAGCTCGACGACGGCGAATTCCTCGAGACCTTCAGCGCCACCGTGCCCGAGCTGCTCGGCATGGTCCAGCGCGGCGAGATCACCGACGTGAAGACTATCATCGGCGCCTTCTGGCTCGAGAAGATTTTATCCGGCGCCTGGAATCCCGCCTGATCCCATGAAGCTCCTGCCCGCGTTCGTGCTGCTGTGCTGCGCGCTCGTAGCCATGCCCGCGCAGGCAGCCGCGCGCACCGAGTTCCAGGCGCGCTGCGAAGACACGATCGGCGAAAGCCTGTCGGTGCTGACCGGCACCCAGAATGGCTTTCGCATCGATAACACGGTCGGTTACCGCTCGCTGACCGTGATGAAAGGGAGCGCGCGGCCAGGCCAGTACGTGCTGGGCCTGACGCGCACCGAGTCGCATGTGAGCATCAATGTCGGCGGGCGCCTGCTGGTCGACCCGGCCAGCGGCTACGAATGCATCGCGCCCCACATCGAGGTCAAGCTTTATTACCCGCCGATCGTCGTGTATGTGAGCCGCGAATTCGCGCCCAGTTCCTGCGCCTACCAGGAAGTGCTGGCCCACGAGATGCGCCACCTGAACACCTATCTCGGCTACCTGCCGCAAGCCGAAGCCCGCGTGCGCCTGGCGCTGCAGCGGCGCTTCGAGGACAAGCCGCTGTACGCGCGCACCGGGCAGGCGCAAGGCCTGCTCCAGCGCGAGATCGACCGCGGCTGGATGCCCTATATCAAAAGCGAAATGGCCAAGGTCGAGGCCCTGCAGGCGGCCATCGACTCGCCGCAGGAATATGCCCGGCTGGGCAAGGTTTGCGGAGGTGAGGTACAGTCTTTGCTCCGACCCACACGAATACGCAGGCCATCATGACGAACCCATCCGCTTCCAAGCCACCAGCGCGCTACATCGCCCTGATCCCGGCAGCCGGGGTAGGCGCGCGCATGGGGGCGAGCAGCCCCAAGCAATACCTGCAGCTCGGCGGCAAACCGATGCTGCGCCACACGCTCGACGCCTTCGTGTCGAGCCCGCTCATTGCCCATACCTATGTGGTGGTGAGCGCGGACGACCCCATCATCGATTCCATCGTGCCGGGCCGCGGCGTGAGCGTGCTGCGCCACGGCGGCGCCAGCCGCATGGACTCGGTGCGCAACGGCCTGCTGGCCCTGCACGGCATCCTGCACGAGGACGACTGGGTGCTGGTGCACGATGCCGCCCGCCCAGGCCTGGATGCGGAACTCATCGAGCGCCTGATCGTCGAAACAGGTGAGCATCCCGCCGGCGGCCTGTTGGCCCTGCCGGTGGTCGACACGGTCAAGCGCAGCGTCGCCGATGAGGTAGCGACCGTGTCGCGCGACGGGCTCTGGCTGGCCCAGACGCCGCAGATGTTCCGCTACCACCTGCTGTGCCGCGCCCTTGACGCGGCCACGGACCCATCCATGATTACCGATGACGCGAGCGCGGTTGAAGCGCTGGGACTGGCCCCCAAGTTGGTGGAAGGGCACCCGCGCAACCTGAAAGTCACGCTGCCTGCCGACATCCGCATTGCCGAGATGTACCTGGCCGCGTATGCACCGCAGGCGCCATCCGCATCGCACCCTGAACCGAACTGAAAAACTGAACCTATGGCACTAGCTTCCTATAATCCGACTCCGCCGTTCCGCATCGGAACCGGCTATGACTGCCACGCACTGGTCGAAGGGCGCAAGCTCATCGTCGGCGGCGTGACCATCCCGCACCGCCTGGGCCTGCTCGGCCATTCCGATGCCGACGTGCTGCTGCATGCGATCATCGATTCGCTGCTGGGCGCCGCCGCGCTGGGCGATATCGGCAAGCATTTCCCGGACACCGATCCGATGTTCGCCGGCGCCGATTCGCGCACCTTGCTGCGCGAAGTGGGGCACCGCGTGGTGGCCACCGGCTACACCATCGGCAACATCGACGCCACCATCATCGCCCAGGCCCCTAAAATGGCCCCGCACATCCCGCACATGGTCTCGCGCATCGCCGAAGACCTGGGCGTGTCGCCCCAGCAGGTGAACATCAAGGCCAAGACCAACGAGAAGCTCGGCTTCCTTGGGCGCGAAGAGGGCATGGCGGCGGAGTCGGTGGCGATGCTGATCCGCGCGGCGGAATAGTGGCAATCTGACACCTGCGTGTATGTGCACCAGGATTCGTAGGGTGGGCGGCTTCGCCGCCCGCGCGTTCAAGAGGCGTTCGCAAATCGATACGTTCTTTGGTCCCCAGCCGTGAGTTGAACGCGCGGGCGTTCGTAATTCCGGACACTGCCCGAAATTACCCCGCCCACCCTACGGAGACCGCCGATGACTTCCCCGCAAACGATGACCCCACGCCAGGCCTGGATGCTGATCCTCGCCGCCAGTGCGATCCTGATGATCACGATGGGCGCGCGCCTGACCACTGGGCTGTTCCTGTCCCCGATCAACACCTCGACGGGTCTCGGCATCGCGTCCATCAGCTTCGCGATGGCGGTGGCCCAGCTGATGTGGGGCGCCTCGCAGCCGGTGTTCGGCGCCATCGCCGACAAGTACGGGCCGGCGCGGGTGATCGTCATCGGTGGGCTGATGCTGGCCGCGGGCACCGCCGCCACCCCTTTCGTGGACTCGGAATGGGGCCTGATCCTGACCATGGGCCTGCTCTCGGCAGCCGGGGCCGGGGCGGGCAGTTTCTCGATCCTGATCGGCGCCACGGCCCAGCGCCTGCCCGCCGAGCGCCGCGCCTTTGCGTCCGGCTTCATCAATGCGGGCGGCTCCTTCGGTCAGTTCGTGTTCGCGCCGCTGATGCAGGCGATCATTGCCAGCGCCGGCTGGGTCGCGGCCATGCTGACGATGGCGGCCTCGACGCTGCTGACCATTCCGCTGGCCCTTGGTATGCGCGGCAAGAAAGCCCCAGTGCCCGCAGTGCCGGCCGCCGCAACCGGCGCCGCCAGTGCAGCTGCGGCGCCGGCGCCGGTTCCGGCAGGCATCTCCCTCACCGAACAATTGCGCCAGGCGGCGCGCGACCGCTCCTACCTGTGCCTGCACCTGGGTTTTTTCACCTGCGGCTTCCACATCGCCTTCCTGGTGACCCACCTGCCGGGCGAGGTCGCCCTGTGCGGCCTGCCGGCCGGCGTGTCGGCCACGGCGCTCGCCCTGATCGGCCTGTTCAATATCGCCGGCAGCCTGATGGCCGGCGCGCTCGCCACCCGCTACCGCATGAAGTCGCTGCTGGCCATCATCTACGCCAGCCGCGCCGTGATCATCGTGCTCTACCTGATGGCGCCGAAAACCGCGCTGACCTTCTACCTGTTCGCCGGCGCGCTCGGCTTCACCTGGCTGGCCACCGTACCGCCCACCGCCGGCCTGGTGGGCAAGCTGTTCGGGATGCGCTACCTGGCCACGCTGTTCGGCATGACCCTGCTGTCGCACCAGATCGGCGGCTTCTTCGGCGCCTGGCTGGGCGGCCTGAGTTTCGTGCGCTTCGGCGACTACAGCTGGATGTGGTACGCCGACATCCTGCTGGCCGTGGCCGCCGCCCTGGTCAATCTGCCGATTCGCGAGCAGCCGGTGGTGCGCCCGGCGCTGGCCGCGGCGAAAGGCTGAACGGTGGCGCGGGAAAGCTGGCTGTATCGCGAGGTGGCGGTCGAATCGAGGCTGGATCCGCGCACCGGGCGGCTGCGTATCCGGCCGGTGCCCGGCCAGGCCTATTCGTCGTCATTGCGGGTGCAGTGCTCGCGCCGGCTCACCGACCCGGACCACTATCCGGCGGGCACGCGCTTCCTGCTGTCGGCCAAGCTGACCGACCGCCTGGGCGGCGAGCCTTTCCTGTATGCCTGGCACGGCGACCCGGTGGACGTGATGAGCGCGGCCCGGCTCAAGCGCTTCCTGGAAGAGCGGCGCCGCCTCCGCATCTAATCCACTGCCGCGCAACGCGTCCTTGCTAAAATGGTTACCATCGGTTTTTCACGACCGACCTGGAGAAGCATATGGCCACAAGGAATATCGCCGTCATCGTCGGCAGCCTGCGCAAGGATTCGTTCACGCGCAAGGTCGCACAATCCATGATCGACCTGGCGCCAGGCGCCCTGGCCATGCAGATCGTCGAGATCCGCGACCTGCCGCTCTACAACCAGGACGACGAGACCGAGCATCCGCCGGCGGCCTTCACCGCTTTTCGCGAGCGCATCCGCCAGGCCGACGCCATCCTGTTCTGCACCCCTGAATACAACCGCTCGGTGCCGGGCGCGCTGAAAAATGCCATCGACGTCGGCTCGCGCCCCTATGGCAAGGCGGCCTGGGAGGGCAAACCCTGCGCGGTGGTGAGCGTCTCGCCGGGCGCGCTGGGCGGCTTCGGGGCCAACCACCACCTGCGCCAGATGCTGCCTTTCCTGAACATGCCCTGCATGCCTGCGCCGGAAGCCTATGTCGGCGGCGTGGCCGGCAAGTACGACGGCGGCCGCCTGCTCGATGAGGGCACGCGCGTCTTCTTCCAGGCCTTCATCGACGCCTTCGCCGCCTGGGTCGAGCGCCATGCCGGTTAGACACCAGGTCCCGGTGCGCAACACGGTCGAGCTCAAGGGTTCTCCCTGCGAATGAAAGCCGCGCCGGCACCGCGCGGCACGCAGATGCCGGCCCGCTACGGCCGCCCGGCCGGCGGCTGGCGCGCGCGCCTGTACGACCTGATCTTCCAGAACGACACCCGGGCCGGACGCCGCTTCGACATCCTGCTGGTCGGCGCGATCCTGCTCAGCATCCTGGTGGTCGTGCTCGAGAGCGTGCCCGCCATCGGCACGCGGCATGCGGGCTTGATGCGCGTGCTCGAATGGGGCTTCACGCTGCTGTTCACGATCGAATACCTGGCGCGCCTGGCCTGCGTACGCCAGCCCCTGCGTTACGCCACCAGTTTCTTCGGCATCGTCGACCTGCTGTCGGTGCTGCCCACCTATGTGTCGCTGCTGGTGCCCGGCAGCCAGGCCCTGCTCGACATCCGCATCCTGCGCCTGCTGCGTGTGTTCCGCATCTTCAAGCTGACCCTGTACATCGAGGAATACACGCGCCTGGCCGAGGCGCTGGCCAACAGCCGGCGCAAGATCATGGTGTTCCTGTCGGTGGTGCTGATGGCGGTGCTGATCCTGGGCACGCTGATGTATGTGGTCGAGGGCCCGTCCCACGGCTTCACCAGCATTCCCACCGCCATGTATTGGGCGATCGTGACCATGACCACGGTCGGCTATGGCGACATCACGCCGCAGACCACGCTGGGCAAGGCCATCGCCTCGTTCATGATGCTGCTCGGCTGGGGCATCCTGGCGGTGCCGACCGGCATCGTGACGGCCGAGATGACGGCGCTGCGTGTCGACCGCCGGCATGGCATGCGTGCGGCCAGGACCTGCGACAGTTGCGGCAGTATCGGCCACGATGCAGCGGCCTCGTACTGCAAGGATTGCGGGGCCGAACTGCCGCTCTCCACGACCTAGGGCAAGTGGCGGCAACCGCGCACGTTTGACGCGGATCAAACGTGCCCCTGGCTGCTAATGCCGTTCAGTCAGCATAAAAATGTAGGGTGGCCGGCTTCGCCGGCCGCGCGTTCACATCACCGGTGCGCTGTGGCAGATCACATCGGAGCTGAACGACCCCGGCCACCTTACGTTTAACTGAACAGCATCAGCCCCCGGTTGCGCCCGCGGCCAGTTCATCCGGTACGGCCGCAGGCTGCCGTGCCGCCAGCCGGCCCCCGGCCCGTGCCTTGGGGCGGGACGCCAGGCCGAACAAGGGCCGCAGCACACCGATCCGGCGCACGATCTCGAACAGCCCGAAGCTCAGCGTCAGCGTGAGCACCACCAGGACCACTGCCTCGACGCCCGGTGCGATGCGCATCGGCTGCATCTGGCGCGCCAGCGACTGCAGTTACGCTTCGCGCACCAGCGCATTGCTTTGCTCCGCGCGCAGGCGCGCGCCGAGCAGCTCGCGATAGGACAGCAGGCCGAAGCCGATCACCGTGAACAGTCCGGCGAAGACGGTGATTTTCAGCGATTCATATACGAACAGCTGGGGCCAGGCTTCGTGCCGGTACGGCATGCCCGCCAGCGCATGGACCGCATGGCGGATGCCGAAGACCAATGGCACGAAGCCGATCCAGTACAAAGGCAGCAGCAGCGCCTGGCGCGCGCTTGCGCGGCGCTGGGCCAGCAGCAGGAGCGTCGCGACCAGCGCCGACAAGAGCTCCCCGAGCACCGGCTGCCACCAGCCGCTGCCGCCGTCGCGCCGGTAATCCTCGACCGCGACCAGCACCATCAGGGTCCAGAACAGGATCCAGGCCATGGCGGCGGCACGCTTGCTTCGGTTGGTGTTCATCGGCTCGGGGGCTTGGGCAGGATGAGCGATGATCGGCCATCCGTTGGTGCTTGTCAAAGCGGGGCGCATGGCTGCTTGCAGGCGCGCGGGCTTGTCAGTTGCCGCCCCTTGCGGCGTGGCCGGCGCGCTCCGCGTCGATGTCCGCGCGCATTGCCGCGACCGATCCCATGTACTCGGCCACGGTCGCATCCGGGCTGGCCCTGAGCTGCGGCGGCAGCAGCACCGACATGTACAGCTCGTCCGCGGTGCGCCCATGGCGCTGCTCGTTGGCGATCAGCACCAGCCCCGAACCGAGCAGGGCCACGGCCGCGCACAGCGCGCGCAGGCGCCGCCGCAGCGGGGGGCGGATGGTCGCGAGGTGGAAATAGATGATGCCGGCGGCGGTCGCCACCGCCGCGTGCGAGCCGTAGCGGGTGAGCCATTCGAACGAGCCGGCATAGGCCACCACGCTGCCCAGCAAGCGCACGCCGACCAGGGCCGCCACCCCGCAGCCGAAAATGAACAGGTGGCGCCCGAGGCGCGCATGGCGCCCGAACAGGCGGTTCAGGAAAGCCCACAGGCTGCTCCACAGCAGCGCCGCGCCGATGCCCCAGGCCGGCGCCTGCACGTAATACAGCAGCTCGAAGGGCTGGGCGTCCAGCAGCCAGGCCACCAGCAGCGCCACCATTGCCGCCAGCAGCACGCCGGCGGCGCCCGGCAGCAGGCCTTCCCAGCCGTGCATGGTGCGGTCGACCATCTCGGGCGGCACCGGGAAACCGGCCGGGCGCACCCGCAGCGAGGTATGGCCCATGCGCACCACGGTGTCGCCTTGCATGCGCACCTGCTGCACCCGGCGCCCGGCATGCACCACCCCGTTGCGGCTGCCGAGGTCGCGCAGCACCAGGGCGCCATCGGGCCCGGCGTCGATCTCCACGTGGTGGGCCGCCGCATAATCGTCGTCGACGATGAAATCGTTGTCGTAGGCGCGCCCGACCCGGATCGGCAGGCGCGTGGCGCGGTGCCGGTGCAGCACCTCGCCGTTCCGGGCCAGCATCTCGATGGTCCACGGGCCTTGCATAGGCTCCGTCATCGGCGCAGGTTGCGCCCGAAGGCGCCGAGGAAGGCGCGCGTGACGCGCATGCCGTTGTCATAGGAGACGCCGGAGATATCGAGCCGGCTTTGCAGGCTCGATTCGGCCGCATCGGTGCTGGCCGTGAGCAGGGTGAAGTTGTACAGGCCTTCGAACTTGCGGTAGGCGCGCACGCAGGTCACCGCGCGCAGCGGCAGGGTGCGGGTGTGCACGAACTGCTCGGTGCAATGCGGCTTGGTCAGGCGCGCGTCGCCGGCGCCGCGCGGCTGGTCGGTCTTGAACAAGCGGCTGGCCAGCGCCGCGAAGGGCAGCGGGTGCAGGTTGTCGGAACGGATGTACTGGTGGGTCATCGACACGTGCCCGGTCTGCTGGGCCGCCGACACGTAGACCGCCGCTTCCATCGCGCAGCTCATCGCGTCGGACGTATAGGCGGTGGCGGCCTTCACGTTCGAGCGCCCCCAGCAGCGCAGCTGGCCCGATTCGCGCACCGGCACCAGGTAGGGCCCCATGCTCTTGATGGCCAGCGGTTCCTCGAGCAGGCGGTCGACCATGGCGCGCTGGTGGGTCAGCAGCTGGCCGGCGATCACGGGGTTGAAGTCCTTCGGGGGCCGCAGCTGCGCTTCGACCTTGCGCAGCAGCTCCTGCGCATACTTCACCGGCACCAGGAAGCTGACCGATTCGCCGTCGCGCCGCTTGGAGACGTTGACGCCGGCCACAAGGCCGTTGCCGGTCACGCTGGGACCGCCGCTCATGCCGGAATTGATGGTGCCGCTGAAGATCAGCTGGTCGTAGAAGCTGCGCGTGACCACGCCGTTGTACGCGCCTTCCGAGATCGCAAAACCGAGGTCGAGCGGATTGCCGAGCGAGTACAGGCGCTGGCCCTGGTTCAGGCGCAGGGGGCGTTCCGGCACTTTGAAGAAGCCGCTGCCCTTGCGGTCGACCCGCACCACGGCCAGGTCGTGCAGCACGTCCACCGCCATCAGCTCGACCGGGCCGCTGTTGCCGTCGGTGTCCACGAATTCGGCCGTGTACACGTCCGGGTCGAGCGCCAGTTGCGACACCACGTGGTAGTTGGTCACCACCAGGTTGCCGGTGCCGACCAGGAAGCCCGAGCCGACGGTGGACTGGGTGCGTCCGTTCTTGAGCAGCATGCGGATCTGCAGCAGGTCGCCGCGCGCCGAGGCATACAAATCTTGCGCGGCCGACGAGGGCAGGGGCAGGGCTTCCTGGGCATCGACTTCACCGGGCGCGGGGGCGGACGGGGTCAGGCCGGGCGGCGCGGAAGGCGGCAGGTGGGGTGGGGCGGCAGGCGGCGTGGCGGCGGGCGGAAGGGACGGGCCGGCAGGGCGGTTGGCAATCGGCCCCGCGCCCGCCGCAGGGCGGGCTGGCCGCTGGGCCTGCGCCGCGGCGGCGCCGGCCAGGCAAGTCAGGAGCAAGGCAACGGCTTTCCGTTTCATGCATTCACTTTATAGCAAGACGAGTCCCTATCTTGCCACCGGATAGCCGGTGCACGCGCGCGTTAGGTCGTGCCGGGCTCCGCGACGGCGTCCGGGGTCATCATGTGACCGAGCTTGGCCTGCTTGGTGTCCAGGTAGCTGTTGTTGAAGGCGTTGCGGTTGACCAGCAGCGGCACGCGGTCGGCCACTTCGATGCCGAGGCGGGTGAGGGCGGCGATCTTGCGCGGGTTGTTGGTCATCAGGCGCAGCGAGCGCACGCCGAAATGCGCCAGCATCGGCTGGCACAATTCGTAGTTGCGGGCGTCGGCATGAAAGCCCAGCTGAAGGTTGGCCTCGACCGTGTCGGCGCCGGCTTCCTGCAGGCGGTAGGCGCGGATCTTGTTGAGCAGCCCGATGCCGCGGCCTTCCTGGCGCAGGTAGAGCAGCACGCCGCGGCCTTCTTCGGCGATGCGCTGCAGCGCGCCTTCGAGCTGGGCGCCGCAGTCGCAGCGCTGCGAGAACAATACGTCGCCGGTCAGGCATTCGGAATGCACGCGCGCCAGCACCGGTTCGCCGTCGCCGATGTCGCCCAGGACCATCGCCAGGTGCTCCTTGCCGGCGGCCGGCGATCCGGTGGAATGCTCGACGAATGCGTGCAGGGTGAATTGCGCCCACGGGGTCGGCAGGGCGCACGAAGTGACGTAATCGAGCAGCTGGTCGCTGGCGGGCAGGGTGGGCATGGCGGGCATGGCGTTTCTCGTGGTTGGAGCGTGTTGCTGTAGCCGTGTAGTTTACCGGAAATCCGCCCCAGCCGTGCGCCGGCCCCGGCCGTCCCTCCTCAGCGGGTCGAGCAAGCCGCGCAGGTCGTTGTGGTCGAGTTCGTACATCAGGGCCAGCAGCTGGCCCAGTTCGCCGCGCGGGAAGCCTTCGCGGGCAAACCAGCCGAGGTAGTGGCCGGGAAGGTCGGCGATCTTGCGCCCCTGGTACTTCCCGAAGGGCATCTCGCGTTCCAGCAGGAGGGTGAGGTGTTCGCTGTTCATCGTGCCGCACTTTAGCAAATCCGGGGAACGTTGTAGCATTTGTCCGACAGGGAGGGGAAAATCATGGAAACCGAATTCAACCTGGAGCGCTTCGTCGAGGCGCAGGCGCCGGTGTACGGCACGGCGGTCGCCGAGCTGCGCGCCGGGCACAAGCGCACGCACTGGATGTGGTTCATCTTTCCCCAGATTGCCGGGCTCGGGCACAGCGAGATGGCGCGCCGCTATGCGCTGCGCAATGGAGACGAGGCCGCCGCCTATCTCGAGCATCCGGTGCTGGGGCCGCGCCTGCGCGAATGCGCATCGATCGTGGCCGCCCTCGACGGCCCGACGGCCGAACAGATCTTCGGCCATCCCGATACGATGAAATTCCAGTCGTCGATGACCCTGTTCGCCGACGTCGCGCCGGACGAGGCGGTGTTCCAGGCCTGCATCGACAAGTATTTCGACGGCGAGCCGGACGACGAGACGCTGGCGCGCCTGTGAGACCGACTAGCCACCCTGGCCCAGGCCGGCCAGGATCGCTTCCAGTTGCTCCAGGTCGACCGGTTTGACCAGGTGGTGGTCGAAGCCGGCCGCCATGACCTGCGCGCGCTCGCTGTCCTGGCCGTAGCCGGTGATGGCCACCAGGGTGGCGCCGGCCGTCGCCCGATCGGCGCGCAGGCGGCGCGCGAGCTCCTTGCCGTCCATCTCGGGCAAGCCGATGTCGAGCAGGCAGGCCTGGGGCGCCATGCTGCGCGCCCGCTCCAACCCCGCCAGCGCCCCATGTTCGACCTGGACCGCGTGGCCCGACACTTCCAGCAGCATGGCCAGGGGAGGGAGCATGGTTCGGGTGGGGCCTGCCGGTTGAGCGAAAATGAAGAGGGTGAACGGTGCCGATCGGGCATTATAGGGAGTTACTGCCGTAAATAGCATACATGCAACGGGCAAACCTGCGGGCGGTTTTGTCCCCTCACGCCCGCCCCGTATGCGCGCAAGACGCCATGGGGAAGCGTGTTGCGTATAATTCAGCGTCAGCTCGTTCACTCATTACCAGAAAAAAACAACTCATGGCTTCTTCCGACAACATCAGCATGGCGGTGTTCTGCGACTTCGAAAACGTCGCGCTCGGCGTGCGCGACGCCAATTACGAAAAATTCGACATCCGCCCGGTGCTCGAGCGCCTCCTGCTCAAGGGCAGCATCGTCGTCAAGAAGGCCTATTGCGACTGGGACCGCTATAAGGCCTTCAAGGCCCCGATGCACGAGGCGAATTTCGAGATGATCGAAATCCCGCATGTGCGCCAGTCCGGCAAGAACTCGGCCGACATCCGCCTGGTGGTCGATGCACTCGACCTGTGCTACACCAAGTCGCACGTCGACACCTTCGTGATCATCTCGGGCGATTCCGACTTCTCGCCGCTGGTCTCCAAGCTGCGCGAAAACGCCAAGCGGGTGATCGGCGTGGGCGTCAAGCAGTCCACTTCCGACCTCTTGGTGGCGAACTGCGACGAATTCATCTTCTACGACGACCTGGTGCGCGAAGTGCGCCGCGCCGCCGCCAAGCGCGACGAGCGCAAGGCCGCCCCGCAGAACAACCGCCGTCCGACCGACGACAAGCGCAAGGAAGAACTCGAGGCGCGCAAGGTGCAGGCGCTCGAGATGGTGGTCGAGACCTTCGACGCGCTCACCTCGGAGCGCGGCGACACCGGCAAGATCTGGGCTTCGCTGCTGAAGGACACCCTCAAGCGCCGCCGCCCGGACTTCTCGGAGACCTACTACGGCTTCCGCACCTTCGGCAACCTGCTCGAAGAAGCGCAGACGCGCGGCCTGTTCGAATTCGGCCGCGACGAGAAATCCGGCACCTATGTCTTCCGCAGCGCCAACGCCTCGCTGGCGATGCCGGCGCCGGAGCTGGTGGTGGTTGCCGATAGCGGCGACGAGGACGCGGGCGCACAGGCGGACGAGGGCGATGCCGCCGAAGGCCGGGGCGAACCGCGCCGCCGCAGCCGCGGTGGCCGCAACAAGGGCTCCGGACGTGGCGAAGCGGCGCCGGCGGCCTTCGACGCCGTCGCGTCGGAGCCGGCCGAGCCGGACACCGACCTGGCCGTGCTGGTGGAATCCGAGCCGGACGAGAAACAGGAAGACAAGCCGGACGCGCGTCGCCGCAGCCGGGGCGGGCGCAACAAGGGTGCGGGCCGTGGCGAATCAGCCAAGGCGGCCGTGCCGGATGCCGAGATCGAGGTAGCCGAGGCGCCTGCGGCCCATGCGCCGGCAGTCGAGGAACCGGCGCCCGAGGCGCCAGCCCCGGCGGACGAAGCAGCTACTGCGGCCAAGGAACGCCGCCGCGCGCCGCGCAAGCCCGCGGCCCGCAAGGCTGCGGCAGCCGCAGCGGAAACTCCAGCTGCTCCTGAAAGCGCACCGGCGCCGGCCCAGCCGGTACCGGCGGCCAAGACCTCGTACCGTTCCGCCGTGACCCCGGCGCCTGCGCCTGCGAACGATGCGGACGACGATTTCGACGACGATACCAGCGACGATGTCGATGGCAACGTCGCCGAAGGCGTCGCGGTGCGCAAGAAGGCGGCGCGTCCCGCCCGCAAACCGGCGGCGCGCAGCGCTGCACCACGTGGGCGTCGTCCGGCGAAGGCGAAGGAATAAGTCTTTCGCCTGCGGTACGAACGTGGGGGGAATAACACCAGTGGTGTTGTTCCCGCCTGCGCGGCAAGTCATGCTCGCCAGTGGTGAGCATATCCGACGCACCCCGTGCGCCACCCCCAAGCCCCCAATGTAATAATGTCATCGCCCGCCCACGCGGGCTGACGGGGCATCCGCCCCGCACGAACGTCCACGGGAGCCTGCCATGCGCGTATTTGCCGCGGTTTCTTCTGCAGTCCTGGCCTTGCCCTTGCTCCTGGCCGCCCCCGCCCATGCCGCACCCCCGTCCGACCATCCCATCCTCGGCATCTGGAAGCTGAACCTGCCCGACCTGAGCTGCTCGGAAACCTACCGCTTCCGCGCCGACGGCACCACGCTCGTCACCAGCGCCGAAGAAGTCTCCGAGAGCGAATACCGCATTCCCGACAAGCCCAGCGCCAAGGGCTTCTACCGGCTCGACGACCAGATCACCAGGGACAACGGCAAGAAAGACTGCGCCGGCGCCATCATGAAGGTCGGCACCAGGGCCACGAATTTCATCCGCTTCCACCCGTCGGGCGCGCTGTTCCTGATGTGCGCCGACGAAACCATGGAGACCTGCATCGGGCCTTTCCGGCGGGTGCAGGGCGAGGAAGCCTGAGCCGGCGGGCTTCGTCGGGCCGGACGCCATTCCCGGTGACTTCGCTTGGGTGTATATTGCTGGGCGAAACGACAACCGCATTGGAATTCCATGTCACCGGTACTACTGTTCTGCATCCTCATCGGCTATTTCGCGCTCCTGCTCGCCGTAGCCTGGGCCACCTCCCGCAACGCCAACAACGACAGCTTCTTCATCGGTAACAAGAGCAGCAACTGGATGCTGGTCGCCTTCGGCATGGTCGGCACCACGCTGTCCGGGGCCACTTTCATCAGCGTGCCCGGCGCGGTGGGGAAAGACGCCTTCGGCTACGCCCAGATCCTGATCGGCTACGTGTTCGGCTACATTGCCGTGGCCTATATCCTGCTGCCGCTGTACTACCGGCTCGGGCTGACCTCGATCTACCACTACCTCGACGTGCGCCTCGGGCGCCGCGCCTACCAGAGCGGCGCGGGCTTCTTCATCATCTCGCGCCTGCTGGGGGCCACCGCGCGCCTTTATCTCGTCGTGAACATCCTGCAGGCCATCATCCTCGACAGCCTGGGCGTCCCGTTCTGGATCACGACCCTGGTCATTCTCGGCATGATCCTGATGTATACCTACCAGGGCGGCGTGAAAACCATCGTCTGGACCGACACCCTGCAGACCACCTGCATGCTGTTCGGCCTGTTCGCCTGCGTCTGGTTCCTGCTGGGCGAACTGGGCATGTCGATCCCGGAAAGCCTGAACCAGATGCAGTCGCAAGGCCTGGCGCGCATCTTCACGCTGGACTTCGACAGCCCGAATTTCTTCCTCAAGCAGATCGTGGCCGGCATCTTCATCGTGCTGACCATGACCGGCATGGACCAGGAAATGATGCAGAAGACGATTTCCGTCAAGACGCTCAAGGATTCGCAGAAGAACCTGCTGACGCTCACCGCCGTGCTGGTCGTGGTGCTGATGAGCTTCCTGTTCCTGGGCGGCCTGCTGTACCTGTATGCACCGGTGGCCGGCGTGACCGCCACCGGCGACAAGATCTTCCCGGCCGTGGTCATGGGCCATCTACCCGCCACGGTGCAGATCATCTTCCTGATCGCCCTGATCTCTGCGCTGTTCCCGAGCGCGGACGGCGCCATCACGGCGCTGACTTCGTCGTTCTGCATCGACATCCTCGGCATCAAGCGCCGCACCGACATGACGGAAGCGGCCAAGGAAAGCCTGCGCCGCCGCGTGCACCTGGGCTTTGCCGGCATCTTCCTGTTCCTGGTGATGGGTTTCAAGCTGGCCGACAACCCGAGCATGATCGTGGTCATCCTGAAGCTGGCGGCTTATACCTACGGGCCGCTGCTGGGCCTGTTCGCCTTCGGCATGATGACGCGCCGCAGCCTGAACGACAGCCTGGTGCCGTTTATTACGATCGGCGCACCGATTCTTTGCGCCCTCCTTGAGTACAATCAGGAACACCTGCTTGGTTCTTACCGCCTCGGGCTGGAATTGCTTATGGTAAATGGCATACTGGTATATGCCGGACTGTATGCGATTTCGTACAAGGAAAAAGCCGGGACTGCTGCCCTTGCGGCCTGATTCAAACTAATTTACTGACCTGTGGAGTGTTGATGGCTTTTAAACCCTTTAGTGCGCTGGGACGCGGCTTGCGCATGGTGTGGAATGCGGTGGACATTACCCGTCGCACGGTGATGAATCTGCTGTTCCTGCTGATCGCGCTCTTCATCCTGTTCGCGCTATTTTCCGGCGGCGTCAAGCCGATCGGCGACAAGAGCGCGCTGGTGCTCGAACTGAAAGGCGACCTGGTCGAGCAGCACGAATCGAGCTTCCAGGACACCTTGCTCGACAGCGTGGGCGGCGACAGCAAGCGCAGCGTGCGCCTGCGCGACGTGCTGCGCGTGCTCGATGAAGCGGCCAAGGACAAGCACATCACCACCGTGGTGCTCCTGCTCGACCAGATGGATGGCGGCGGCATGGCCATGCTGCGCGAGATCGGCGCCGGCATCGACCGCGTCAAGGCATCCGGCAAGAAGGTCGTCGCCTGGGGCGGGATGTACGACCAGAAGCGCTACCTGGTCGCGTCGCACGCCGACGAAGTCTATGTTCACCCGATGGGCATGGTGATGATCGAAGGCTTCGGCGGACGCCGCAACTACTACCGTGACGCACTCGACAAGCTGGGCGTGACCGTGAACCTGATCAAGGTCGGCACCTACAAGAGCTTCGCCGAGCCGTATATCGCCAACGGCCCGTCCGAGGCGGCCCAGGAAGCCGACAAGTTCCTGTACGACGCGCTGTGGGCGGACTACACGGCGCAGGTCGAGAAGAACCGCAAACTCCCGGCCGGCGCGGTCGCCAAATGGATCGAGACCTTGCCCCAGCAAATGGAAGCGGCCAGCGGCAGCGCGGCCCAGGCGGCACGGAACATCAAGCTGGTCGACGGCCTCAAGACCCGCGACGAGATCCGCGAGATGCTGGTCAAGCGCGGCGTCTATGACGACGGCATCAAGTCCTTCCGCCAGGTCGGCTACTTGGATTACCTCGAACGCCACCCGCAGAAACCTTTCGGCGACGCGGTGGGCGTGATCGTCGCCTCGGGCAACATCACCGAAGGCAGCAGCGGCCCGGGCGTGGTCGGCGGCATCACCACCGCCAACCTGATCCGCCAGGCCCGCGAGGACGAGCAGGTCAAGGCCGTCGTGCTGCGCGTCGATTCGCCCGGCGGCAGCGCCTATGGCTCGGAGCTGATCCGGCGCGAGCTGGAACTGACCCGCGCCGCCGGCAAGCCGGTGGTGGTGTCGATGGGCAGCGTCGCGGCATCGGGCGGCTACTGGATCTCGATGGCGGCCGACGAAGTCATCGCCGACCCGGCCACCATCACCGGCTCGATCGGCGTGTTCACCATCCTGCCGACGGCCGAGAAGGTCAGCGACAAGCTGGGCATCCATACGGGCGGCCACACCACCACCTGGCTGGCCGACGCCTACAACCCGCTGCGCCCGATCGACCCGCGCTTCACGCAGCTGATCCAGAGCAGCATCAACCACGTCTACAGCGAGTTCACCACCAAGGCTGCGCAAGCGCGCAAGACTACGCCCGCGAAGATCGACGAAGTCGGCCAGGGCCGGGTATGGACCGGCGCCCAGGCGAAAGAACGCGGCCTGGTCGACCGTCTCGGCAATTACCGCGACGCCCTGAACTCGGCGGCCAAGCGCGCCAGGCTGGGCGCGGACTACCGCGTGGCCTATGTCGAGCGTCCGATCAACAAGGTCGAGCGTTTCCTGAACATGATGGGCGCCTCGAGCGTGCAGGCCTTGACCATCCAGGTGAAGCTCGGGCTGATCGATGCCGCGCTGCCGGCCGGCCCGGCGGCGCAGGTGATGCAGGACATGGCCTTCCTGAAGGACGTGGCCGACGGCCGCAAGCCCTTCGCGGCCGTCACGCACTGCCTGTGCGGCACGCCGTGAAGAGATTTGTAGCCGGTTTGTAACCGGATACGACAGCACAAAAGACGGGCGCGGAGCGATTTCCGCGCCCGTTTTCCGTTTACGCCCCGGAAGCAGCGGCATGGGTGTGCATCGATTCCAGGCCTGTCCCGCCCTTGTAACAAACGGGTGCGCGCAATCCTTCCCCGAAGTCCACCCTCACCAGTCCACCGCCTGCGCCGCACCAGCGCAAGAAGCGCCTGGTCGGTACCGTCGTCGCCGTGCTGGCCATGATCGGCCTGGCCGCGCTGGCCTGGTACCTGACCCACCGGCCGGCCGCCGGCGGCGCCGGCGGCCCACCGGGCGCGGCAGGACAGCGCGCGGGTGGCGGCGGACCGGGCGGTGGCGGGGGAGGCGGTGGCCGGGGAGGGCGCGGCGGCGGGGCGACCACGGTCGGCGTAGCAAAGGCCGAGCTGCTCGACATCCCGGTCACCATCGACGCCCTGGGCACGGTGGTGGCCGCCGCGACGGCCACCGTGCGGCCGCAGGTCTCGGGGGTGCTGCAAAAGATCAGCTTCGACGAAGGACAGATGGTACGGGCAGGGCAGGTGCTGGCCACGGTCGATGCCCGTCCCTTCGAGATGGCGCTGCTGCAGGCGCGCGGCCAGCGCCAGCGCGACCAGGCCCAGCTGGAAAGCGCGCGCCTGACCCTGTCGCGCTACCGCACCCTGCTCGAACAGGACTCGATCGCGCGCTAGGAAGTCGATACCCAGGCCGCGCTGGTCAAGCAGCTCGAGGGCACGGTGATGACCGACCGCGCCGCCGAAGGCCTGGCCCAACTGAACGTGAGCTACACGCAGGTGAAGGCGCCGATCTCCGGGCGCGTAGGCCTGCGCACGGTCGATATCGGCAACCTGGTGGGCAGTGGCGACGCCAATGGCATCGCCGTGATTACCCAGCTCTCGCCGATCGACGTCGAGTTCGCGGTGCCGCAGGACGGCGTCCCGGCCCTGCAGGGCCGCATCGCCCAAAAGGCAAGGCTGCCGGCGATTGCCCTGGACCGCACCCGCACCGCCACCCTGGCCACGGGCAGCTTCTTCGCCCTCGACAACCAGGTGGACGTCCAGACCGGCACCGTGCGCGCCAAGGCCCGCTTCACGAATACGGACAACAAGCTGTTCCCGAGCCAGTTCGTCAACCTGCGCCTGCAGCTCGACACCATCGACGACGCCGTGGTGGTGCCGGTGACGGCCCTGCGCCATGGCGCGAACGGTGACTTCGTCTACGTGCTCAATGCGAAGGACAAGACGGTGTCGCAGCGCGCCGTCACGCGCGGGCAGGCGACGGTGGACAAGATCCAGATCGCGACCGGCTTGAAGGTGGGCGAGCAGGTGATCACGGAAGGGGCGGACCGGCTGCGCGACGGGGCCAAGGTGACCTTGCCGGGTGACCGGCCGGCGGGCGCCAGGCAAGGCGAAGGCCGGCGCCAGAGGCAGGGAGCGCCGCAATGATGGAATCGGGTTACGCGCGCGCTAATGCGCGGCACGGGAACGCCTGATGAATCCTTCCACCCCCTTCATCCGCCGCCCGGTCGCCACGGCTCTCCTGATGCTGGCCATCGTCCTGGCCGGCATGGTCGGCTACCGCTTCCTGCCGCTGTCGGCGCTGCCGCAGGTCGACTTCCCGACCATCCAGGTCCAGACCCTGTATCCGGGCGCCAGCCCGGAAGTCATGGCGCGCACCGTCACCGCGCCGCTGGAGCGCCAGTTCGGCCAGATGTCGGGCCTTACGCGCATGAGTTCCACCAGCGCCTCGGGCGTGTCGGTGATCACGCTGCAGTTCGGCCTGGGCCAGACCCTGGACGTGGCCGAGCAGGAAGTGCAGGCCGCGATCAATGCCGGCGGCTCGCTGCTGCCGGCCGACCTTCCTGCGCCGCCCGTCTACGCCAAGGTCAATCCGGCCGACGCGCCGGTGCTCACCCTGGCGATCACCTCCGATACGCTGCCGCTGACCGAAGTCCAGAACCTGGTCAACACGCGACTGGCGCTGAAGATCAGCCAGGTCTCGGGCGTGGGCCTGGTCAGTCTGTCCGGCGGCCAGCGTCCCGCGGTGCGCATCCAGGCCGATACCGGGGCGCTGGCCTCCTACGGCCTGGGCCTGGACAGCCTGCGCAGCGCCATCACGGCCGCCAATGCCAACAGCGCCAAGGGTAATTTCGACGGCCCCACGCGCTCGTACGCGATCAATGCCAACGACCAGCTGGTCACCGTCCCCGACTACAAGAATTTGATCGTTTCGTACAGGAATGGAAACAGCGGCGGCGCCCCCGTACGACTGCAGGACGTGGCGCGCGTGGTCGACAGCGCCGAGAACGTGCGCATCGGCGCCTGGGCCAATTTGAAACCCGCGATCATCCTGAACGTGCAGCG
Organism: Telluria sp. ZT3P39; assembly: GCF_059685935.1. Lineage (NCBI taxonomy): Bacteria > Pseudomonadati > Pseudomonadota > Betaproteobacteria > Burkholderiales > Oxalobacteraceae > Telluria > Telluria sp. ZT3P39. Next base: position 38,057 of record NZ_JCASIH010000024.1, read on the forward strand.
CCAGCCGGGCGCCAACGTGATCGCCACCGTGGACGCCATCAAGGAACGCCTGCCCGAGCTGCAGGCAGGTCTGCCGGCCTCGGTGCGCATGGACGTGCTGAGCGACCGCACCGCCGGCATCCGCGCCTCGGTCCATCACGTGCAGCTCGAACTGCTGCTGGCCGTGGCGCTGGTGGTGCTGGTGATCTTCGCCTTCCTGCACAGCATCCGCGCCACCATCATTGCCAGCCTGGCGGTGCCGATTTCCCTGATCGGCACCTTCGGCGTCATGTACCTGATGGGGTACAGCCTGAACAACCTGTCGCTGATGGCGCTGACCATCGCCACTGGCTTCGTGGTCGACGATGCGATCGTCATGATCGAGAACATCGCACGTTATATCGAAGAGGGGGAAAAGCCGATGGCCGCCGCCATCAAGGGCGCGGCGCAGATCGGCTTCACCATCATTTCGCTCACCGTTTCCCTGATCGCGGTCCTGATCCCGCTGCTGTTCATGGGCGACGTGGTAGGCCGCCTGTTCCGCGAATTCGCGGTGACGCTGGCGGTGACCATCCTGATCTCGGCCGTGGTTTCCCTGACGCTGGTGCCGATGATGGCGGGACGCTGGTTGAAAAACCATGAAGACGAACAGCCGGGCAAGCTGGCCCGGAAGACCCAGGCCTTTTTTGAGCGCATCATCCAGCGCTACGACGTGGCGCTGGGCTGGGTGCTGGCGCGCCAGGGCCTGACTCTGCTGGTGGCGCTGGGCACGCTGGTGCTGACCGCGCTGCTGTGGGTGGCGATCCCGAAAGGCCTGTTCCCGACCCAGGATACCGGCCAGCTGCAGGCGCGCCTGCAGGCGCGCCAGTCGATCTCGTATGCCGACATGGCCACGCTCCAGCAGGCCGCCGCACGCGAAGTGCTGCAGGACCCGGCCGTGGAGTCGCTGAGCTCCTACGTGGGCGTGGACGCGGCCAACAACACGATGCTGCATACCGGCACCATGCTGATCAACCTGAAGCGCGACCGTATTGGTGCCCAGGACGCCATCATGGCGCGCCTGCGCGAGCGCGTGTCCAGGGTCGCCGGCGTGACCATGTATGTGCAGCCGACCCAGGACCTGACCATCGACGCCGAAAGCGGCCCGACCCAGTACCGGCTGTCGATCGAGGGCGCCGACAGCGCCACCGTCAATACCTGGGCCAAAAAGCTGGTAGCGGAGATGGCCAGGCGCGAAGAGCTGCGCAACGTGACCAGCGACGCCGGCGCCGTGGGCGCTGCCGCCTTCATCGACATCGACCGCGACACCGCTTCGCGCCTGTCGATCACGGCCGCTTCCGTGGATGACGCGCTCTACAGCGCCTTCGGGCAGCGCATCGTCTCGACCATCTTCACCGAAACCAACCAGTACCGCGTGATCCTGGAAGCCCAGCAGGACAAGGCGATGTCGATCGAGGCCCTCGGCCGGCTGCAGCTGCGTACCGGTTCCGGCGAGCCGACACCGCTGGCGGCGGTGGCCAGGGTGACCGAGCGCGAAGCGCCGCTGCAGATCACCCACGTGGCCCAGTATCCGTCCACCACCATCGGTTTCGATACCGCCGCAAGCACCTCGCTGGGCACCGCGGTCGACGCGATCCGTGACGCCGCCGAAGCCATCAGGATGCCGGCATCGGTCACCATGACCTTCCTCGGCGCCTCGGGCGCCTACCAGGCGTCGCTGTCGAACCAGCTGTGGCTGATCCTGGCCGCCGTGGTCTGCGTCTACATCGTGCTGGGCGTGCTGTACGAAAGCTATGTGCACCCGCTGACCATCCTGTCCACGCTGCCCTCGGCCGGCGTGGGGGCGCTGCTGGCGCTGTGGGTGACCGGGCAAGGCCTGGGGGTGATCGGCATCATCGGCATCATCCTGTTGATCGGCATCGTCAAGAAGAACGCGATCATGATGATCGACTTCGCGATCGAGGCCGAGCGCGACGGCGGGAAAAGCCCGCTGGACGCGATCCGCCAGGCCGCGCTGCTGCGCTTCCGCCCGATCCTGATGACGACCCTGGCCGCGCTGTTCGCGGCGGTGCCGCTGATGCTGGGCTGGGGCGAGGGCGCCGAGCTGCGCCGTCCCCTGGGCCTGGCCATCTTCGGCGGGCTGATCGTCAGCCAGTTGCTGACCCTGTTCACCACGCCGGTGATCTACCTGGCCTTCGATCGCCTCGCGCGCCGCAGAACGAGCAAGGCGCCGGGAAGGGTCGGCGCATGAACCTGTCGCGCCCTTTCGTGGAGCGCCCGATCGCGACCGTCCTCTTGACCATCGGGATCGCGCTGGCCGGAATCGCCGCCTTCTTCGTGCTGCCGGTCTCGCCGCTGCCGCAGGTCGATTATCCGACCATCTCGGTATCGGCTTCGCTGCCTGGCGCCAGCCCGGAGACCATGGCCTCGAGCGTGGCCACGCCGCTGGAGCGGCGCCTGGGCGTGATCGCCGGCGTCAACGAGATGACCTCGAACAGCGGCAACGGCTCCACCCGCGTCAGCCTGCAGTTCGACCTGAACCGGAGAATCGACTCGGCCGCGCGCGAAGTGCAGGCCGCGATCAACGCCGCGCGCAGCGACCTGCCGGCCACGCTGCGCAGCAACCCGACCTACCGCAAGGCCAACCCGTCCGACGCGCCGGTGATCATCCTGGCGCTGACTTCAAAAACGCGTTCGCCCGGCCAGATCTACGAATCGGTCTCGAACCTGGTGCAGCAGCGCCTGGCCCAGGTAAAAGGCGTGGGCGAAGTCGAGATCGGCGGCGGCTCGCTCCCCGCCGTGCGGGTCGAGCTGCTGCCTTACGCGCTGAACAAATACGGCGTGTCGAGCGAAGACGTGCGCGCCGCGATCCAGGCCACCAATGCCAACCGCCCCAAGGGGGCGATCGAAGCCAATGGCAACCGCTTGCAGATCTATTCGCAGCCGGCCGGCGGCAACGGCGGGCGCAGTGCCTCTGAATACCGCGACCTGGTGGTGGCCTGGCGCGACGGCGCCGCCATCCGTTTGCAGGACGTGGCCGACGTGATCGACGGCGTCGAGAACGTGAATACGCTCGGCCTGTTCAATGGCGAGCCGGCCGTGATCGTCCTGATCACGCGCCAGCCGGACGCCAACGTCATCGACACCGTGGACGGGGTGCGCGCGCTGCTGCCGGTCCTGCAGGCCCAGCTCCCGGGCGACGTCAAGCTGCAGGTGGCCTCGGACCGCACCAATTCCATCCGCTCCTCGCTGCACGAGATCGAATTCACCCTGGTGCTGTCGATCCTGCTGGTGGTGCTGGTGGTGAGCGTGTTCCTGCGCAGCGTGCGCGCCACCATCATTCCCGCGGTCGCGACCATCGTGTCGCTGCTGGGGACCTTCGGCGTCATGTACATGCTGGGCTTTTCCCTGAATAATCTGTCGCTGATGGCGATGACGGTGGCCACCGGCTTCGTGGTCGACGACGCCATCGTGGTGCTGGAAAATACCGCGCGCCATATCGAGGCCGGGATGGACCGGATGCAGGCGGCGCTGCTGGGCGCGCGCGAAGTCGGTTTCACCGTCCTCTCGATTTCGCTGTCGCTGGTGGCGGTCTTCATTCCGCTGCTGTTCATGGGCGGGCAGGTGGGCCGGCTGTTCCGCGAATTCGCCGTGACCCTGTCGGCGGCGGTGATGATCTCGCTGGTGATTTCGCTGACCACCACGCCGATGATGTGCGCCTGGCTGCTCAAGAAGAACGACAAGGAAAAACAGCCGGGACGCCTGGCGCGCTGGTCCGAGAACGGGTTCGACCGCGTGCTGCGAGGCTACGAGCGCTCGCTCGACTGGGCGCTCGCTAGCCGCGCCCTGGTGATGCTGATCCTCGGCTTCGTGGTGGCCCTGAACGTCTACCTGTTCGCGGCCGCCCCGAAAGGCTTCTTCCCGCAGCAGGACACGGGCCAGCTCAATGGCGGCATCCGCGCCGACCAGAGCATCTCCTTCCAGGCAATGCAGGGCAAGCTGCGCCAGCTGGTGAACATCATCAAGCGCGACCCGGCGGTCGATACCGTGGTGGCGTTTACGGGCGGCGGGCGGGCAGGGGGCGGCTTCATGTTCATCAACCTGAAACCCGTGCGCGACCGGGCCGAGGGCGACACCGGCCAGGCCGTGATCGCACGCCTGCGCCCCCGGCTGGCGCGCGTCACCGGCGTGTCGATCTTCCTGAACCCGGTGCAGGACTTGCGCATGGGCGGGCGCTCCAGCAACTCGACTTACCAGTACACCCTGAAAAGCGACAACGCCGCCGACCTGAAGCAATGGGCCACGCGCCTGGCGGAAAGCATGAAGCGCCAGGGCGCGCTGACCGACGTCGACACCGACCAGGCCGAGAACGGGGTCGAGACCTTCGTCACCATCGACAAGGAGACCGCCTCGCGCCTCGGCGTCGGCACCCGCGACATCAACAATGCGCTCTACAACAACTTCGGCCAGCGGCAGGTGGCGAACATCTACGATGAGCTGAACCAGTACCACGTGATCATGGGCGTGGCGCAGCGCTATGCGCAGTCGCCGGAAGCGCTGCGCGACGTCTACGTGCCGGCGCGCGCAAGCAACGGCGCGGCTACGGCCAACCTGACCGCCGCGCGCGACCCTTCCAGCGGCTCGGCGCTCTCCGGCACTGCCACGACCATGGTGCCCTTGATGGCGATCGCCAGCTTCGCCGAGAGTTCGACGCCGACCTCGGTCAACCACCAGGACGGCGAACTGGCGACCACGGTGTCGTTCAACCTGGCCGAGGGCGTCAACCTGCAAGACGGCCAACTGGCGGTGAAACAGGCCGAAGCCGAGATCGGCATGCCGACCAATGTGCGCGGCAGCTTCGAGGGCACCGCGCGCGCGGCGAACGAATCGAGCAAGGAGCAGCCGCTGCTGATCCTGGCGGCCATCGTGGTCATCTACATCGTGCTGGGCATCCTGTACGAAAGCCTGGTGCACCCGGTGACCGTCTTGTCGACGCTGCCTTCCGCCGGCGTGGGCGCGGTGCTGGCGCTGCTGCTGTTCCGGATGGAGTTCTCGATCATCGCGCTGATCGGCGTCTTCCTCCTGATCGGCATCGTGAAAAAGAACGCGATCCTGATCATCGACTTCGCGCTCGAATCCGAGCGCGCGCGCGGCCTCTCGGCGATGGAAGCGGTGCGCGAAGCCTGCATGCTGCGCTTCCGCCCGATTTTAATGACCACGCTGGCCGCCGCGCTGGGCGCCCTGCCGCTGGCGATCGGCTTCGGCGAAGGCTCCGAGCTGCGCCGGCCGCTGGGCATCGCCATCATCGGCGGCCTGATTGCCAGCCAGGTACTGACCTTGCTCACCACGCCCGTCGTCTACGTCCTGCTCGACAAGCTGCGCACCCGCAAGCCTGACGAGCGCGAGCTGACCCGCCATTCCTTCGATGGCGACCCGACCCCGGTAAAACCATGACCTCCATGCACACGCCTCTGCGCTTCCGTCTCACCTTGATCGCCCTCGCGGCCTTCCTCGCAACCGGCTGCGCCGTCGGCCCCGACTACCAGCGGCCCACGACGCCCGAGCCGGCGGCCTTCAAGGAGGCGCAGGGCTGGGTGCAGGCAGCACCGGCCGACGCGCTCGAGCGCGGCCCCTGGTGGGAGCTGTTCCAGGATGCGCAGCTCAATGCCCTAGCCGCCGGCGTCGCGGTCTCGAACCAGAACGTGGCGGTGGCGGTAGCCAACTACGCGCAGGCGCGCGCGCTGGTCAGCCAGCAACGGGCCGCGCTGTTCCCGACCGTGAACCTGGGCCTGAGCGCGGACCGGTCCGGTGTGCGCAACCAGGGGGCGGACAGTTCCTACCGCCTGAACCTGGGCGGCAGCTGGGAGCCGGACGTATGGGGACGGCTGCGCGCCGGCGTCACCAGCGCGCGAGCGGGCGCGGACGCCTCGGCGGCCGACCTGGCCAGCGCGACCCTGGCTGCCCAGGGCGAACTGGCGGCCAACTATTTTGCGGTGCGCGCGCTCGACGCCCAGCGCGCGCTCCTGGTGCGCACATCGGCGGCTACGAGCGCGAGCTGCAGATCACCCAGAACCGCTTCAATGTCGGCATCGTCGCCCGCACCGACGTGCTGCAGGCGCAGACCCAGCTCGCCAATGCCCGCAACGACGAACTGTCGCTCGTGCGCCAGCGCGCCCAGTTCGAGCATGCGATCGCGGTCCTGGTCGGCAAGGCGCCCAGCGAGTTCACGCTGGCGGCAGCAGGCGAGTGGCGCTCGACCGTGCCGGCGGTCCCGGTGGGCGTGCCAAGCACGCTGCTGCAGCGCCGTCCGGACATCGCCGCCGCCGAGCGCGCCGTCGCTAGCGCGAACGCGGAGATCGGCATCGCGCGCGCGGCCTATTTCCCCAACATCGGCCTGTCCGGGGCCCTGGGCACGGGCGGCAGCCGCGTGTCCGACCTGCTGTCGGTGTCGAATGCGGCGTGGTCCTTCGGGCTGTGGGCGGCGCAGGCGATCTTCAATGCCGGCGCCACCCGCGCCGGCGTGGCCGGCGCCGAGGCGCGCCACCAGGCGACCGTAGCGCGCTACCGCCAGACCGTGCTCGCGGCCTTCGCCGACGTGGAAGACCAGCTCACGGCCACCCGCATCCTGGAGCAGCAGCAGGAACTGCGGCGAGTCGCCTCGGAGGCCGCCGACAAGGTCGAGCAGCAGATCATGAACCGGTACCGGGCAGGGCAGGTGAGCTATTCGGAAGTGGTGCAGGCCCAGGCCACGGCGCTGGCTGCGCGCCGCTCGCTGGTGCAGGTGCAGGCCGACCGCCAGGCGGCGGCGGTGGCGCTGATCCAGTCGCTGGGTGGCGGGTGGCGGGTGGGGCAGCCTGCGATGTGATTGGGGCGTAGGGTGGTCGGCTGTGCCGACCGCGCGTTCACGGCCGGCATGCATTGCGGCGGCGCTCGATCTGGCTGAACGCGCGGTCGGGGGACCCGACCACCCTACAACGCAGGCATGCCGTTTCACTATGAGCCACGCCCCGTAAAGACAGCAGAAAACGACCCATCCTGGATATAACAAAGTTATACTCCCGGCTGCTTTTTCTTTCCTTCCTGGGGTTCATTTTGTTCAAATCCATCGTTCTGCCTGTCGCCCTGCTGGGCCTGGGCGCCCATGCTGTCGCCGATGAAGGCCAGTGGCAGCCGCACCAGCTGCCGCAACTCAAATCCGAACTGAAGCGCATCGGCATCACCATGCCGGCCGAGAAGCTGGCCGACCTGGGCAAGCATCCGATGAGCGCGATCGTGTCGCTGGGCGGCTGCTCGGCCTCATTCGTTTCGCCGGACGGCCTGGTGGTCACCAACCACCACTGCGCCTACGGCGCCATCCAGCGCAATGCGACCCCGGAAAAGAACTACATCATCAACGGCTTCCTGGCCAGGACCCGCGCCGAAGAGCTGCCGGGCGGCCCGAACACGCTGGTCTACGTGACCGAAAAGGTCGAGAACGTGACCGACCGCGTGCTCAAGGGCTTGTCCCCTTCGATGAGCGGCCGCGAGCGCCACGAGCTGGTGGAGTCGCGCATCAAGTCGCTGATCGCCGAATGCGAGACCGATAAATCGGTCCGCTGCTCGGTGCCGGCCTTCCACCGCGGCCTGGAGTACTACCGCATCAAGCAGCTGATGATCCGCGACGTGCGCCTGGTGTACGCGCCGTCCGACCGCATCGGCAACTTCGGCGGCGACATCGACAACTACGAATGGCCGCGCCAGACCGGCGACTATTCCTTCCTGCGCGCCTATGTCGGCAAGGATGGCCGCCCGGCCGATCCTTCGCCCGACAACGTGCCCTACAAGTCGAAAGACTTCCTGGTGGTGTCCGCCGAAGGCCTGAAGAACGGCGACCCGATCCTGCTGGCCGGCTATCCGGGCCGTACCAGCCGCTACAAGCTGCCTCAGGAGATCCGCTTCGCACGCGACATCGACTTCCCGGCCAAGGCCGCGAGCATCACCGCCGACCTGTCGGTGATCGCCGCCGCGACCCAGGGCAACCCGGCCTGGGACGTGCGCTATGCCAGCGTCGCCAAGAGCCTGAACAACGTGCTCAAGAAAACCCAGGGCCTGATGGACGGCTTCGCGCGCAAGGACATCGCCGCCATCAAGGACGTGCAGGACGCCGAGTTCCGTGCCTGGCACAAGCGCAGCAGCGCCGGCGGCGCCAGGAACCTGCTGGGCGAGCTGGACGCCGTGATCGCACAGGACATGGCGCAGTCGCGCCAGGAAGCCGCCTGGGCGGAAGCGACCCACAGCGACCTGCTCAAGAGCGCGCGCACCCTGTACCGCCTGGCGCTGGAACGCCAGAAGCCGGATCCTCAGCGCGAGAGCGGCTACCAGGAACGCGACCTGTCCTTCATCAAGGCGCGCCTGACCCGCCTCGAGCAGTCCTTCGTGGCGAGCGTGGACGAAGCGCGCTACGGCGCCGCCCTGGCGCGCTATGCGCGCATCGACGCCAAGGTCCGCCCGCAAGGCCTGGACGCGCTGCTGCCGGCGCCGAATGCGCTGGGCGCGATGTTCAAGGCGAGCGAACTGGGCGACACCGCCAGGCGCCTGGCCTGGATCGGCAAGGACCCGGACGCCTTCCGCAAATCGAACGACCCGTTCATCCAGCTGGCAGTGCGCCTGCACGACACCGGCATGGTCCTGGAGAACCGCCGCAATGAGCTCGAAGGCAATCTCGAGCGCGTCATCCCGCAGTACATGAGCGCGGTGATCGCATGGAAGAAATCGCAGGGCAAGCCGGTCTACCCGGACGCCAACTCGACGCTGCGCGTGACCTATGGCACCGTGGCGCCGTACTCGCCGCGCGACGGCCTGGTGAAGGGCCCGTTCACGACCGTGGAAGGCATCGTCGAGAAGACCACCACCAAGGACCCGTTCATCGTGCCCGCCGCGCTGACGGACGCCATCAAGCAGAAGCGCTACGGCGTGTTCAAGGATGCGGCGCTGGGCACCGTGCCGGTCAACTTCCTGTCGAGCGCCGATACCACCGGCGGCAATTCGGGTTCGGCCGTTCTCAACAAGCGCGGAGAGCTGGTGGGCCTGAACTTCGATTCGACCTATGAATCGATCACCAAGGACTGGTATTTCGACAGCGCCATCACGCGCGCGATCCACGTCGACATCCGCTACATGCTGTGGGTGATGAAGGAAGTCGACCAGGCCGACAACCTGCTCAAGGAAATGACGATCAAATACCCGAAGAAGTAATCCGGGTTTTCGACACCTGAAGGGCCATGGCGGTGACCAACCGCCATGGCCTTTTTGCTGTTACCATCCGGCGTCTTCCGATTGGACCCCATGAACGAACCGCTTACCCTCGCCGGGCTCACCACCACGCCGCTGGAACTGATTTCCTTCCTGCTGGCGGTCACCACGGTTGCCCTCAACATCCGCCAGAAGCATTGGGCCTGGCTGTTCTCGATTGCGTCGTCCGCCACGTATGCGGTCGTGTTTTTCGAAGCCAGGCTGTATGGCGACATGGGCCTGCAGTTCGTCTTCATCGCCGCCTCGGTGTGGGGCTGGTATCAGTGGCTGCACGGCGCGGGCGACCAGCCGCTGGTGGTGACGCGCTTGAAGCGCGCCGCCTGGGGCTGGGCGATTGCCGCCTGGGTCGCGGGCTTCATCCTGCTGTCTTCTTTTCTTGACCACTATACCGACACCGACGTGCCCCATGCGGATGGCTTCCTGACCGCCGGTAGCCTGGTGGGCCAGCTCCTGCTGGGCCGCAAGAAGGTCGAGAACTGGATCGTCTGGATCGTGGTGGACGTGCTCTACGTCGGCCTGTACGTCTACAAGGGCCTGAACCTGACCGCCTTCCTGTATGCCCTGTTCGTGGTGCTGGCTTACACCGGCCTGCGCGCCTGGTCGAACATCGCAAGGAAGGACGCATGACGGCCCCGGTCCTGCGCATCGCGGTGCTGGGCGCCGAGTCGTCCGGCAAGTCGACGCTGGCCGAGGCGCTGGCCGCGCGCTATCGAACCGTATGGGTGCCCGAATACCTGCGCGAATTCGTCGACCTGCACGCTAGAGTGCCGTTCGAGAGCGACCAGTATCCGATCGCCTGCACGCAGCGCGCGCGCGAAGACGCCGCCGCCGCGCGTGCGGCGCGCTTCCTGTTCTGCGACACCACGCCCCTGATGACGGCACTGTACAGCCGCCAGTACTGGGGCAGGGTGGATCCGCAACTGGCACGCCTGGACAGCCGCCACGACTATGCCTGGACCCTGGTGACGGCGCCCGACAGCCCCTGGGAACCGGACGGCCTGCAGCGTGAATCGGAAGAAGTGCGCCAGAACGTGCACCGGATGCTGGTGCAGACCCTGGCGTCGCGTGGGATCCCCTACCTGCTGCTGGAGGGGGAACTGGACCGCCGGCTGCGGCAGGTAGAAGCATTGCTGGGGCTTCCTGGCAACGCCGCAGGTCAAGGAAACGCTTCTTAGTGCTAGGATTTGTTGCTGTATGGTATTAGAATAATTTTTTTCTTCTACCGATGGCGGTGTACCGTGAAAAAATGGATAGACCGCTTGTTAGGCGGCACCAGCAAGGAGACCGGCACGTCCGCCGGCCCCGGCCCGGCGGCGGTCGTGGACGGCGATGACGCGGTCTCCGATATCGACGCCGCCTTCTACCGCTGGCTGACTGCCTCGAGCCGCGGCAACTCCACCCCCGAAACGGAAGCGGCGATCCTGGCGGAAGTGCGCGCGCTGGCGGACGATCCCGAAAATGCGTCCGGCCTGGTGCCGCGCATTCCGGATTTGATCACGCAACTGCTCAACGCGCTGTCGAACGAGAACATCTCGAGCGCCGCGGTCGCGGCCGAAGTCGGGCGCGACCTGGTGCTGGTCGCCGAAGTGATCCGCGAAGCCAACAGCGCATATTACCGGCCGGTCAAGCCGATCGAGACCCTCGACGGCGCAGTCGCGATGCTGGGCCTGAACGGCCTGCGCATGCTGCTGGCGCGGATCGCCTTCCGGCCGCTGGTGCGGGTCAAGACGCAAGGGGTCGCGCGCGCGGTGGCGCCGAACCTCTGGCGCCATTCCGAACGCTGCGCCTTTGCCGCCAGCGTGATGGCGCCCGGCTTGTCGGCCAGCGTGTTCGAAGCCTACCTGGCCGGCCTGATGCAGAACGTGGGCCTGCAGGTGGCCTTCCAGGTCGCCGACCGCCATGGCGAAGGCAGGGTGCCGGCCTCCGGGGCCTTCGGGATCGAACTGTTTGCCGCCAGCCGCCAGCTGTCGTCGGTGATTGCCCGGCACTGGGACTTCCCGGCCGACGTGGTCGAGGCGATCGCATGCTCGAACGAGCCGGATGCGGCGGCGACGCCGCACCTGGCGCAGGCCCTGGCCCAGGGCGACCGCATCGCCAAGCTGCGCCTGCTGCTCGACGCCGGCGTGATCGAGCCGGAAAGCGCTTTCGTGGCCACCGGTTTGAACGGCTTCCAGCGCCGCTGCCTCGGCAAGCTGGAGGATCTCGGCGATTGAGCGCTGCTAGAAGTCGAACTGGGCCGACAGGCGGAAGGTGCGCGGCACGCCCGGCAGCAGGTAGCCGCCCAGCGACTGCGTCACGTCGCGCCAGTAAAACGTGTCGAACACATTGTCCACGCGGGCGCGCAGGACGGTAGTCATCCTCCCGAACTTCAAGGCGTACGAGCCGCCCAGGCCCGCCACGTGGTAGCCCGGCACCACCGCGCGGTTGGCCGGATCGAAGGCCTTGCTGCCTGAATACTGCCACAGCGCGTCGAGCTTCAGGCCGGCCACCGCCGGCACCGCGTATTCCATCCACGCAGTCGAACGGTACTCCGGCACGTTGGTGACGCGCTTGCCTTCGACATCGGCGTCGCCGGTGCCGGTCTGCTTCGCGTCCAGCGCCATCATCGACAGGCTGTAGTTCAGGTCCGCACCCAGCTTGCCCTGCGCCGCCAGTTCGAGCCCGCGATGCCGTTGCGCGCCGGCGCGGACAAAAGTGCCGGCGGCGTTTACGTATTCCAGGCCCTGCCTGATGTCGAACAGCGCGGCCGAGACCATGACTGCATTGCCCACGACGCCCTTCACGCCCAGCTCCAACTGCTTCGAGCGGCTCGGAGGCAGGGCGGTGTTCTCGTTGGTGGCGCCCATCCCGGCGATGCCGCCGTGCTGCAGGCCGTGGCTGAGCGAACCGTAGACGCTCCAGTCGCGCGCCGGCTTGTAGACCAGCGCCACGCTCGGCAGCACGAAGGCGTCATTGGCCTGGACGCGCGCCTGGCCGATCTCGGCCAGTTCGTCGCGCTCGAGCTTCACGTAACGCAGGCCGGCGTGCAGCGTGAACTGTTCCGACAGCGTGGCGACATCCTGCACGAACAGCGAGGTCTCGCGGTCGGTACGGCGTTCCATCACCGGGCCGGTGGCGGGATTGCCGGGCGCCGGATCGACCTGCAGGTTGTCGTAGATATTGCTGTAGCCGGCGTAGTCGTAGACGTATTCACCGAAGCTGTCGTGGCGTTCGGACATCGCCGCGCCCACCGTCAATGCGTGACGCACCGCGCCAGTGGCCAGGCGGCCCTGCAGCATGGCTTGCGCGCCCCACGGAGTCTTGCGCTCGCCGACGCTCTGGTAGTCGTAGACGTCGTAGTCGCCGTTGGAGCAGTAGCCCGGATAGTAGCCGTCGCCCTCGTTGCTGCAGCCGTAAGGGAAGGCGGTGTAGTCGTCGCGCTCGAACCAGTGCTTGTTGGCGTTGACGGTGGCCGTCCAGTCGGGATTGAGCCGGTATTCGAAGCGCAGGCCGAGATTGCGGCTGGTGGTTTCCACAGGCCGGGTCCAGGCCTGGGCGTTGAGCAGCGTCTTGGGCGACACGCCGGCCGGCAGGGTCTCGTTGCGAATCAACTGGTAGCCCGGTGCGGTGATCTGCGAGCGGTGCTGGTGGTCGAGGTCGAGCGCCAGCAGGACGTCCGGTGCGATTTGCCAGTCGAAGGCGAGGGAGGCGAACTGGCGCTCGCCGTCGGCGCCGCGCACATAGGATTTCAGGCTTTCCGCCGCGGCGTTGAGCCGATAGCCGAAGCGGCGGTCCTCGAAGCGGCCGCCCAGGTCGACCGAGCCGTGCAGGGTGCCGCGTTCGCTCACTTCCACCAGCGCCGAGCGCAGGGGCGAATTGGTCGGGCGCTTGGTCACGAAATTGACCATGCCGCCGGGCGCGGCGACGCCCGCCTGCAGGCCGGCCAGGCCGCGCAGGGTCTCGATGCGTTCCTTGTTTTCGAGCGGGATCTGGGTATCGGCCGGAATCGCGATGCCGTCCTTGCGGTAGCTGGTCGCGTTGTCGAGCGCGAAGCCGCGGATCGAGAACTGTTCGGCATAGCCGACCGCGTTATAGGCGTCGCCCACCGAGGCGTCGAAGCGGGCCGCATCGGTGACGTTGCGGATCGACAGGTCCTGCATCTGGGTGCGGGTCAGGGCGCTGATCGCGGCCGGGGTGTCGAGCAGCGGCGCATCTGAAAAGCCGCCGATGCCGGCGCGGTCGCCGGCGACCCAGCGGCTGCCGGTGACGACCACCGAGGCGACGTTTTCGGTTTGCTGCGCCGACGCGGTTGCGGAGAATGCCTGCAGGACGGCGCAGGCGAGAACGGATTGCTTCAGGTTGAATGTCATGTGTTTGCTCGTCTTCGCGCGCCACGAGAACGATGCGGCGCGCTGCTTTTATGAAAAGCCGGAGCCAACGTGGGGGAAGGGCAAACAAGGTGGGGAACTGCGTTGCGCTTTCCTTCGCTGGCATTATCCAGATCAGGTACGAAGGGTATCTCTCACCCGAATCGTGCAATTGCACGTCCAGGACCCCTAGCGAGGCGGCAGTGTACCACGGTCCCGGGCGGGCGTGGCGAATCTGGCAAGCACCTAGCCTGCAGCGAAGGCTCAGGCTTCCGCAGTCGCGGGCGCCGCCACCGCGCGCGCCGGGGCGCTCACCGCCGGCGCCATGTGGCGCAGCATGGTGGAACGGGTGGAGTCGCCGATAGCGCGCCAGTATTCGCGCCGCTGCGCCGCGCGCTTGCGGTGCTTGGACGGCATCTCGGACAGCGGCTTGAGGTAGAAGGGCAGCGGCACCAGGTAGCTGCGGCCCGGCATCTCGACGCCGCCCAGCACCTTCCAGAAGCCGTCGTAGGCGTTCTCGAAATGCTTGGTGTCGAGCGGATTGTAGGCGATGTGCGAGGTGCACTTGATGGCCACCACGCGGTCGATGCCCACCGCCTGCGCCACGCCCTGCATGGCGGCGAAGCAGAAGAAGCTCGGCGAATTGTTCGGGAAGGTTTCTTCGAAGGCGGCGAAGGCGGCGCCGGAATCAAGCCAGCGGCCCTGGTTGCGCGTGACGAAAGGCACCGTGGGCAGTTCAACGCCGGCCAGCTGACCATCGACCCAGCTATACGACAGGCGGTGCAGGTACTTGCCGTCGGCAACCAGCGAGATGGTGAGGTCGCCTTCGGCATCGCTGCGCGGCGCCATTTCCAGGCGCAGCAGGAACTCGTGCTCGCCGCTTTCCAGCTGCGCCTGGTGCTGCCACAGCGTGAGGCCGCCGCTGCCGTACACCAGCTGGTGATAGGCGTTGCTGAAGGTCGTGTCTTCGAAGCGGTAATGCGACAGCGCACACTGCACGCGCTGGCGCGCGCTCAGGTCTTTGGCCAGGTAGCTGCGATGGCTCAGGTGGTGGAACAGGTCGTCGTTGGGCGCGGCCGCGACGAAGCGGCGCACCAGGTCGAGACGGCACAGGGCCTGGTGCTCGCGCCAGTAGCGCAGCACGCGCAGGCTGCGCGCGATGCTGAGCATCCAGGAAGCGGGCGTGTACTGGCTGCGGCGGGCAAGCCAATGCTTGGTCAGGTGAGCGAAGATCATGCGGGGCGCTCCATTCGGCGTAAAGTTGCGGGCGCGGAAAGCGCGCCCCTGTCTTTAACTCGATGCCCGTCACGGATGACGGGCTGCCTTTGCGGAAAGTTAATTCCGCAAAGCATTATCTGCCGAAACGCTAGCTTGTGCCCGGATAGTGCAAAAGGAAGGAGGAGCTGAAACCTGGGTCAGAAGAGGCGGTCATGTGGTCTCTCTCGATTGTTTGACTTTTTATTTTCGCCTGACAGGCAGTACAAGACTACCATGTTTGTGCGGCGCCACGCTGCCAATTCATCACCGCTCATTGCGCCAGGCCGAAACACCCCGGAGGAGCGCGATGGTGGAAGAACTTTTTTGCTGGCCTTCGCCTCCGGCGCGCTGATCAATGGCTGGCGACGGCGGCGCTGCGCGGTGGTTTGCCTGGTGCGCCGTCGCGGTGGTCGAGCCAGCTGGCCAGGGTGGTGAGGGCAAAGGCGCCGGTCACGATCAGGGAGCCGATCCAGGGCGTGGCCATCAGTCCCAAGCGCTCGACGACCAGGCCGCCGCCCCAGGCGCCCAGCGCGATGCCGACATTGAAGGCGGCGATGTTCAGGCCGGATGCCACGTCCACCGCGTCCGGCGCATCGCGTTCGGCGCGCTGCACCACATACACCTGCAGGCCCGGCACGTTGCCGAAGGCGACCGCGCCCCAGGCCAGCACCGTGAGCAGCACCAGCGGTTTGCTCGGCGCGGTGAAGGCCAGCGCCAGCAGCACGAGGGCCAGCAGCGCGAACACGATCTGCAGCGCGGCCAATGGACCCTTGCGGTCGGCCAGCTTGCCGCCCCAGATATTCCCGGCCGCGACCGAGACGCCATACACCAGCATCACCAGCCCCACGCTGGACGCCGCGAAGCCAGAAACCTCCTGCAGGATCGGTGCGAGATAAGTGAAGGCGATGAAGGAGCCGCCGTAGCCGAGGGTGGTGATGGCATACACCAGCAGCAGGCGCGGCTTGCGCAGCACGGCCAGCTGGGTCAACAGGCTGGACGGCTTGCTGCCGGCGATGTTCGAGGGCACCAGGATCCAGCTGCCGATCATGGCGACCACGCCCAGCAGCGACACGGCGAGGAAAGTCGCCTGCCAGCCGAAATGCTGGCCGATGAAGGTCCCGAGCGGCACGCCGGTAACAAGGGCCACGGTCAGGCCGGTGAACATCAGGGCGATCGCGCTGGCCGCTTTTTCCTTCGGCACCAGGCTGGTGGCGATGGTCGAACCGATCGAGAAGAACACGCCGTGCGCCAGCCCGGTGAGCACGCGCGCCGCCATCAGGGCCGCATAGCCGGGCGCCATCCAGGCCACCAGGTTCCCGACGGTGAACAGCATCATCAGGCCGATCAGGAGCTGCTTGCGCGGGATACGGCCGGTGAGCGCGGTGAGCACCGGCGCGCCGATGGCCACGCCCAGCGCGTACAGGCTCACCAGGAGGCCGGCGGAAGGCACCGACACGCCGAGGCTGGCGGCGATGGTGGGAATCAGGCCGACGATGACGAATTCGGTGGTCCCGATGGCGAAAGCGCTGAGTGTCAGCGCCCAGAGTGCAAGTGGCATGGAGTGCTCCTGGTGCGGTTGTAGTGAGGGGTGCAGTGTGCTGCGCCGCAAGCAGAAGAAAAATGCCCTGGCGTACAATTGACTTTTGACCCGGAGTCACAAATGATCGATGTAGAGGCCTTGATTGCATTTTCCGCAGTCATAGATGCCGGTTCGTTCTCGGCCGCTGCCGAGCGCCTCGGGCAGACGCCCTCGGGCGTCTCGCGCACGATCTCGCGCCTCGAGGACCACCTGGGCATGACCCTGATGCACCGCACGACGCGGCGCCTGCAACTGACGGAAGAGGGAAGCTGGCTGCTGGGGCGGGCGCGCAGCCTGCTGGCCGATCTCGCCAACACCGAGCTGGAAGCGGCCGCGCGCCGGTCGCAGCCGGCGGGACTGGTGCGGGTGAATGCGGCGACCCCGGCGCTCGACCACCTGCTCGCGCCGCTGGTGGCCGAGTTCATGGACGCTTACCCACTGGTGCAGCTCGAACTGGTCAGCGGCGAGACCTATGTGGACCTGATCGAAGAGCGCGCCGACCTGGCGATCCGCATCGGCGCGCTGCCCGATTCCACGCTCAACGCGCGCCGCCTCGGCACGACGCGCTTGCGCGTGCTGGCCGCGCCGGCGTATCTCGAGAAGCATGGGACGCCGCCGGATGCCGCATCGTTGAAAGCGCATCGGACCCTGGGATTCACGGCGCCGGCGTCGCTCAATACCTGGCCGCTGCAGCACGCCGGCGGGGAAGGGTGGACGGTGACGCCGGCGGTGACGGCATCGAGCGGCGAGACGGTGCGCCACCTGGCGCTGGGCGCGGCGGGGATTGCGTCGCTGTCGGATTTCCTGACGCGGGCCGATGTGGCGCAGGGGCGGCTGGTGCCGGTACTGGAGGGGGCGACCCTGGGGTGGACGCAGCCGGTGTGGGCGGTGTTCTACAGGCAGGGAGCCCTGGCGCCGCGGGTGGCGGCGCTGGTGGATTTCCTGGTGCGGCGCTTGCAGGGCGTGCTGGATCGGTGAACAAAGCAGGCACTGCCGAAAACGCGGCTTACGCCTCCAGCGTCCCGGCCCGTTCCAGGCGCTTGTAATACACCAGCGAGTACCCCACCGGCACCAGCGCCCCGACAGCCAGCGCCACCAGCGCCACCAGGGTCGGCCACCCGGACAGCACCGCGATCAAGGCCACCACCCCGCCCGCCACCATGGTCTTGGCCGCGAACCGGTGCGTCGCATACCACACGCGTTCATTGGCCAGCGTCCAGGGCGTCCGCACGCCGAGCCAGAAATTGCGGCGCACCTTGCCCGTCACGTTACCGGCCAGGATGAAGAACATGCCAAGGCCGCCCAGCATGGCGCGGTCGACGTTGAAGCCGGGCTTCCAGGCGCCCCACAGGTGCACGCACTGCAGGTAGGCGAAGCAGGACACGGTGACCATGCCGACATACCACCAGGTCGATTCGAACTCCTCCACCGCGAAGCGTTTCGGCGAGAGCCTGGGCAGCACCAGCCACAGCACGCCCGACCCGAGCATGACGGCCGAATACAGCAGCACCATCGAACGCGGGCCCCAGCGGTCGGCCTCGCCGTCGGCATTCCAGTGCACCGGGATCAGGGACGGCAGTTCCGGATACAGCGCCAGCACCAGGTTCAGGGTCAACAGCGCCACGGCCAGGAACAGCAGCAGGAATCGCTTCGACATCGGTTTCTTCATTGTTTGTCTCCCTTGGCGCCGCGCGCCATGTCCATCGACCAGGCCAGCACGTCCTCGAGCACCGTGGTGTCGAGCGCATACCAGATGGTCTGCCCGTCGCGCCGGCTGGTAATCAGGCCGGCGGCCTTGAGCACCGCAAAATGGTGCGACACGGTGGGCTTGGTCATGTCGAACCTTGCCGCCACGTCGCCCGCGCTCATCTCTTCACTGCGCAGCAGGCGCAGGATCTCGCGCCGCGTCGGATCGGCGATCGCCTTGAAGACCTCGTTCAGCGGTCCCGCCATGTTTGATCGTTCTCTAATTAGATGAATGTCTAAATACTAGCCGCAGCATGCGCCCGGGTCAAGCCTTTTGGAGATTGCCTGAACCTTCAGTCGGGGCTAAGGTCATTAAGCTTGTCCAACCCGAGGAGATGCCATGAATGCCCCCCAATCCGCAGTCAAGCCCGTCGAAGACGGCATGCACACCGTCACCCCGCACCTGGTCTGCGCCGGCGCGGCCGAGGCCATCGACTTCTACCGGCGCGCCTTCGGCGCCGAAGAGATCATGCGCCTGCCCGGTCCGGGCGGCCTGCTGGCCCACGCGGCCGTACGCATCGGCGATTCGACCGTGATGCTGATGGACGAGTTTCCCGACTGGGACGCCATCGGCCCAAGCACGCTGGGCGGCTCGCCGGTCACGATCCACCTGGCCGTGCCCCACGTCGACCAGCTGTTCGAGCGCGCCGTCGAGGCGGGCGCGAAGGCGCGCATGGCCCCGGCCGACATGTTCTGGGGCGACCGCTACGGCGTGGTCGAAGACCCCTTCGGCCACCGCTGGTCGATCGCCACTCATATCCGCGACGTCTCGCCTGAGGAAATGGCCCAGGCCATGCAGCAGGGGATGGGGTAGCAACGCCCGTTGAAACCTCGGGCGCGCTATGATGAGCATTCCTTAACGACGAGAATGTTCACCCATGGAAGCCATTGCGAATCTGGACGAGGTGCTGCGCATTGCAGCGTTTGACGACGGCGGCACAGGCGGTAATCCGGCCGGGGTCTGGATCGGTGAGGCCTTGCCGCCGCCAGCGGAAATGGCGAAGCTGGCGCAGGCCATCGGTTTCTCCGAGACCGCCTTCGCGGCCCCGGCGGGCGAGGGCTGGCGGGTGCGCTATTTTTCTCCCGAGTCCGAAGTGCCGTTCTGCGGCCATGCCACGATCGCATTGGGCGCGGCGCTGGCCCGCCGTTTCGGCGACGGCCGTTTTGCGCTGGCCCTGAATTCGGCGGCCATCACGGTCGAGGGCCGGGTCGAGGGCGCGGGCGTGGTGGCCAGCCTGCAGTCGCCGCCTACCCGCAGCCAGCCGGCCCCGGCGCCGCTGGTCGACGCCGCGCTGGCCCTGTTCGGCTATACCCGCGCCGACCTCGACGAGCACATCCCGCCGGCGCTGGTACATGGCGGCGCCGACCACCTGGTGCTGGCGCTGAACAGCCGCGCCGCCCTGGCGCGCATGTCCTATGAGCTCGACGCCGGACGGCGCCTGATGAACGGGCATGGCCTGGTGACGGTCGTACTGGCGTATGCGGAAACGCCGCAGCGCTTCCATACCCGCAATCCCTTCGCCTCCGGCGGTGTGCTGGAAGACCCGGCCACCGGCGCGGGCACCGCGGCCTTTGCCGGTTACCTGCGCGACCTCGGCTGGCCGCACGGCGGGCGCATCGAGGTGGTGCAGGGCGAGGACATGGGCATGCGCTCGCGCTTGACGGCCGAGATCGGGCCGGAGCCGGGCAGTTCGATCCGGGTGTCGGGCACCGCGCGCACGATGTGATTCCGGAGCTGGTTTCGGACGGTGCGCAGCGGTTCGGGCGCGCCGTTTATCCACCCCGCATGTTTTCTACACTATTTTTGGCATGCATGGTTTGACGTAGGACAATTCCTTCATAGGAGAAGGATAAATAGAAGGCATAAAGTGCTTCTACTCAGCAATTAGATTGCCAGTGATCGGATTGATAATTTGAAACAGACAAGTTCTGTTTCATTCTTTCAACCCGAGGAGTACCCCGCCATGTCGCTGTTCGACCCAGTCGTCTCCAATCCAGCCGGCGCCTCCGTCCGCGCTGCCCGCGAAGCCCGTGCGGCAGGCCGCGCCACCGAGCGCTTGCCTTTCACCATTCGCCGGGTTGAAACCGAGGCCGACCTGTTGAAAGCGGTCCAGGTCCGCCACGCCGCCTACGCCCGCCACGTGCCGGAATTCGCACGCACGCTGGCCCTGCCGGAAGCGGCCGACTACGACGACGACACCATCGTCCTGCTGGCCGAATCGAAGCTCGACGGCTCGCCCCTGGGCAGCACCCGGATCCGCAGCAACCTGCACCGTCCGCTGGGCGTCGAGGCATCGATCGAGCTGCCGCACTGGCTGCAGGGCCGACGCCTGGTCGAGGCGACGCGCCTGGGCATCGACGAGGGCCGCGTCGGCCGTATGGTCAAAGTGGCACTGGTCAAGGCCTGCTTCATGTATTGCGAAGACAACGCCATCGATTACTCGGTCGCCACCGGCCGCCCGCCGGTCGACCGCCAGTATGAGCAGATGCTGTTCACCGATGTGTTCCCGGAGCAGGGCCTGGTCGCGCTGCGCCACGTCGGCAACATCCCGCACCGCGTGATGGCCTTCGAGATCGCCAGCTTCGAGCAGCGCTACACCGAGGCGCGCCACCCGCTGCTGAACTTCTTCTTCAACACCCACCACCCGGACATCGACATCGGCCCGGCCGCGCCGCCGCCGGCCCAGGTGGCGCCGCGCGCGCACGTCCCTGCGCACCCGTCGTTGCAGGCACGCGAATTCGCCTTCGCCTGAAGAGATATTTAAAACATATTGCATGACTGCATCAATATAAGGCTGTATCCTTGCGCTTTGGCGCTCCCCCCGGCAACGATGGGAGCATTCGACCGCTTTGACACAGCCTATGCCCATTCCAACACCCACACGCCGTTCTTCGATCGCCACCACTGCACACGCGGTGGTGGAGCGGGTGTTGCAGGTCTTTGCCTATTACCTGATTCCGATCGGGATCGGGATCGTTTCCCTGATCGCGCTGATTTTCTGGCACGACCAGTACGGCACGGTGGGCGACGTGCCGCTGTCGATGGTCGTCACGGTCCAGACCGAAGCCTCGCTGGGGCCGGGCGCCGCGCTGGCGCGTGCCGAAGCCGGCGGCCTGGTCACCGGCTATGACACCCATTTGTCCGAAGACCCGGTCTGGTTCGCCTTCGAGCCGATGCCGCGTCTAGGCGCCCAGGTGGTGGAATTCCCTTCGCGCCATGCGCAGGAAGTCGCCTGCTGGGATGCCGGCAGCCTGGCTCCGCTGGGCACGGCCACGCGCGGCGCCGGTACCGGTTTGGTCGAAGCCTCGAAAGCCGGCTTTGCCCTGAAGCTGGCGCCGCTGCCTTCCTCGTTGCTGTGCCGCGCGCGCTTCGCCGGTCCGGCGCGCCTGTCGGTGCTGCAATGGCCGTCGGACCAGTTCGCACTGTCGGTCGAGCAGTATCACCGCAAGTCCGGGCTGTTAGATGGCGGCATGGTGGTGCTGGCGCTGTTCATCCTGATTACCGCCCTGATCAACCGCCAGCCGCTGTACGTGCTGTTCGCCGGCTGGCTGATCCTGAATTTGCGCGTGGGCGCGCTGTCGGCCGGCTGGGACATCCAGTGGCTGGGCCAGACCCTGCCGTCGGACTGGCTGCTGCGCAGCCGCTCGCTGACCATCACGCTGTACGGCATCGCCACGCTCACCCTGTACCAGGCGCTACTGCGCGAAAACATCGCCGCCATGCGCTACATGCTGCCGATGCGCATCATGCAGTGGCTCTGCCTGCCGATGCTGGCCGCCGCCATGCTCCTGCCGTATGGCATGTTCCTGCCGCTGCTGTGGGCCATTACGGTGTGCTGCTTCTCGGTCATGACGGTCGGCCTGTTCAAGATCATTGCCGAGTCGCGCAACCGCGTCGCCTCCTGGTTTGCCGCCTCGTTCGCGGTCAGCTTCCTGGCCACGATCGCCGAGGTCGCCTCGGCCGCGCTCGGGATGCGCGAACTGCTCGGCATCATCAACAGCGTCACCGCCGCGCTGGCCTCGAGCCTGCTGGCGGCGCTGGCCGTGGCCGAGCAGATGCGCACCGAGACCGAACAGCGCGAAGCGGCCCAGCAGGAACTCGAGCACGCCTACCAGGCCATGCCGGTGGGCCTGTTCACGCTGGACATGTACGGCCACTTCCTGAGCGTCAACCCGGCCTTGCAGAAGATGCTAGGCATCACGAGTTTCGTTGCCGGCCGCACCGCATGGCGCCAGTTCTTCACCGAAAGCACCTGGACCGAACTGCACGAGCAGGTCCATGCCAAGGCCGAGGCCGAGATGGAACTGACCAGCCGCGACGGCACCCAGCGCTTCCTGGTCAGCGCCACGCTGGCGCGCGCCCGTATCGAAGGCGTGCTGCAGGACACCACCGAAAAGTACAAGGCCACGGCGCAGCTGCAGTTCATGGCCAACAACGACCCGCTGACCAAGGTCTACAACCGCCGCGGCATCGAGCGCGAATTCGCGCAGGCTGCCCAAGGCCTGGCGGCCGGCAAGCCGATGGCCCTGGCCTATGTCGACCTGGACCGCTTCAAGCTGATCAACGACCTGTTCGGCCACGCCGCCGGCGACGAAGTGCTCAAGCAGGTATGCGAACGCATGGCGACCATGCTGGCCGGCGGCCAGCAGATCGGCCGCGTCGGCGGCGACGAGTTCGTGGTCCTGATGCCGGAGACGGCGGTGCCGCTGGCCTCGATCATTTGCCGCGGCATCGTCGACCGCCTCGGCAACACCCCTTACCGGGTGGGCGACAAGGCCTTCCACGTGCGCGGCTCGGTCGGCCTGATCGAAGTCACGCCGGGCATCGCCATGAAGGACGCGGTGTCCACCGCCGACCGCGCCTGCCGCGAAGCCAAGCTGGGGGCCGGTGAAGGCCTGGTGGTGTACGAGCGCGGCGCCGAAGCCTTCCGCCAGCGCGCGGCCGAACTGGACATGGTGGCGCGCCTGTCCGCTACCGATGCCACCGATTGCCTGCTGCTGGAAATGCAGCCGATCATGTCGCTCAAGCACCCGCACGATTCCCTGAATTTCGAAGTCCTGCTGCGCATGCGCGAAGCCGACGGCCGCATCGTGCCGGCCGGCGCCGTCATCTCGGCGGCCGAGAAGAGCGGGCGCGCCAGCGTGATCGACCGCTGGGTGCTGTCCACCACCCTGGCCTGGATCGCGGAGCACATCGACCAGCTGGCGAACACCCGTTTCGTCTGCATGAACCTGTCGGGCGCCTCGCTCAACGACGAGCGCTTCGTGCAGGACACCTTCGACATCCTGAGCCGCTACGTGCACGTGGCCAGCCGCCTGTGCCTGGAGATCACCGAGAGCGTCGCCCTGCATGACCTGGACAACACGCGCCGCTTCATCGACCAGGTGCGCAGCTTCGGCGTGAAGGTGGCGCTGGACGATTTCGGCGCCGGCTATACCTCGTTCTCGTACCTGAAAGAGCTGCCGGCCGACGTGCTGAAAATCGACGGCAACTTCATCGTCAACATCAACGCCCACCCGGCCAACGTCGCCATCGTCGAGGCGATCGTGAGCCTGGCCGTGAACCTGGGAATGAAGACGATCGCGGAATGGGCGGAAGACGCCGCCACCGTGCAGACGCTGTCGGACATCGGCGTGGACTATGTGCAGGGCTGGGCCGTGGCGCGCTCCCTGCCGCCCGAGCGCATGCTCGAGGCCCGGTCGTCGGCCGATTTCATCACCGACCCCGAAGTGCTCGACGTGCTGAAGGTGATCTGCGCGCAGTCGGCGCCGCACCTGGCAAGCGTGACGCGGCTGCATGACTTGCATTGAGGCGGGAGCGGGCAAGTCGAATCGGTTTGGTAGAGCGGGACTTCGGACTTCGGGACTTCGGGGTCAGACTTCGGGGTCAGGTCCTGACCCTTCCCCACATATTTTCCTTGTAGGCGGGCCGGGTTGCTGCTAGCTTCCCTGTCAAAAAAGCGGTGCATGCATGGCTGTGTTAGCCCTCTCTTT
>NZ_JCASIH010000025.1:0-61594 GCF_059685935.1 Telluria sp. ZT3P39
GCTCCCGGTTTTGCTCACCGTCGACTCCAGATTATTCAGAGTCGACAGCATGAGCTATCTAGCAAAATCGGACATTTCTACTTTGCTAGAACCGGACATTACTACTTTGCTCTTACACACCCTACGGGATTCTACATATCCCACGTCGATAGTCCCTGCCAATAAAAAAGCGCCTCCGAAGAGGCGCTCTTGCTTGCAGGCTTAACCCACCCACTTCCGCGCATTGCGGAACATGCGCATCCACGGCGATTCATCCGGCCAGCTATCCGGCGCCCACGAATGCACGACGGTGCGGAACACGCGCTCGGCGTGCGGCATCATCGCGGTGAAGCGGCCATCCTCGGTCGTGACGGCAGTCAGGCCTCCCGGCGAGCCGTTCGGATTGAACGGATACATCTCGGTCGCCTGCCCGCGGTTGTCGACATAGCGCAGCGACTTGATTGCCGCGTTGACGTCGCCGGTCAGCGAGAAGTCGGCAAAGCCTTCGCCGTGCGCGATCGCGATCGGCGCCTGGGTGCCGGCCATGCCCTGGAAGAAGATCGACGGCGAATCCAGGACCTCGACCATGCCGAAGCGCGCCTCGAACTGCTCGGACTTGTTGCGGGTGAACTTCGGCCAGGCATGCGCGCCCGGGATGATCGATTTCAGGTTGCTCAGCATCTGGCAGCCATTGCACACGCCCAGGCCGAAGGTATCCTGGCGCGCAAAGAAGCCGGCAAAGGCGTCCGCCAACTGCGGGTTGAACAGGATGGTCTTGGCCCAGCCCTCGCCCGCACCCAGCACGTCGCCATACGAGAAGCCGCCCACGGCGATCACGCCCTGGAAGTCGTCGAGTTTCGCGCGGCCGGCGATCAGGTCGCTCATGTGCACGTCGATCGCGGCAAAGCCGGCCTGGTGCATCGCCCAGGCGGTTTCGATATGCGAGTTCACGCCCTGCTCGCGCAGGATCGCTACGCGCGGGCGTACGCCCGTCGCGATGAAGGGCGCGGCGACGTTTTCCTGCAAATCGAAGCTGATCTTCGGCGAGATGCCCGGATCGCTTTCGTCGAGCAGGCGGTCGAATTCCTGGTCGGCGCAGTCCGGGTTGTCGCGCAGGCGCGCGATGCGCCAGCTGGTCTCGCTCCACAGGCGGTGCAGGTCGGCGCGCTTCTGGTTGTAGATCACCTTGGCGTCGCGCGTGAATTCCACCACGCCGCGGTCGTTGAGCTTGCCGATGATGTGGCTGCAGGCGCCCAGGCCCTGCTCGCGCAGCACGGCCATCACGGCCTGCTTGTCCTCGGCACGTACTTGTACGACTGCGCCCAGTTCTTCGTTGAACAGCGCGCGCAGGGTCAGCTCGTTGCGGCGCTCGGCCACCTGGCCGGCCCAGTTCTTGGCGTCGCCCCAGTCCGCGCCATGCCCGTCTTCCATCGCCAGGATGTCGAGGTTGACCGAGACGCCGGCGCGGCCGGCAAAGGCCATCTCGACCAGGGTGGTGTACAAGCCGCCGTCCGAGCGGTCGTGGTAGGCCAGCAGCTTGCCCTCGCGGTTGAGCTGCTGGATGGCCACGAAGAAGGCTTTCAGGTCTTGCGGCGCATCGAGGTCCGGCACGCTGTCGCCCAGCTGCTGGGTAACTTGCGCAAGCGCGGACGCACCCATGCGGTTCTTGCCGCGTCCGAGGTCGACCAGGATCAGGGCGGTCTCGCCCAGGTCCGTGCGCAGTTGCGGCGTCAGCGAGCGGCGAATATCGGCCACCGGTGCGAAGGACGAGACGATCAGCGACACCGGCGAAATCACGGCCTTGTTCGCGCCATCGTCGTTCCAGGTGGTGCGCATCGACAGCGAATCTTTCCCGACCGGGATCGACACGCCCAGCGCCGGGCACAGTTCCATGCCCACCGCCTTCACGGTATCGAACAGCGCCGCGTCCTGGCCCGGCTGGCCGCAGGCCGCCATCCAGTTGGCCGACAGCTTGATGTCCGAGATGTCGTCGATCGCGGCGGCGGCGATGTTGGTGATCGCCTCGCCCACGGCCATGCGGCCCGAGGCGGCGGCGTTGATCACGGCCAGCGGGGTACGCTCGCCCATCGCCATCGCCTCGCCCACATAGCCCTCGAAGGACATCGCGGTGACGGCGCAGTCGGCGACCGGCACCTGCCACGGGCCGACCATCTGGTCGCGTACCGTCATGGCGCCGACCGTGCGGTCGCCGATCGTGATCAGGAAGGATTTATCAGCGACAGTCGGCAACAGCAGCACGCGGCGTGCGGCTTCCTCGAGCTCGATGCCGGTCAGGTCGACCGCCGGGAAGCTGTAGCTGACGTGCTCGACCTCGCGCAGCATTTTCGGCGGCTTGCCCAGCAAGACATCCATCGGCATGTCGACCGGCGACGCGCCAGTTGATTCCTGGTCGATCACGCGCAGCTGGCGTTCTTCGGTGGCGGTGCCCACCACCGCGTAGGGGCAGCGCTCGCGCTCGCACAGCGATGCAAATTTATCAAGGTCAGATGGCGCAATAGCCAAAACATATCTCTCTTGCGACTCATTTGACCAAATTTCCTTCGGCGCCATACCGCTCTCTTCGAGCGGCACCTTGCGCAGGTCGAACAGCGCGCCGCGCTTGGCGTCGTTGACGATTTCCGGGAAGGCGTTCGACAGGCCGCCGGCGCCGACGTCGTGGATCGAGATGATCGGGTTGTCCCCGCCCATCTGCCAGCAGCCGTTGATGACTTCCTGGGCGCGGCGCTCCATCTCCGGATTGCCGCGCTGGACCGAGTCGAAGTCCAGGTCGGCGGTATTGGTGCCGGTCGCCATCGACGAGGCGGCCGAGCCGCCCATGCCGATGCGCATGCCGGGGCCACCCAGCTGCACCAGCAGGCTGCCGACCGGGATCTCGTCCTTGTGGGTGTGGCTCGAGGAGATGCTGCCGATGCCGCCGGCGATCATGATCGGCTTGTGGTAGCCGTACACGGAGCCGGCTGCGCCGACGTTCTGCTCGTAGGTGCGGAAATAGCCGCCCAGGACAGGACGCCCGAATTCGTTGCTGAAGGCGGCGCCACCCAGAGGTCCGTCGGTCATGATCTGCAGCGCCGAGGCGATGCGTTCCGGCTTGCCGTAGACCGCGTCCGCCCGGCCTGCGTCGCCACCCGTGACATCAAGCGCGTTTTCCCACGGACGCACCGCATCCGGCAGGTGGAGGTTCGAGACAGTGAAGCCGGTCAGGCCGGCCTTGGGCTTGGCGCCGCGGCCGGTCGCGCCTTCATCGCGGATCTCGCCGCCGGCGCCGGTGGAGGCGCCCGGGAACGGAGAGATTGCGGTCGGATGGTTGTGGGTCTCCACCTTCATCAGGATGTGGGTCAGGTCCGTCGCCGGGGCGTATTCCTGGCCAGGTCCGCGCGGGAAGAAGCGCGTCACGCTGGCGCCCTCGATGATCGAGGAGTTGTCGCTGTAGGCGACCACGGTGCCGCGCGGGTTGAGCTGGTGGGTGTTCTTGATCATGCCGAACAGAGACCGGTCCTGCTTGACGCCGTCGATGATCCAGTCGGCGTTGAAGATCTTGTGGCGGCAATGCTCGCTGTTGGCCTGTGCGAACATCATCAGCTCGACGTCGGTCGGGTTGCGCGCGGCCTTCGTGAAGGCGTCGTTCAGGTAGTCGATTTCATCCATCGACATCGCCAGACCCAGCTCGGTGTTCGCGCGCAGGAGCGCGTCGACGCCCTGCCCCAGCACGTCCACCGTTTCCAGCGGCTTGCCTTCGAGCTCGTCGAACAGGCGCGAGGCTTCGGTTGCGGAGCGCAACACGGTCTCGGTCATGCGGTCGTGCAGCAGGCTTGCTACTTGCGCGAGCTGGTCGTCCGCCAGCTTCTTTGGTGCGCCGATGCCGGTGCCGAGCAAACCGCCCTTGAGCACCACGGTGTAGCCGACGCCGCGCTCGATGCGGTGCACATGCGCCATGCCGCAGTTGTGCGCGATGTCGGTGGCCTTCGAGGCCCACGGCGAAATCGTGCCCAGGCGCGGGATCACGAAGAATTCCTCGGTCACGCCCTCGAACAAAGTCTGCGCCGCCGGTTCGCCATAGGTGAGCATGGCGGTGAGGCGCTCGGTATCGGCGGTGGTCAGCGGTGCGCTGGCGTCGATGAAGTGGAAGAAGCGGGCCTGGACTGCTGCAATCGATGGGGCGACTGCTTGGAGTTGCGACAGGAGGCGTTGGCTACGGAAGGCGGACAGGGCATTGGAACCCGGCAGAATCAACATGGCTGAGAAGTCGGTTGATGCAGCGTCGCTGCTTGGGTGGAAGATAGCCCGCCATTATACAGTGTTGCAATGCAGCGTTGCATTCCAGGCAGCGCCGACCTTGTAGTACGGACATTTCTTGATCCTTCTGGAACTTATCGGTATTGTAACGGCTACATAATTACAACAGGTGCGCCGCATTGAGCGCGCCCAAACGGGGACGAGAGCGAAGATGCAAGAAAATGCAAACCTGTCGGTGCTGGTGGTCGATCCGAATCCCGGCATGCGCGCCAGCCTGCAGAACATGCTGAACCAGGCCGGCATCACCAAGGTCGAATCCGCGGTCAATGCCGGCACGGCGATCAAGCAGCTGGGCAAGCGCAGCTTCGACGTGATCCTGTGCGAGTACGACCTCGATGGCCCCGGGGGCGACGGCCAGGACGGCCAGCAGCTGCTGGAAGACCTGCGCCACCACCGCCTGATCACCGCCTCGACCATCTTCATCATGCTCACCTCCGAGGGCGTCTACGGCAAGGTGGTCAGCGCGGCCGAACTCACGCCGACCGACTACGTCCTCAAGCCCTTCACCGTGGACATGCTCAGCGGCCGCATCAAGCGCGCACTCGAGCGCCGCACCGCCCTGCTCCCGGTCTGGCAGCTGGCCGCGCAAGGCAAACCGGTTGATGCGATCCGCGCCTGCGGCACCGCCGCCCTGGCCGCTCCGCGCTACGCGCTCGACTTCCTGCGCCTGAAGGCCGAACTGCATGTCTCGGTGGGCGAACACGTCGAAGCCGGCGGCTTGTATCGCAGCGTGCTGGCCGAACGTCCGCTGGGCTGGGCCGGCCTGGGCCTGGCCCGCACCATGGTCGCGCAAGGCGCGTATGACGAGGCGCGCGAGACGCTCGAGCACCTGGTGCAGGGCAATCCGCGCCTGATGGGCGCCTACGACCTGCTGGCGCGCTGCCACGAGCAGCTGGGGGCGAACAGCGAAGCGCAGAAGATCCTCGAAGAAGCCGTCTCGATCTCGCCGCACATGGTGCGCCGCCTGCGCAAACTCGGCGAAGTCGCGCTCGAAAACGGCGATGCCGAAGCAGCCGAGAAATCGTTCAAGCAGGTGGTGACCAAGGCCCGCTATTCGGAATTCCGCGATCCGGAAGACCACGTCAACCTGGTCAAGGCCATGGTCACGCGCGGCGACGTGCAGGGGGCCGGCGGCGTGATCCGCGATCTCGAGCGCTCGCTGCGCTCAAGCACCAACCTGGACGCCTGCAAGGCCTACTCCAGCGCCCTGCTGCACGAAAAAATGGGCAATGTCAGCGCCGCGGTGGCCGAACTGCAGATGGCCGTGAGCGCCACCCGCGCCAGCAGCGGGCTGTCCTCGAACCTGAAGATCGGCCTGGCCCAGGCCTGCCTGGAGCACCAGATGGACGAGCAGGCGTCGAGCGTGATGATGACCGTGATGGGTGATGCGTCCAGCCCGGTGACGGTGGACCAGGCCATCGGCGTGTTCGTGCGCGCCGGCCGGCCCGATCTGGCCGACGGCATGGGTCAGCAATTGCGCGCCCAGGCCCAGATCCTGCTGGGCGTCGCCGACGAGAAGCGCAACATGGGCGACGTGCGCGGCGCGGTGCAGACCCTGATGGAAGCCCTGCACATGGCGCCCGGCAACCAGCAGGTGATGGTGGCGGTGGCCGGCGGCATCCTGCGCCAGGTGAACGAACTGGGTTGGGACCACGCCCTGGGCGAGGTCGCCGCCGGGCAGATCGATCGCTTGCGCGCGCTCGATGCGAACCACCCGCGGCTGGCGGCGCTGGAGCAGGAATTCCAGCAGGCCAGGCGCAAGTACGGTATTTCGGGCTAGGTCGCGGCTCACCGGCCGCGGCCTGGCCGCAGCCGGTCTGTCAGTCGATGCTGACCTCCTTGCGGTTGTCGCGCGAGACCCGGTCGATCATCTTGTTATAGGGATCGACGCCGACTTCAAAAGGCTGCTCCTTGACCGTGACAGTGACCACCGGCTTGTCGGCCGACAGGACGCGTTTCTCCAGCAGCAGCACCCGCTCGTCGGCTTCCTTGGCGCCCTTGGCGCGGGCAAAGATGCCGATCTCCACCGGCTCGTCGTAGGCGCGCGGCGTTTCCTTGCCCTTGCCGTCGGCTTCCATCTTCGCCAGGTGCAGCTTCATGGTCACGTCCCATTGGCCATCGGAGCGCTTCTTCGCGGTGGCATCGAGCACGCGGTTATCGTAGAAGACGATCTTCTCGAACAGGTCCGTGATCAGGGCGTGCCTGGATTGCGGCGCCTCGGCGCGGATGTAGTCGAGCAGCTCGGCGGACGTGGTGAACGGCGACTCCTGGTAGCCCTTGTCCTGCAAGAAGCGCTTGAGTGCGCGGTTGAGCGCTTCCTCGCCGATCTCGTCGCGCAGACGGTAGAACACCAGGCTGCCCTTGCGGTAGTGAATGTAGTCCTGGTTTTCCACCCGCGCCAGCGGCAGTTCCTCGATGCTCTCGCCGCCGCGCGAGCGCAGGTAGCGATCGAGCTCGTGGCGCAGGAAGCGGCGCATCTTGTCGCGCCCGTATTCCTTTTCCATCACCATCAGCGCCGAATACTGCGACAGCGATTCGATCAGCATGCTCGCGCCCTGCACGTTGGCGGCCGTGACCTGGTGGCCCCACCACTGGTGGGCCACTTCGTGGGCGGTGACGTAGAACACGTAGTCGATGTCTTCCTTGTCGCGCAGGTCGGCGATGAAGCCGATCGATTCCGAGAACGGGATCGTGTTGGCGAAGGATTGGGCGAACGCGCTGTAGTTCGGGAATTCCAGGATGCGCACCTGCTTGTGCTGATAAGGCGTGAACTGGGTGCTGAAATAGTCCAGCGCCTTCTGGGTGCCCGCGATCATCCGGTCGACGTTGTAGGCGTGCCTGGAATCGTGGTAGACCTCGATCGGGATGCCACGCCAGTCGCCCTTCTTCACCTGCCAGTCGGCCGACAGGTAGGCGAAGAACGGCATCATCTTCTGGTCCATCTTGTACTGGTAGTAGTTGCGCCCGTTGGCCTTCCACGACTTCTGCAGGTAGCCCGGCGCCAGCGCGGTCTGGTTGCCGCTGGTCGAGACGACCGTCTCGAAACTGATCCAGTCTGCCTCGCCACCGAACATCGAATTGGCGCGCGCGGCCTGGTCTTCCAGCTTGGCCATGCGTTCGGGCTCGCCCAGGCCGCGCTTGCGGCGCTCGTTGCGGTCGGTCAGCTCGAAGCCGGGCTGGTAGCCGACCATCGGGAAGAACTGGCGGTTGTTGAAGAAGGTGCCGTTCAGGTTGATGGTATCGGGCGTGCCGCCGTTCGAGAAGCCCGGACGGCGCACGTCCACGGTGAAATCAAACGGCAGGCGCGCGCCCGGCTGCAGGGGCTGGGCCAGCTTCAGGATCATGAAGCCCGACTCCTTGTCATTCAGCTCGACCCGGTGCGCCGGCAGGCCCGACAGGGTCGTCTCGACGTCCGAATTGAGCTGCAGGCGCAGGGTGTCGAGCGGCTGCGCGGTCTTGTTCTCGAGGATGTAGCTGCCCTTGATCATCACCCGGCGCTCCTCGGGATAGATGTCCACCGCCGCGCGCACGTCGGTGATCTTTGCATGCGGCAGGTCCTTGTACTTGCGGTAGTTTTTTTCGTACAGCGCCTGCTTGTCCATGCTCACGTCGCGGGCTTCGTAGTGCGCCAGCGTGTTCGTGTTGTGGAAGATCCAGCTGCCTACGCCGGCGAAGGCGAGCAGGCAGGCAGCAAACGCCGCACCGGCAGGACCCTTGAGGCGGCGGCCGGCTTCGCGCACGCGGCTGCGCCACTCGAGCGACAGGCCGCGCACCCAGAAGGCCTGGGCCACGATCAGGGCCGCCACGGTGAACAGGCTCCAGTACAGCGCGAACCATGCCCAGCCCGCGATGAAGTGGCCGAAGCCGTTCATGTCGGAATACGGCGTGTTCGGCAGGCCGCCGAAGTTATACAGGTTGTGGTCGAGGTGCATGACGCCCGCCACCACCTGCCACACCATCAGCACGATCACGAGCAGGTAGCCGATGAACTTGTTGTTGGTGACTACCTGCAGGACCACGGCGATCAGGCCCATGAACACGTAAGGCAGACCGGCGATCAGCACGCCCTTGAGGTAGACCAGCGGCTCGACCGGCGCGCCTCCCTTGAACAGCTGGATAGCGATCGCCGTCGCGATACCGGTGAGCAGGAAGGCCAGCACGACGCCGACCAGGGCCAGGCTCTTGGCCGCCAGCGGCGCCCAGTTCGGGACCGGCATGGCGTCGTTGACGTCGGCGATCCTGGCCTGGCGCTCCTTGAAGATCAATTCACCGGCATAGAAGGTGACGATGATGATGAGCATGAAGTTGAAACTGCCATTGAGCAGCTCGACCATCAGGTGGGTCACCGGATACACGGTGGTGCCGAACATCTCGCCCAGCTGCGATGCGGCGCCGACCATGTTCAGCACGGCGAACAGCAGCATGACGAGGAAAGGCACGCTCCGGAAGACCGCATGGGCGTCGAAGGCGAAGATGTGCCAGCACTGGACCCAGGCGGTCGCGCGCGTGAAGCGCGGCGCGCTGCGCGGCAGGGCCAGTTGCGCCGCGACCGGTGCGCCGGCTGCCTGCACCCTGGCCTTGCCGAACAGGCGTTTCCCGGTGCCGGCGCGCTGCCGCTTGAACAGCACCAGGGTCAGGCCGAACAGCGCGAGGGCGACGACGCCCCACAGGACGCGGTTGGCCAGCATGTAGCCCATGATGTCGGGCAGGCCGGCATTCGATTCGGCGGTGGAGAAATAGCGGGTGGCCCGGCCGAGGGCGCGGATGCCGAAGGGATCGGCCAGCACGGCCACCCATTCGTTATTGATGTTCGAGGTGAATTTGCCGGCGACGATCCACAGCACGAAGAAGGCCAGCACGCCGACGTAGACCAGCATGATCGAGCGCGTGGTGGACGCCAGCAGCATCAGCAGCGCGCCCACGAAGAACAAATTGGGGACCACGATCACGCCCAGCGCCCACAAATAGGCTCCGCCGGGGAAGGGACCGACGCGCTGGCTGTCGACCCAGGGCATCAGGGGCCCGAGCATCATGCCCACCACGACCAGGGCAAAGATGACCAGGCAGGCCACCAGACCGGCGGCGAAGCGGCCGACGAGGTAGTCGCGCTTCTTCATCGGGGTGGCGAACAGCATGTCGGAGATGCCGACTTCGCTGTCGCGCAGCACGGTGCCGGCGATGAAGATGGTGACGACGAACATCGACATCAGGCTGAAGACGCTGAGCAGCTGGGCAAGGACGACCGGCGCATTGCGGTTGACGTTGCCGATACTGCCGCCGACCGTGATCGCGTCGGTGGTGGAGGCGCCAAAGGCGAGCGCGCCGAACAGCAGTGCGCAGACCCACAGCAAGGGCTGGCGCAGCTGGGTACCCAGCTCGAAGCTGAAGAATTCTCTCAACATGTCCGCTCCTTAGGCCGTCACGGGAACGCTGGCCGCGGGCGCCGCCGCGCTGGCCGGCGCGCTGCGCCCGGCATTGCGGATCTGCAGGAAGTAGACGTCTTCCAGGTCCGGCTCGACGCTGCGGAAACCATCGTCGGGCTGCGATTCGGCATACACGTTGATCTGCGGCTGGCCCGCCACCAAACGGGTGGAGAGCACGTTGAAGCGCTCCTGGTACTCAAGCAGCGCGTCCTGGCTCACGGTGCGGCGCCAGACGCGGTTCTTCAGGGTGTCGATCGCCGCCTGCGGCTCGCCCTGCAGCAGCACCGTGCCCTTGGCGATCATGGCCATGCGCGGGCACAGGTCGGTCACGTCCTCGACGATGTGGGTGGACAGGATGACGACCACCTGCTCGCCGATCTTGGCCAGCAGGTTCAGGAAGCGGTTGCGCTCATCCGGATCGAGGCCGGCGGTCGGCTCGTCGACGATCACCAGCCGCGGCGCGCCCAGCAGCGCCTGGGCGATGCCGAAGCGCTGGCGCATGCCGCCCGAATAGGTGCCGAGGCCGCGCTTGCGCGATTCCCACAGGTTGGTCTGGTGCAGCAGCGCTTCGACCGCTTCCTTGCGCGCGCCCTTGCCGCCGATGCCCTTCAACACAGCGAAATGGTGCAGCAGCTTTTCGGCGCTGACTTTCGCATACACGCCGAAATCCTGCGGCAGGTAACCGAGCTGGCGGCGCAGCGCTTCTTTTTCTTTCAGGACGTCGAGGCCGTGGAAATGGATGCTGCCGCTATCGGGATCCTGCAACGTCGCAATGGTGCGCATCAGCGAGGACTTGCCGGCGCCATTCGGTCCGAGCAGGCCGAACATGCCGTTCGGAATCTCGAGACTGACATTGTTGATCGCCTTCACGCCATTGGCATAGGTCTTGTTGAGCTGCTTGATCGATAGCATCGGCTTGTTTCTCCAGGGTTTATAGACAGTTTTCTTCCTTGTCGCGCAGGGCGAACGGAGGGAGATTATTTCCTCTTGGCTAATGTATCGTTAATGGAACGCAATGTCTGCATAATGTGACAGGCGGTGGAAAAGCGGGAATGGACGACGAAAATCGCGGCATATGCATGAGCCATAAATAGGCGCAGGTTGGCCATCTCAAGGCTGCCCGAAGCCGCCCCCGCCCGGCGTCTCGATCACGAACAGGTCTCCCGGCTCCATCCCCACCTTGCCGATATGTCCCAGCGTCTCCACCGTCCCATCGGCCCGCACGACGGTATTGCGTCCCCGTTCGGCCGGCTCCCCGCCCGCCATCCCGAAGGGCGCATGGATCCGGTTGTTCGACAGGATCGCCGCCGTCATCGGTTCCAGGAAGCGCAGCTTGCGCACGCCGCCATTTCCGCCATGCCAGCGCCCTGCTCCACCGGAGCCGTGGCGGATCTCGTAGCTCTCCAGCCGCACCGGGAAGCGGAATTCGAGGATTTCCGGGTCGGTCAGCCGCGAATTGGTCATGTTGGTCTGCACGACGTCGGTGCCGTCGAAGCCCTCGCCCGCGCCCGAGCCGCCCGAGATGGTCTCGTAATACTGGTAACGGGCATTCCCGAAGGTGAAGTTGTTCATGGTGCCCTGGCTGGCCGCCATCGCGCCAAGCGCGCCGTACAGCGCATTGGTGATGCAGGTCGAGGTTTCGACATTGCCCGACACGACCGAGGCCGGGTAATGCGGGTTGAGCATCGAGCCCGGCGGAATGATCACCTTGAGCGGCTTGAGGCAGCCGGCGTTCAGCGGAATCTCGTCGTCGACCAGCGTACGGAACACGTAGAGCACGGCCGCCATGCAGATGCTTGATGGCGCATTGAAGTTGTTCGGCAGCTGGCTTGACGTCCCCGTGAAATCGATTTCGGCGCTGCGCCTGGTGCGGTCGACGCGGATCGCCACCTCGATACGGGCGCCGTTATCGAGATCGTAGCTGTAGCGGCCATCGCTCAGGGCCGAGATCACGCGCCGCACCGCTTCTTCGGCGTTGTCCTGCACGTGGCCCATGTAGGCGCGCACGACGTTTAGGCCGAAATGGGCCACCATCTTGTGCAGCTCTTCGACGCCCTTCTGGTTGGCGGCCACCTGCGCGCGCAAGTCGGCCATGTTCTGGTCCGGATTGCGCGCCGGATAGCGCGCGCTCGTTAACAGCTCGCGGGTTTCCTGTTCGCGCAGGATGCCGTCCGCGCCATCGACCAGCTTGAAATTGTCGATCAGGACGCCCTCCTGCTCGATATGGGTCGAGTCCGGCGGCATCGAGCCCGGCGTGGTGCCGCCGATGTCCGCGTGGTGGCCGCGCGAGCCGACGTAGAACAGGATCTCCGCGCCTGCTTCATCGAACACCGGCGAGATCACGGTGACGTCCGGCAGGTGGGTGCCGCCGTTGTACGGATCGTTGAGCATGTAGACGTCGCCCGCGCGCATGCGGCCGGCGTTCTCGCGCATGACGGTCTTGATGCTCTCGCCCATCGAGCCAAGGTGCACCGGCATATGGGGCGCGTTGGCGACCAGGTTGCCTCCCGCGTCGAAAATGGCGCAGCTGAAGTCCAGCCGCTCCTTGATGTTCACCGAATAGGCCGTGTTCTGCAGGCGCAGGCCCATCTGCTCGGCGATCGACATGAACAGGTTGTTGAAGATCTCGAGCATGACCGGGTCGGCCGTGGTGCCGATGGCGCGCCGCTCGGGCAGCGCTTCCACGCGCTTGAGCACCAGGTGATTGTGCGGCGTGACCTGGGCCTGCCAGCCCGGCTCGACGACCGTGGTGGCATTGGCTTCGGCGATGATCGCCGGGCCGCGCACGATGTCGCCGGGCTTGACGTCCTGGCGCAGGAACACGCCCGTGTCGTGCCAGGCGCCGCCGCTGTACATCGGTACGGTCTCGTTGGGTGCGGGCCGCGCACCGCCGGAGCCTGCTACTGCCGGGGTCTCGAGCGGTGCGTCCGAGCGCCCGATCGCCTCGACGGACACGGCTTCGACCACCAGGCCGCGCGAAGGCATCAGGAAGGAATAGCGCCGTTTGTACAAGGTTTCGAACGCCGCCTGCATGGCCTGGGCATCGGCAAACGGCACGACGATGGCCGAATCCGTGCCCTCGTAGCGCAGGTGCACGCGCTCGACCAGTTCGATACGCTCGAGCGGGACGCCCTGTGCCAGCAGCTGGCCGCGGGCCGCATCGCCCAGCACGGCCAGGCGCGCGGCCAGCAGGTCGGCGCCGGAATCGACCAGGCGCAGCTCGACCGCCTGCTCGCGCATCGCGCTCTGGTCGGCCAGGCCCATGCCGTAGGCCGACAGCACGCCCGCCAGCGAATGGATGAAGACCGTCTTCATGCCCAGCGCGTCGGCCACCAGGCAGGCGTGCTGCCCGCCGGCGCCGCCAAAGCTGGTCAGTGCGTAGTCGGTCACGTCGTGGCCGCGCTGCACCGAGATCTGCTTGATGGCGTTGGCCATGTTGCCGACCGCGATTTGGATGAAGCCCTCGGCCACCGCTTCCGGCGCCGGCCTGCTGCCAGTACCAAGCGCGATCTCCTCCGCCATCGCCGCGAAGCCCGCGCGCACCGCCTCGACGTCCAGCGGCTCGTCGCCGCGCGCACCGAACAGCCGTGGGAAATGGCGCGGCTGGATCTTGCCCAGCATGACGTTGCAGTCGGTGACGGCGAGCGGCCCGCCGCGGCGGTAGCTGGCGGGGCCCGGGTTGGCGCCGGCGCTGTCCGGTCCTACGCGGTAGCGGGTGCCGTCGAAATGCAAAATGGAACCGCCCCCCGCGGCCACCGTGTGGATGCTCATCATCGGCGCGCGCATGCGCACGCCCGCCACCTGGGTCTCGAAGACGCGCTCGAATTCGCCCGAGAAGTGCGACACGTCGGTCGAGGTGCCGCCCATGTCGAAGCCGATCACGCGCTCGAAGCCGGCGAGCTGGCTGGCCCGCACCATGCCGACGATGCCGCCGGCGGGACCGGACAGGATGCTGTCCTTGCCCTGGAAGGCGCGCGCATCGGTCAGGCCGCCGTTCGACTGCATGAATTGCAGGTTCACGCCGGGCAGCTCAACAGCGACCTGGTCGACGTAGCGGCGCAGGATCGGCGACAGGTAGGCATCCACCACGGTGGTGTCGCCGCGCGCGACCAGTTTCATCAGGGGGCTCACTTCATGCGACACCGACACCTGCGTGAAGCCGATCTCGCGTGCGATGCGCGCCACGGCCGCTTCGTGCTGCGTGTAGCGGTAGCCGTGCATGAAGACGATGGCGAGGCAGCGCAGGCCGCGGTCGTGGGCCGCCTGCAGCGCCGTGCGGGCGGCAGCTTCGTCCAGCGGCGTGACGACCTCGCCATGCGCACCCATGCGCTCGGCGATCTCGATCACCTCGCCGTAGAGCAGCTCGGGCAGCACGATGTGGCGGTCGAACAGGCGCGGGCGGTTCTGGTAGGCGATGCGCAGCGCGTCGCGGAAACCGCGCGTAATGGCCAGCACGGTCGGCTCGCCCTTGCGCTCGAGCAGCGCATTGGTGGCGACCGTGGTGCCCATCTTGACGGCCTCGATCTGCCCGGTCGGGATGGTCTGCCCCGTGGCGACGCCCAGCAGGTGGCGGATGCCGGCGACCGCGGCGTCGCGGTACTGTTCGGGATTCTCGGACAGCAGCTTGTGCGTGACGAGCTGTCCATCGGGCTTGCGCGCCACGATGTCGGTGAAGGTGCCGCCGCGGTCGATCCAGAACTGCCAGTCCATGTAAGTACTCCTGCCGATGCTGTTGATCGAATATTGTAGCTTGGGCGCGCGACCGTGCCCGCGAAAATGCAGCACAATCCCTGGCATGGACAATCATCTTTATACCGTGGCGCAGCTGCGCGCCATCGAGGCCTCGGCCTATGCGGACCTGGCGCCCGGAACCCTCATGCAGCGCGCCGGCAGAGCCGCCGCGAAGTTCGCCATGCAACTGCTGGGCGAGCGCCGCGACAAGCCGGTGCTGGTGCTGGCCGGACCCGGCAACAATGGCGGCGATGCGTTTGAGATGGCCGCCGTGCTCGCCGACGCCGGCATCGACGCCCTGGTGCTGCACCTGCCCGGGCAAGGCGACGCCTCGGTCGAGACTGCCAGCGCACACGAGCGCGCACGCGAAGGCACGGTCGGCTTCATCGACATGCTGCCGCCCGACGGCGATTGGGCCCTGGTGGTGGACGGCCTGTTCGGCATCGGCCTGACGCGCCCCATCGACGACGAGTATCGCGAAGCGATCGCCTCCCTGGCCGGCATCCGCTGCCCCATCCTGGCGCTGGACGTGCCCAGCGGGCTCGATGCCGACGCCGGCGCCGTGGTCGGACCGGGCGGCATCGCCGTGCGCGCCACGCACACGATCACCTTCCTGGGCGACAAGCCGGGGCTGCACACGGCCGACGGACGCGATTACGCCGGCCTGGTGCACGTGGACATGCTCGGCATCACGCCGGAGCACCTGCCGCGATCGAACACGCGCCTTGGCACCGACGACGTCTTCTCGCACCGGTTGGCGGCGCGCCGCCACAACACCCACAAGGGCAGCTTCGGGGATGTCGCCATCATCGGCGGCGCCCACGGCATGGCCGGGGCGCCGGTACTGGCGGCGCGCGGCGCCTTGTTTGCGGGCGCGGGGCGGGTGTTCGTGGCGATGATCGATCCGGGGCCCGGCTACGACAGCGTGCAGCCCGAAATCATGTTCCGTGCCGCGGACGAGTTCGACATCGACAAGCCTACGCTCGTCATCGGCCCCGGCATGGGCGGCTCGGCGAGCGCGATGCGGCTGCTCGCCAAGGCCCTCGACAGCGACAGCCCGCTGGTCATCGATGCCGATGCGATCACGCTGATCGGCGCCAGTCCCGACCTGCTGGCGCGCCTGGCCGCGCGCCGTGCGCCGGCGGTGCTCACGCCCCACCCGCTGGAAGCCGCGCGCCTGCTCGGCCGGGAGGCCGGCGCGGTCCAGGCCGACCGCCTTGGGGCCGCGCGCGAGATGGCCGTGCGCACGAATGCCACCGTGATCCTCAAGGGCTCGGGCTCGGTCATCGCGCGGCCCGATGGCGAGGTGGTGATCAACCCGACCGGCAATGCGGGACTGGCGACCGCCGGCAGCGGCGACGTGCTGGCGGGGATTTGCGCAGCGCTGTTGGGACAAGGCTGGCCGGCATGGGAAGCGGCCAGCGGTGCGGCCTGGATCCACGGCGCGGCGGCCGACCTGTTGGTCGCCAATGGCGTGGGCCCGATCGGATTGACGGCCGGCGAGCTGCCCGCGGCGGCGCGGGCGGTGCTGAACATGCTGGTGGCGGAGGCCGCCGAGGAAAATTAAACCAGGCGGCCGGCCGCGATGGTGATGGTGCGCCCGCAGCGCGCCGCCATGGCCGGGTCGTGCGTGACCAGCACGAGGGTCGAGCCGCGCTCGCGGTTCAGTTCGAACATCAAGCCGATGATCGATTCGCCCGTGGCGGCGTCCAGGCTGCCGGTCGGCTCGTCGGCGAACAGCAGCGGCGGCTCGGTGACGAAGGCGCGCGCCAGTGCCACGCGCTGCTGCTCGCCGCCGGACAGGTATTTGGGATAGTGCTTGAGGCGGCTCGACAGGCCGACCCGGCCCAGCATGGCCTCGGCCTTGGCGCGTGCGTCGCCGTCGCCGCGCAATTCGAGCGGCAGCATGACGTTTTCAACGGCGTTCAGGTGGGCCAGCAACTGGAAGGACTGGAACACGAAGCCCAGCTTGGCCTTGCGGAACGCGGCGCGGCCATCCTCGTCCAATGCAAAGATATCGGTGCCGTCGAGCAGCACCTTGCCGCCGGATGGGGTATCCAGGCCGGCAAGCAAGCCGAGCAGCGTGGATTTGCCCGAACCCGAGGCGCCGACGAGCGCGAGCGTCTCGGCCGGTTGCACGGTAAAATCGATGTTTTGCAGGATGGTGAGTTCGCCGCTGGCGTCCGCCACCCTCTTCGAGAGGCCGCTGACTTCGATCGCAGGCGGCTGCCCTGCCGCATGTGCGGCATTCGCCCTTGCACCACCCTTGGAATCCTCGGAGTTATCACGCATGCTAGCTGTTCTTAAAAAATGTTGTGTCGTTGCGGTCCTGACGCTGGCAGCGTCGGCGAGCGCCTATTCTGCACCAAAAACCATACTCGTGGTGGGCGACAGCCTGTCGGCCGAATACGGCATCACGCGCGGCGCCGGCTGGGTCGCACTGCTCGAACAAAAGATGAAAGCAGAAAAGATCCAGGCATCAGTCGTCAATGCCAGCATCAGCGGCGAGACCACCATTGGCGGGCGCACCCGCCTGCCCGCCCTGCTCGACCAGCACCGGCCAAGCGTCGTGGTGATCGAACTGGGCGCCAACGACGGCCTGCGCGGCCTGCCGGTGGCTTCGGCCGAGAGCAACCTGCGCGCCATGATCGCCATGGCGCACAAGAAGAACGCAAAAGTGATGCTGGTGGGGATGCGCATGCCGCCTAACTACGGCCGCGCCTATACCGATAGCTTCTTCAACATGTTCAAGAAAGTCTCGACAGATACCCGCTCGCCGCTGGTGCCCTTCATGCTGGAGGGCGTGGCCGACAAGCCCGCGCTGTTCCAGCAGGACCGCCTGCATCCGACGGCGGCCGCCCACCCGATCATCCTGAAAAACATCTGGCCGCAGTTCGCCACCCTCGTGAAGAAACAATGAAATACCCTGCCGTCCTGAGTTTTGCCGACATCCTTCCCGAACTCGACGCCTTCGACGCCATCATCGATGCGCGCAGCAAGTCGGAATTCGCTTTGGACCGCATCCCCGGCGCGATCAATGCGCCGGTGCTCGACGACGAACAGCGCATCACCGTCGGCACCCTGTACAAGCAGATCGGCGCCTTCGAAGCCAAGAAGATCGGCGCGCCGCTGGTGGCCGTCAACATCGCGCGCCACGTCCAGACCCTGTGGGCGGACAAGCCCAAGGATTGGAAGCCGCTGGTCTACTGCTGGCGCGGCGGCAACCGCAGCGGCTCGATGGCCCATATCCTGGCCAAGATCGGCTGGCCGGTGATCCAGCTCGATGGCGGCTACAAGGCCTACCGCGCGCACGTTGCCGCCAGCCTTGAATCGCCCTCGGAGCTGGACTTCCGCGTCGTGTGCGGCACCACCGGCAGCGGCAAGAGCCGCCTGCTCGAGACGCTCGACGGCATCGGCGCCCAGGTGCTCGACCTGGAACGCCTGGCCGCCCACCGCGGCTCGGTGCTGGGCCACCTGCCCAACGAGCCGCAGCCGAGCCAGAAGATGTTCGAAAGCCTCATCTGGGACAAGCTGCGCCGTTTCGATCCGTCCAAGCCCGTGTTCGTCGAATCCGAGAGCAAGAAGGTCGGCAACCTGCGCGTGCCGGACGCCGTCATGCAGCGCATGCGCGCCTCGACCTGCATTTCCCTCGCGCTGTCGCGCGAGAACCGCGTGCGGCTGCTGATGGAAGACTACGAGCACTTCTGCGCCGATCCCGATTCGCTCAATTCCCAGCTGGACCACCTGGTGCAGCTGCACGGGCGCGCCAAGATCGACGCCTGGCACGCGATGGCCAAGGGCGGCGCCATGCCGGAACTGGTGGCCCAGCTGCTGGAGGAGCATTACGATCCGGCCTATCTGCGCTCGATCGACCGGAATTTCGTGCAGGTGGCGAAGGGGGAAGTCGTGGAATTGAAGGATATTGCGGAAGATGATTTCGTGGCGGCGGCGCGCAGGTTGCATGCGGCGTAGCGGCGACTACGGCCGGCCTCGCGACAACGCGCGAGCTGGTTGAACGCGCGGGCAGGAAACCTGCCCACCCTACGGATCAGCGGCTGCTCGTAGGGTGGGCAAGTCCCTTGCCCGCGCGTTCAACTCCCCGATGATCCGTCGCACAAACAAAAAAGCCCGGCTGCGCAAGCAAGCCGGGCTTTTTTAACACGCGCTGTCTTACTGCGCGTCGGTCTTCACACCCAACTGCGACGGCTGCACATCCACCTTGGCCTTGGCCTTGGTCTTGAGCGCCTCGACATAGTTGAACATCTCCGACTGGCCCACCAGGGTCGAGATCTGCTGCGCTTCCTGCTTGCGGCGGTTCGCGTCCGGCTGGGCAGGCTGCGAGATCTTGCCGATGCGGTAGACGCCATAGCCCTGGCCCGGCACGTCGACACCGACATAGGCAGGCAATTTGGTCACGTCGGCCTTGAGCACGGCGATCGCCGCGGTGGTGTTGATCGATGGCTCCTTGGTGCGCGAGATCATCTTCGCTTCGCCGAAACCGGTGGCATCGCCAGATGCCTTGGCGGCGGCGAGCTTGGCTTCGCCGGCCTGGCGTGCCAGGCGCGCTGCTTCTTCCAGCGTCACGCGCTGGCGGATGGCGGCGTCGACCTCAAGCAGCGGACGCTTGGCGGCCGGCTTGAACTCGACCACGCGGCCGGCGATCAGCACGCTCGGCGCGACTTCGACGGCTTCGGTGTTGCGCTTGTTCTTGACCGCATCCGCACCAAAAATCGCGGCCAGGAATTTCGGATGATTGAACGGCGCCTGCGCCATCTGCGGGCTCGGGGTACGGGTCAGCGCATCGACGGTTTCGATCTTCAGGCCCAGCTTGTCGGCGACGGGCTTGAGGCTGTCCGACTGCTCGTACACCATGTTGGTGAAGATCTCGGCCAATTCCGAATACTTCTTCGACATCTTCTGCTTCTTGAGGTCGGCGGCGATCTGCTCTTTCGCAGCGTCCAGCGGCTTTTGCGCAGCCGGCTTGACCGCGGTGACCTTGATGATGTGGTAGCCGAATTCCGACTGCACCAGGGCGCTCGTCTCGCCTTCTTTCAGGGCGTAGATCGCGTCTTCGACCGGTTTGACGAAGGCGCCCTTCTCCACCACGCCGAGGTCGCCGCCGGCCTGGGCCGAGCCCTGGTCCTGCGACTGCGCCTTGGCGATCTCGGCGAAGTTGGCCGGGTTCTTGCGCACCTCAAGCAGCACGGCTTCGGCCTTGGCCTTGGCCGCTGCCTGGTCGGCCGGCTTCGCGTCGCGCGCCAGGTTGATCAGGATGTGGCTGGCGGTGCGCTGTTCCGGCGTCGTGTAGCTCTTGACGTTCTTGTTGTAGTAGTCGGCCACTTCCGCGTCGGTGACCTGGGTCTGGCTGGCGACGACGTCGGCGTCGAACACGACGTATTCGGCCTTGACCTGCTCGGGCACGGTGAACAGCTGGGCGTTCTTGTCGTAATAGGCCTTGACCATCGCGTCGGTGACTTTCACCTGCGGCAGGTAGGCAGCCACCGGGAACAGCAGCTCCTGGACTTCGCGTTCCTGGTCGTTGATGTCCGACAGGCGGGTCGACACACTGCGCGGTGCGAAGGCAGTCGCTTCGATCGAGCTGGAGATCTGCTGCACGGCCAGGTCGCGGCGCAGGCGCTGGTCGAACATCGCCGGCGTCATGCCCTGCGCGGCCAGCGCGGACTTGTACTGTTCCATGTCGAACGTGCCGTCCGGCTTGCGGAAGGATTCGATCGCCAGGATGCTCTTTTGCAGGGCGGCGTCGCTGACGGTCAGGTTGCCGCGCGCGATCTCGGCGGCGACGGCGCGTTCTGCCACCAGGTTGTTCAGGATCGCCTGCTTGGCTTCCGGGGTCTCGAACAGCTTCTGGTCGAACTGGGCGCCCATCATGCGGCGCGCCTGGTCGATCTGGCGGCGCTGGGCTTCTTCCCATTCCTGCTGGGTGACCTTCTGGCCGGCGACGGTGGCGACGCCGGCTGCGGCGTCGCCGCGGTTCTGGTAGCTCTCGACACCGACCAGGACAAATGACGGCACGATCAGCACGAGCAGCAGGCCCTGCATCACGCGCTTGTTGTTACGGACAAATTCAAACATGGTCAGCCATTCAAGGTTGATAATGTAAAAAAAAAGGCGAACTCGCGTTCGCCCCTTCTTGTTTCCCGCACGGCTTTTGCAAGCTGCCGGGTACTTCTGAATTCTGGCGGAGCGGACGGGACTCGAACCCGCGACCCCCGGCGTGACAGGCCGGTATTCTAACCAACTGAACTACCGCTCCAGAATAATGTTGTGGATGTTGGCGGAGCGGACGGGACTCGAACCCGCGACCCCCGGCGT
This sequence comes from Telluria sp. ZT3P39, assembly GCF_059685935.1. Lineage (NCBI taxonomy): Bacteria > Pseudomonadati > Pseudomonadota > Betaproteobacteria > Burkholderiales > Oxalobacteraceae > Telluria > Telluria sp. ZT3P39. The sequence continues at coordinate 20,781 of NZ_JCASIH010000025.1, forward strand.
GACAGGCCGGTATTCTAACCAACTGAACTACCGCTCCAACAAAAACACGTCATTCACTACCTTTTCAGGCAGCTCCCCTGCATGTCACTGCAGAGAAGGCATTAGTTTACAGCATCTTTCAGTGCTTTACCAGCCTTAAATTTTGGAACCTTGGCAGCCTTGATCTTGATGGGTTCCTTGGTGCGCGGATCGCGGCCGGTGCGCGCGGCGCGATCGCCCACGGTGAAGGTGCCGAAGCCGACCAGCGTGACGCTGTCGTTCTGCTTCAGGCTTTCCGTCACAGCGTTGATCATCGCGTCGAGTGCGCGCGTGGCCGAGGCCTTGGTGATGTCCGCGGACTTCGCGATTTCTTCGATCAGTTCTGTCTTGTTCACTCTAACCCTCGTTTATTCGTTCGACGCTCATGCGCCTGCATGCAAAAGTGCAAGCGCGTATTAAACAAGGGCAACATTAGTCTGTCAAGCAACATGCGTGGGGCATGGGGATGCGGTGTGCCTATGTCGTTGTTTGGGCGCTGCCCGGGTCGTCCAAAAAAAACAGGCGCCGCAGGCGCCTGTTTTACCGATCAATACAAGCGATCAGTGCTTGACCACATCCGTCTGCCCATCCACAGCCGCGGCAGGCGCCACGGCCACCGTGGCCGGTGCGTCGACGATCGGTTCCGGCAGGCGTTCCAGGGCGACCTCGAGCACCTTCTCGATCCAGCGCACCGGCACGATCTCGAGCTTGTTCTTGACGTTGTCAGGAATCTCGGCCAGGTCCTTCACGTTCTGCTCGGGGATCAGGACCGTCTTGATGCCGCCGCGGTGGGCTGCCAGCAGTTTCTCTTTCAGGCCGCCGATCGGCAGCACTTCGCCGCGCAGCGTGATCTCGCCCGTCATCGCCACGTCGGCACGGACCGGAATGCCGGTGAAGGCCGAGACCAGGGCGGTGGTCATGCCGATACCGGCCGACGGACCATCCTTCGGCGTCGCGCCTTCCGGCACGTGGATGTGGATATCGTTCTTCTCGAACGCTTCCGCCTTGATGCCGAAACGCTGGGCGCGGCTACGCACGACGGTGCGCGCTGCCTCGATCGATTCCTTCATCACGTCGCCCAGGGTACCGGTGCGGATGATGGCGCCCTTGCCCGGCACGTTGACGGCTTCGATCGTGAGCAGGTCGCCGCCCACTTCGGTCCAGGCCAGACCGACCACCTGGCCGACCTGGTTCTGCTTCTCGGCCACACCGAAATCGTAGCGGCGAACGCCCAGGAACTTGTCCAGGTTCTTGCCGTTGACGATCACGCGCTTTTCCGTTTTCTTCAGCAGCAGCATCTTGACGACCTTGCGGCAGATCTTGGAGATTTCGCGGTCCAGCGAACGCACGCCCGCTTCACGGGTGTAGTAGCGGATGATGTCGCGCACCGCGCTCTCTTCGACCTTGATCTCTTCTTCCTTCAGGCCGTTGGCTTTGAGCTGCTTCGGCAGCAGGTAGCGCTGGGCGATGCTGGTCTTCTCGTCTTCGGTGTAACCCGACAGACGGATGACTTCCATGCGGTCGAGCAGCGCCGGCGGGATGTTGTACGAGTTCGAGGTCGCCACGAACATCACGTCCGACAGGTCGAAGTCCACTTCCAGGTAGTGGTCCGAGAACGTGTGGTTCTGTTCCGGGTCCAGCACCTCGAGCAGGGCCGACGACGGGTCGCCGCGGAAGTCCGCGCCCATCTTGTCGATCTCGTCGAGCAGGAACAAGGGGTTGCGCACGCCGACTTTCGCCAGCGACTGCAGCACCTTGCCCGGCATCGAGCCGATATAGGTACGGCGGTGGCCGCGGATCTCGGCTTCGTCGCGCACGCCGCCCAGGGCCATGCGCACGAACTTGCGGTTCGTGGCGCGGGCGATGGACTGGCCCAGCGAGGTTTTACCCACGCCCGGAGGACCCACGAAGCACAGGATCGGGGCCTTGAGCTTGTCGACGCGCTGTTGGACCGCAAGATACTCGAGAATGCGTTCTTTAATCTTGTCGAGGCCATAGTGATCGGCTTCCAGGACGTTCTGCGCGTTCTCGAGGTCGATGGTGACCTTCGACTTTTTCTTCCACGGCAGCGAGACCAGGGTGTCGATGTAGTTGCGCACGACGGTGGCTTCGGCCGACATCGGCGACATCAGCTTGAGCTTGCGGATTTCGGCCTGCGCCTTTTCCAGTGCCTCTTTCGGCATCCTGGCGGCGATGACCTTCTTCTCGAGCTCTTCGATGTCGGCGCCCTCTTCGCCTTCACCCAGTTCCTTCTGGATGGCCTTGACCTGCTCGTTCAGGTAGTACTCGCGCTGCGACTTCTCCATCTGGCGCTTGACGCGGCCACGGATGCGCTTTTCGACCTGCAGGATGTCCAGTTCGCCTTCCAGCTGGCCGAGCAGGTGCTCGAGGCGCTTGGCGACGTTGAAGATCTCGAGGATGACCTGCTTCTGCTCGAGCTTGAGGGGCAGGTGGGCGGCGACGGTATCGGCCAGGCGGCCGGCATCGTCGATGCCTGCCAGCGATGCGAGGATCTCCGGCGGAATCTTTTTGTTGAGTTTGACGTACTGGTCGAACTGCTGGACGATGGCGCGGCGCATGGCCTCGACTTCGGAGTCGTCGCCGACTTCCGAATCGACCGGGGTCAGTTCGGCGGTAAAGTGGGTCGCGCCATCGGTGATGGTGTCGATGCGCGCACGCTGCGAACCCTCGACCAGGACCTTCACGGTACCGTCCGGGAGCTTGAGCATCTGCAGGATATTGGCCACGCAGCCGATTTCGTAGATGTCTTCGGCCGAAGGTTCGTCCTTGGCGGCTGCTTTCTGGGCGGCCAGCATGATGCTCTTGCCCTGCTCCATCGCGGCTTCGAGGGCCTTGATGGATTTAGGGCGGCCAACGAACAGAGGTATCACCATATGCGGGAACACGACCACGTCGCGCAACGGCAAAAGGGGCAGCGTCGTTTGCTCGGTTAATTTCGGAGTTGTCATGGCGTACCTTATAAAAGCGTGTTGCTGAACTTGGGCACTCGCAGGGTAAATCTCAAGGCCACTGCGAAAATATTTTCTTCAAGTAAAAGTTTATCAATTATTGAAGAATATAGCCGTTCCAATAAAATCCGGTTTTCAAATGAAAAAGCCACCGCCCGGCTTACCCCGGCGAGTGGCTTTTCGAGTGAAGCCCGCGTCTTTTATTGAAGTAAATTGTACCTTCAAGAATCCGTACGGCAAGAGTTTTGTTGCAAGCGTGCAGGCCTTTTTTTAGTTTTCGCCGGAAGCTTTTGGCGATTCACTGTAAATAAGCAAAGGTTTAGCCGCATTCGTGATCGTATTTTCATCGATAACGACTTTTACGACATTTTGCTGACTCGGCAATTCGTACATCACATCCAGCAACGCGTGTTCGAGGATGGAACGCAGGCCGCGGGCACCGGTCTTGCGCGCCAATGCTTTACGGGCAATCGCGTGCAGGGCCGCAGGACGTATTTCGAGTTCGGCGCCTTCCATTTCAAGCAGCTTCGAGTACTGTTTGATCAAAGCGTTTTTCGGCTCGATCAGGATCTGGATCAGCGCTTCTTCGGTCAGCTCGTTGAGCGTGGCGACGACCGGCAGGCGGCCGACCAGTTCCGGGATCAGGCCGAACTTGATCAGGTCTTCCGGCTCGGCTTCCATCATGATCTCGCTGGCCGCACGCTGGGTCTGGCTCTTGACGGTGGCGCCGAATCCGATGCCGCCCTTGTCCGAACGGTTCTGCACGATCTTGGCCAGGCCGTCGAAGGCGCCGCCGCAGATGAACATGATGTTGGTCGTGTCGATCTGGACGAAGTCCTGGTTCGGGTGCTTGCGCCCGCCCTGGGGCGGCACCGAGGCCATGGTGCCTTCGATCAGTTTCAGCAGTGCCTGCTGCACGCCCTCGCCCGACACGTCGCGCGTGATCGACGGGTTATCGGACTTGCGCGAAATCTTGTCGATCTCGTCGATGTAGACGATGCCGCGCTGGGCCTTGTCGACTTCGTAATTGCAGCTTTGCAGCAGCTTCTGGATGATGTTCTCGACGTCTTCGCCGACATAGCCGGCTTCGGTCAGCGTGGTCGCGTCGGCGATCACGAAGGGGACGTTGAGCATGCGCGCCAGGGTCTGGGCCAGCAGGGTCTTGCCGGAGCCGGTCGGGCCGACGAGCAGAATATTGCTCTTCGCCAGCTCGATGTCGTCTTTCTTGCTCAGGTGCTTGAGGCGTTTGTAATGGTTGTACACCGCCACCGACAGGATGCGCTTGGCCGTTTGCTGGCCGATCACGTACTGGTCGAGCAGTTCGGTGATTTCGTGTGGCGTCGGCAGGTCGGACTTGGCGCCCGCCACCGACTCGACATTCGAAGTTTCGTCGCGGATGATGTCATTGCACAGATCGATGCATTCATCGCAGATGAATACCGACGGTCCCGCGATCAGCTTCTTGACTTCGTGCTGGCTCTTTCCGCAGAACGAGCAATACAGAAGTTTTTCGCCGCTGGAGGATTTTTTGTCAGACATGGGGCAGGTTATCTATTTAGTTGCTTGAATATAACGCTAATACGGACGCGCAACAAGTGCGCGTACGAACATGCTACCCGAAATAAAAACGAAACGCCCGAACGTCATGCGCCCGGGCGTTTTTTGGCAACACCTTCGCGGCGTCGCAAGGCGTTTGCTTATGCGCGGTTGGTCAGAACGCGGTCGATCAGACCGTACTCGACCGATTCTTCCGCCGACATGAAGCGGTCGCGGTCGGTATCCTTGTGGATCTGCTCGATCGTCTGGCCGGTGTTGTCGGCCATGATGCGCGCCAGGCGCTCGCGCAGGTACAGGATTTCCTTGGCCTGAATCTCGATGTCCGAAGCCATGCCCTGCGAGCCACCGGACGGCTGGTGGATCATGACGCGCGAGTTCGGCAGCGAGAAACGCTTGCCCTTGGCGCCGGCAGCCAGCAGGAAGGCGCCCATCGAGGCCGCCAGGCCGGTACACAGCGTCGACACATCGGGCTTGATGAAGTTCATCGTGTCGAAGATCGCCAGGCCCGCCGAGACGGAACCGCCAGGCGAGTTGATGTAGAGCGAAATATCCTTGTCCGGATTCTCGCTTTCCAGGAACAGCATCTGGGCCACGATGAGGTTGGCCATCTGGTCGTTGACAGGACCGACCAGGAAGATCACGCGTTCCTTCAGGAGGCGCGAATAGATGTCATAGGCGCGCTCGCCGCGGCCGCTTTGTTCGACCACCATCGGCACGAGGCCGAGTGCTTGGGTATCCAATGCCGGATTATGAATCATACCTGTCTCGTTCCTTGTTAAAAGTGGATTGCAAAAACCCCGGCCACGATACACGTAGGGTGGGCAGCTTCGCTGCCCGCGCGGTGATAGTCGTCGGCTCCGTCATCGAGCATGATGATCTTGCCTCAACCAAAACAACCGTGGGCGTTCGTAATTCAGGTCACTGACCTGAATCACCCCGCCCACCCTACGAAAACCACATCCTACCCTTGCGGGCCGGGTGTTTCAATTAACCCTGAGCGTTGCCACCCATCAGTTCATCGAAAGCGATGGTCTTGGTGCTGACCTTGGCCTTACCGAGCACATAGTTAACGACGTTTTCTTCCAAAACAAGTGCCTCGACTTCGCCCAGGCGGCGACGGTCGCTGTAATAGTACTTGAGGACTTCTTTTGGATCTTCGTAACTTTGCGAGAAGTCTTCGATCTGGGCTTTGACCTGTTCCTGGGTTGCCTGCAGATTGTTGTCGCTAACCAACTGCGACAGGATCAGGCCCAGGCGCACGCGGCGCTCTGCCTTATCGGCGAACATCTCGGACGGGAAAGGCATCGCCTTGACGTCCATGCCACGCTGCATCATGTCCTGGCGGGTCATTTCGGCCAGGCGCTCCGAATCCTGCTGGATCATGGCCTTCGGCACTTCCATCTCGGTCGCCTTGACCAGCGCGTCCATCACGGCTTCCTTGTTGCGGGCCTTGACGCGGGCGGTGACTTCACGCTCGAGGTTGGTCTTGATGTCGTCGCGCATCTTTTCGACGGCGCCGTCTTCGATGCCCAGCGACTTGGCGAACTCGGCGTCGATTTCAGGCATGTGCGCCCACTCGAGCTTGTTCAGGGTGATGGTGAAGTCGGCGGTCTTGCCGGCGACATCTTTACCGTGGTAATCCTCAGGGAAGGCCAGCGGGAAGGTCTTGCTTTCGCCGACTTTCAGGCCGATGGTCGCTGCTTCGAATTCCGGCAGCATGCGGCCTTCGCCCAGCACGAAGGCGTAGTTGTCGGCCTTGCCGCCATCGAATTCGACGCCGTCGATCTTGCCGACGAAGTCGACGGTCACGCGGTCGCCATTGGCGGCCACCGGCTCGCCGCCGTCGCCGTGCTCGCCCGCCACGCCCTTGGTGTGGTAGTGGACGCGCTGCTTGCGCAGGATGTCGATGGTCTTGTCGATTTCAGCGTCGGTCACGTCGGCGGCGACGGTTTCGACTTCCATGGTGGACAGGTCGGCCAGCACGACTTCTGGATAGACTTCGAAGGTCGCGTCGAATTCGAGCATGCCTTCAGGTGCGTCCTGTTTCGGCTCGATTTTCGGGAAACCGGCAACGCGCAACTGGTTCTCGTTGGCTGCTTCGTTGAACGCGCGGCCGACTTTGTCGTTCAGCACGTCCGATTCGATCTGGTAACCGTATTGCGCCGCGACCATCTTGAGCGGCACTTTGCCAGGGCGGAAGCCAGGGGCTTTTGCCGTCTTGGCCTGCTGCTTGAGGCGCTTTTCGACCTCCGTACGGACGTCAGCTACCGGAAAAGAGATCGTCAAGCGACGCTCGAGTTTACCCAGGGTTTCGACTGCAGTTGCCATTATAAAAATCGTCCAAAAAAATAATTATTCGTGGTGCGAGGAGGGGGACTCGAACCCCCACACCATTGCTGGCGTCAGGACCTAAACCTGGTGCGTCTACCAATTTCGCCATCCTCGCGCAGGATTGCATTTTCTGCCACAAAAACAAAGGGCGCCCGACAGTGAAACCGGCCGCCCTGCACTCCTCTGTTTATGGGCTACAACTTCAGCCAATTATTTTACTGGATTTTCTGTCACTATTGGGCGTTTTTTGCTTGGCGTGCGAGGGATGGAGCTCTTCTATATAGGGGAAGCGTGACTCTGCCATATGCATACCCTCGTCGAACGCGCCTGAATTCACGCGAGCTTGGCCCCCACCGGCTTCTTGACCCTGAACCACGCCGCATACAAAGCCGGCAGGAACAACAGCGTCAAGGCGGTCGCCACCAGCAGCCCACCCATGATCGCCACCGCCATCGGCCCCCAGAACACCGAGCGCGACAGCGGAATCATGGCCAGCGCCGCGGCGGCGGCCGTCAGCAGGATCGGCCGGCAGCGCCGCACCGCCGACTCGACGATCGCATCCCAGGCCTCGGCACCGCCCGCGATATCCTGCTCGATCTGGTCCACCAGGATCACCGAATTGCGGATGATCATGCCGAACAGCGCGATCACGCCCAGGTTGGCGACGAAGCCGAAGGGCCGGCCGAACACCAGCAGCGCCATCGCCGCACCGGCAATGCCCAGCGGGCCGGTCAGGAACACCAGCAGCGCCCGCGAGAAGCTGTGCAGCTGGAGCATCAGCAGCGTGAACACGATGAACAGCACCAGCGGCACGTTGGCCATGATCGAGGCTTCCGCGTCCGAGCTGTCGGCCGCCGCGCCTTCCACCGTGACGCGGTAGCCGGCCGGCAGCTTGCCGCGCATGGCGGCGAGCTTGTCGTCCACCTGGGCGGTGACGGTCGGACCCTGGATGCCTTCGACAACGTCGGACTGGACCATGATGGCCCACTCGCGGCCCTCGCGCCAGACCACGCCCGGCTCCCACACGAACTGCACCCGCGCCACCTGGCCCAGCGGCACGAAACGACCGCCGGTCGTGGCTACCTGCGCTTCCGACAGCCGGCTGATGGTCGAGCGCTCCTCCAAAGGCTGGCGCACCACGATGTCGATCAGGCGGTTGGTCTCGCGGAACTGCCCGACCGGGGTGCCGGTCAGCGCGGTATTGACGACCCGGCGCACCGCCTGCGAGGTCACGCCAAGGGCGCGCAGCTTGTCCTGGTCGAGGTCCAGGCGCAGCACTTTCACCGACTCGTTCCAGTTGTCGTTGACGCCCACCGTGTTCGGGTTGGCGCGCAAGGTGTCCTTCACCTGGTCGGCCAGGGTGCGCACGATGCCGATGTCCGGGCCCAGCACCTGGAATTGCACCGGATACGCCACGGGCGGGCCATTCGGGAGCAGCTTGACCCGGCCGCGCACCTCTGGAAAATCATTGCGGAAGGCTTCCTCGATTGTCAAGCGCAAGGCTTCGCGCGCGGCCGCATCGACGGGCAATACCACCAGCTGGGCGACGTTCGACTGCGGGAAGATCTGGTCGAGCGGCAGGTAGAAGCGCGGGCTGCCGGTGCCGACATAGCTGGTCACGCTCTGCACGCCCTTCTGCCCCTTCAGGAAGCCTTCGAAGCGCTTCACCACCGCCTCGTTGGCGGCAAAGCTGGTGCCCTCGGGCGACCACATTTCTACCATCAGCTCGGGGCGGCTGGAATCCGGGAAGAACTGCTTCTCGATGAAATTGAAGCCGAATACGCCCAGCGCGAACACGCCCAGGCTCAGCGCGATCGTGGTCTTGCGCCATTCGACGCAGCGGTGCACCAGGCGGCGGAAGCGTTCGTAGGCCGGGCTGTCGAAGACCTCGTGCGAGGATTCGCCCTGGGCGTGCGGTTTTACCCGCAGCAGAACGTAGCCGATATAGGGCGTGAACACCACCGCCGCCACCCACGAAATCAGGAGGGCCAGCGCGTTCACCGAGAACATCGTGAAGGTGTATTCGCCGGCGGCCGATTTCGCCAGGCCGATCGGCAGGAAGCCGGCCGCTGTGATCAAGGTCCCGGTCAGCATCGGCATCGCGGTCGAGGTGTAGGCGAAGGTGGCCGCCTCGAAGCGCGACATGCCCTCCTCCATCTTCCGCACCATCATCTCCACGGCGATGATGGCGTCGTCCACCAGCAGTCCCAGTGCAATGATGAGCGCGCCGAGCGAGATCTTGTGCAGCGAAATATCCAGCAGGCGCATGAACAGGAAGGTAATTGCCAGCACCAGCGGAATCGTCAGCGCCACCACCAGGCCCGGGCGCACGTCAATGCGCAGCCGGGGCTTGGTATGCAGGCCGAGCGCGATGAAGGAGACCGCCAGCACGATGACCACCGCTTCGGCCAGCACCTTGACGAATTCGTCGACCGAGGCCGTGACGGCGGCCGGCTGGTCGGTGACGCGTTCGAGCTCGATCCCGACCGGCAACTGGGCGCGGATGCGGGTGACGGTCGCGTCCAGGCCTTCGCCCAGCTTGATGATGTTCCCGCCCTTCTCCATCGACACGCCCAGGCCGATCACTTCCTTGCCGTTGAAGCGCATCTTGTCCGCCGGCGGGTCCTGGTAGCCGCGCTTGACGGTGGCGAAGTCGCCCAGGCGGAAGGTGGTGTTCCCCGCGCGCAGCTGCAGGTTTTCCAGCAGGCCGACCGTCTTGAGCGCCCCCGTCACGCGCACCTGCAGGTAGTCGGTGGGCGTGACCAGCACGCCGCTGGCCTCGACCTGGTTTTGCGTCGCGATCTGGCCCACGATCTGCTCGAAGGGAATGCCCAGCTGGGCGAATTTCTTGCTCGAGAATTCGATATAGACCTTCTCGTCCTGCACGCCGAACTGTTCGACCTTCGCGACCAGCGGCACGGTGAGCAGCTGCTGGCGCACGAAGTCGGCGTAGTCGCGCATCTCGGCCTGCGAGAACCCGTCGCTCGACAAGGCGAAGATCGACCCATAGGTGTCGCCGAATTCGTCGTTGAAGAAGGGACCGATCACGCCTTGCGGCAGCGTGCGCGCCATGTCGCCGATTTTCTTGCGCACCTGGTACCAGGTCGGCGCCGTTTCCTCGGGCGGCGTCGATTCGCGCAGCTCGATGATGATGGTCGTCTCGCCCGGCTTGGAAAAGCTGCGGATGCGGTCGATGTACGGGGTTTCCTGGAGCTTGCGTTCGAGCGGGTCGGTGACCTGCTCGGCCATCTGCACGGCGGTGGCGCCCGGCCAGACGGCCTTGACCACCATCGCGCGGAAGGTGAAGGGCGGATCTTCGTCCTGGCCCAGCTGCTGGTAGCTCAGGATGCCGCCGATGAGCAGCGCGGCGATCAGGTAGCGCGTGAGCGGGATGTGCTCCAGCGCCCAGCGCGAGAGATTGAAACCCCTCATCGAGCGCCCCCGCCCACCGCTGCCGCTTCGGTGTCACCCCTGCGCGCCACGTCGGCAGTCAATATGCGTACCTTCTGGCCGGGTTTGAGCAGGTGCACGCCGGCCGTGACGACGGTCTGGCCGGGCTGCACGCCGCTGGAGACCAGCAGGTCGTTGCCGGACTGCCCGGCCAGCTGCACCCGGCGCAGCTGCACCGCTTCTTTTTCAACTACCCAGACGGATGTAGCGCCCTTGTCCTGCACCAGGGCGCTCAGCGGCAGGCGCAGCGCGGCAGCGTTGCCGGCGCCCGTCACCAGCTCCACGGTGGCGGTCATGCCCAGGCGCACATCAAGGCCAGGAGGCAGCGCCACCTTGACCGCATAGGTGCGGGTGGCGGGATCGGCCACCGGCGAGACTTCGCGGATCGTGCCGGGAATGCCAGACTCGCGATTGGCCCACAGCCGCACGGTGACGCCGCTCGCCTGGCGCAGCTGGCCGACCCGGTCTTCGGGAACGCCGATCACGACCTCCTTCTCGAGGGTACGGGCCACCCGCACCACGGGCGCGCCGGCCGCGACCACCTGGCCGACTTCGGCGTCGATGGCGGTGACCACGCCCTCCATGTCCGAGGCCAGGACGGCATAACCGGCCTGGTTCGACTGGCCGCGCAAGAGCGCGCCCGCCGCGTCGACATTGGCCTGGGCCGCGCGCAAGGCCGACTGCTTGGCGTCCAGCACCGCCTGGCTGACGAAATTCGCGGCGCGCAGGCCCTGGTGTCGCTTGAAGTCCGACTGGGCCAGGTCGCGCTGGGTTTCGGCCGCGCGCAGCGCGGACCTGGCCTGGGATTCGGCCAGGCGCAAGTCTTGCGGATCGAGCCGCATCAGCACCTGGCCCACCTTGACGGCGGCGCCGACGTCCACCTTGCGCTCGACGATCTTGCCGCCGACCCGGAAGCCCAGGCGCGACTCGTAGCGCGGACGCACGTCGCCGGAAAATTCCACGTGCTCGGCGCCGTTGCCGGCGGCGAGCCGGATGACGCGCACCGGGCGCACCTCGTCGGTCCTGGGGGCGGGCTTGTTGCATGCAGCAAGCATGGCAAGCAGGAGTGGCGCCACCAGGACGGCGCGCGGCAGGCGGGAAGACTGGAACACGGCGGACCCCTTGTCGTAGGCATGCCCGAGTTTGGGCATTTGTTATCGAGCAATTATAATCTTGGAAACACCGAACAAAATGGCTTTAGAGGCAACCGTCGAATATGCCCGTCGAGCACTACGAAAACTTCCCGGTCGCATCCTTTTTGCTGCCGCGCCGCCTGGCGCCGGCCGTCGAGGCGATCTATGCCTTCGCCCGCAGCGCCGACGATATCGCCGATGAAGGCGACGCCACCCCAAGCGAGCGACTCGCGGCGCTGGCAAGCTACGCCCAGGCATTGGAAGCCATCGAACGCGGCGCGGTTCCCGCGGACCCGATGTTTGCCCGGCTGGCCGGCGTGGTGGCCGAGTTCCGGCTGCCGGTGGCGCCGATGCACGACCTGCTGTCGGCCTTCCGCCAGGACGTGGTCACCACCCGCTATCCCGATTACACCGCCCTGCTCGACTATTGCCGGCGCTCGGCCAACCCGGTCGGGCGCCTGATGCTGGAACTCTACGACGCCGTGGACGAGCGCAACCTGCGCGATTCGGACGCGATCTGCACTGCCCTGCAGCTGATCAACTTCTGGCAAGACGTCGCGATCGACCTCACCAAGGGCCGCATCTACCTGCCGCTGGAAGACCTGGAACGCCATGGCGTCAGCGAGGCGGACCTGCTGGCCCACCCGGCCACCCCGGCCTGGCGCGCCCTGATGCGCTTCGAGGCCGAGCGCGCCCGCAGCCTGATGATGGGCGGCGCGCCCCTGGCGCGGCGCCTGCCGGGCCGCATCGGCTGGGAGCTGCGCCTGATCGTGCAGGGCGGCCTGCGCATCCTGGACGCCATCGAGCGCGCCGATTACGACGTCTTCGGGCGCCGGCCCACCCTGGCCGCAGCCGACTGGCTGGCCGTGGGCTGGGGCGCGCTGCGCATGTAGCTCTACCGTCCCGTCGCACCCAAGCCCGCAACAACGCTAGAATAGCGGGTTAGCATCGCCACCCTGATAAGCAATCATTACATGTCCCCCGACGAATACTGCCAGCAAAAGACCGTCCAGAGCGGCTCCAGCTTCTATTACAGCTTCCTGTTCCTGCCCCAGGAGCGCCGGCGCGCGATCACCGCGCTCTACGCCTTCTGCCGCGAGGTGGACGATACGGTGGACGAAGCGACCGACCCGTCGGTGGCGCGCATCAAGCTGGCCTGGTGGCGCACCGAAGTCTCCAGCATGGTCAAGGGCGCCCCGACCCACCCGGTGACCAAGGCGCTGCAGCCGCACATCGCCGTCTACCAGCTCGAAGAACAGCACCTGCAGGCCATCATCGACGGCATGGAGATGGATCTCGACCAGAGCCGCTACCTCGATTACCCCGGACTGCAGAAATACTGCTGGCGCGCGGCGGGCGTGGTCGGCATCCTGTCGGCCAGCATCTTCGGCTACACCAACCCGCAGACCCTGGCCTATGCCGAGAAGCTCGGCCTGGCCTTCCAGCTCACGAATATCATCCGCGATGTCGGCGACGACGCGCGCAAGGGCCGCATCTACCTGCCGGTCAACGAATTGCAGCAGTTCGGGGTGACCGCCGCCGACCTGCTCAATTTCCGCCACAGCGAGAAGTTCGAGGCGCTGATGCGATACCAGACCGAGCGCGCCCAGCGCACCTATGACGAGGCGTTTGCCCTGCTGCCGAAGGAAGACCGGCGCGCCCAGCGCCCGGGCCTGATGATGGCCGCGATCTACCGCACCCTGCTCGACGAGATCGAGCGCGACGGCTTCCACGTGCTGAACCAGCGCATTTCGCTCACGCCGCTGCGCAAGCTGTGGCTGGCCTGGAAGACCTATGTCCGCACCTAGCGGCGGGCAGCGGGTCCTGGTCGCCGGTGGCGGCTGGGCCGGTTGCGCCGCCGCCGTCGAACTCGCGCGCGCGGGCAGCCGGGTCACGCTGGTCGAGGCCGCGCGCACCCTGGGCGGCCGCGCGCGCGGGGTCGAGGTGCAGGGCAAGATGCTCGACAACGGCCAGCACATCCTGCTCGGCGCCTATGACGAGACGCTGCGCCTCTTGCGGCAGGTCGGCATCGACCCGGAACTGGCCTTGCTGCGCCTGCCCGTGCAGATGCGTTACCCCGAGGGCAGCGGCGGCATGGACTTCGTCGCGCCGCGCTGGCCGGCGCCCTTTCACCTGTTTGCCGCCCTGCTGCGCGCCAAAGGCCTGGGGCGCGCCGACAAGCTCGCGCTGGCGCGCTTTCACAGCGCCGCCAAATGGATGGGCTGGGTGCTCTACCAGGACTGCACGGTGGACGAACTGCTCGAGCGCTTCGGCCAGACCGCGCGCCTGAACCGCCTGCTGTGGCATCCGCTGTGCATCGCCGCCCTGAATACGCCGCCCGCGCGGGCCTCGGCCAAGGTGTTCCTGGCGGTGCTGCGCGACAGCCTGGGCGCGAAGCGCCGCGCGGCTTCGGACATGCTGCTGCCGCGCCTCGACATGGGAGCCTTGTTCCCGCAGGCCGCGGCGCGCTATCTCGAAGCGCATGGCGGCGCCGTGCGCACAGGGGTCAAGCTCACGGCCATCGCGCGGGACGGGGACGGCTGGCAGGCGGCGATCGGCGACGAGCCCCACTCGTTCGATGCGGTGGTGCTGGCCACGCCCGCCAGCCAGTCGGCGGCCCTGCTCGGCGACCATCCGGAAACGGCGGAGCTCTGCGCCCAGTTATCTAGCTTCAGCTACGAGCCGATCGCCACCTGCTATCTGCAATACGATGCGTCCGTGCGCCTGAACCTGCCCTTCTACGCGCTGCTGGACGAGCCCGAGGCCGGCCGTTGGGGCCAGTTCGCCTTCGACCGGGGGCAGCTCGACGCCGCCCACCCGGGTCTGCTGGCGGTCGTGCTCAGCGCCGCGGGCGATGCCGCCCAGATCAAGCAGGACGCGCTGGCGGCGCACATCGCCGCCCAGCTGGCGCAGGATTTTCGGCGTCCCGAGCTGGCCGCGCCCCAATGGACGCAAGTGATCACGGAGAAGCGCGCGACCTTTTCCTGCACCCCCGGCCTGGCGCGCCCCGGCAACGGGACCGCGCTGCCGGGACTGGTTCTGGCGGGCGACTATACCGCCGGCGACTACCCCGCCACGCTGGAGACGGCGGTGCGCAGCGGCGTGCAGTCCGCGGCGCTTATCCGCGCCTGCGGCGCCCTGCCCCGCGAAAAGCGCAGCCCATCGCACGGCGGTGGCGGCCAGGAGCAGGCTTTCATAAAGTAGCAGTATCGAATTCCTTCTTTACGGAAGCAAATACATGAACGTCCGACTCGGTTTACGCACACTTGTCCTGTTGGCCTTTGTCGCCGCCAGCACGGCGGTGCTGGTACAGCCTGAGCTCATCGGCGGATCAAAGACCGCCATGGCGATCGGCAGCATCCCGGTCGTCGGCCACCACTGAATCAAGAGGTAAGCATCACATGGGCAAACTGGAATATCTCGACGCGCTCAAGCGCGCCATGACGGGCCTGCCGCCGGAAACGCAGGCCAAGACGCTGGCCTGGTACGAACAGCGCTTCGTCGACGGCATCGCGGCCGGCCGCAGCGAAGACAGCATCGCGGAAGAACTGGGCGACCCGCGCAAGGTCGCGGTCACGCTGCGCGCCAGCGCCCACATGGACGCCTTCAAGGAAAAGAAGTCGCCGGCCAATGCGCTGCGCATGGTCGTCGCCGGCGCCGGCCTGCTGGTGTTCAACCTGTTCATGGCGATTCCGGCCGCGGTGTTCGGCGCGCTGCTGGTCGCGGCCTATGTCTCCGCGCTGGGCTTTTATGTGTCCGGCATCGCGATCACGGCCAGCGGCCTGGCAGGCGCCAATGAGCTGGTGCTCAACAATCCGCTGCACCGGGTCGAGATCGGTGAGGACGGCGTGCGCCACGAAACCAGCGAAAACCGGCGCACCCGTGTGTCGATCAGCGAACAGGGCATCAATATCTACGACGACGCGCCCGAACCGGTCGAGGCGGTCGACGAGAGCGAAGACGGCGCCAGGTCGGCGGTGGTGATGCGGCGCGCCGAGAAAGTGGCCGACGCCGGCATCCAGATCAGCACCGACATGGACGGCGAGTCGCGCACCACCCAGACCATCGTCGGCGTGGGCATGGTGCTCGGCGGGATCCTGCTGTTCCTGCTGTCGCTGGTGGTCACCAAATACACCCTCATCGGATTGAAGCGCTATATCCGCATGAATTTGTCGCTCTTGAAGGGAGCCTGACCATGCGCTCTCTCCTGAAAGTCGGCTTGAGCCTGCTGCTGCTGGCAGTCGTCCTGGTTGGCCTGAGCTACGGCGTGCTGCGCGCCAACGGCGTCGCGGCTGCCGCCGAGGGCCGCCAGGTGACCACCGAAACCCGCGAGGTGCCGGCCGGCGTGAACGCGGTGGACCTGAACGGCCCGATCGACCTCACGCTGCGCTACGGCGCCACCCCTTCGCTCAAGGTCAGCGGCGAATCCCGCCTGCTGGGCAATGTGGACGTGAACGCCGAAGGCGCCGTGCTGCACATCGATATCCGCGGCATGGTGCTGCGCCACCGCCGTCCGCTCGAAGTCGAACTGGTGCTCCCCAGCCTGGTCGGCGTGACGGTGGACGGCAGCGGCGAGAGCAGCGTCAACGGCTTCTCGGGCGAGCGCATCGAAGTCCGGATGGAAGGCCCGGGCAGCCTGCGCTTCAACGGGCGCTTCCGCCACGTGAACGCGGCCCTGAGCGGCAGCGGGGAGCTGGACCTGAATGCCGGCGCCGGCGTCGAGCGCCTCGAAGCGGCCCTGTCCGGCTCCGGCCACCTGACGGTGGTGGGCAGTACCCGCGAGCTGGAAGCCACGGCAAGCGGTTCGGGCCAGTTCGATGCCCGCCACCTGCGCGCCGAGGCCGTCAAGGTCGGCCTGACGGGTTCCGGCAGCTCGACCGTGCAGGCACGGAGAACCGTGGCGGCCGCGATCTCGGGCAGCGGCGACATCGAGGTGAGCGGCAATCCGGCCGAGCGCAGCGTCAGCCGCACCGGGACCGGCAGCGTCACCTTCTCCGATTAAGCCAGGCCAGCGCGTCGCGCCCCGCGGCGCGCCCGCTGCCGAAGCAGGCGGTCAGCAGATAGCCGCCGGTCGGCGCTTCCCAGTCGAGCATTTCTCCCGCCACGAACACCCCCGGCAGCGCGCGCAGCATCGCGCTGCCGTCCGACAGGGCCTCGAAACGCACGCCGCCGGCGCTGCTGATCGCCTCCGCGATCGGCCGCGGGCGCCGCAAGACCACCGGCAGCGCCTTGAGCGCAGCCGCCAGGCGCGCCGGATCGGCGTAATCCTCTTTCGACAGGCATTCGTGCAGCAGGCCGGCCTTGACGCCCTTGATCCCGAGCCGGCTTTGCAGGTGGCTGGCCAGCGAGCGCGAACCGCGCGGGCGCGCGACCTCCGCCAGGATGCGGGCGCCATCGAGGTCGGGCAGCAGGTCGAGCCAGATGGTGGTACTGCCGGCGGCTGCGATCTGGTCGCGCAGGGGCGCCGAAATCGCATACACCAGGCTGCCCTCGATGCCGGACTGCGTCACCACGAACTGGCCCTGGCGCCGCTTCCTGGCGCCATCACGCCCGCGCCAGGCGATCGCCACGGTGGTGAGCGGCGCGCCCGCATGCTTCGCACTAAAATGCGCGCTCCAGTCGACGTCGAAACCGCAGTTCGACGGCAGCAGCGGCGCCACGTCGACGGCGCGTTCTGCCAGCAGGGGCGCCCAGGCGCCGTCTGAACCCAGGCGCGGCCAGCTCGCGCCGCCCAGTGCCAGCACCGTGGCGTCGGCATCGACCAGGATCTCGCCCGCCAGGGTCGCGATGCGCAGCTTTCCATCCTGCCAGCCCAGCCAGCGGTGCCGCATGTGGAAGCGCACGCCGGATTCGCGCAGGCGGTGCAGCCAGGCGCGCAGCAGGGGCGCGGCCTTCATGTCGGTCGGGAAGACGCGGCCCGAAGTGCCCACGAAGGTATCGACGCCGAGGCCGTGGATCCAGTCGCGCACCGCCTGCGGCTCGAACGCCTCCAGCCAGCGCGCCACCTCATCCTCGCGCGCGCCGTAGCGGCGGCGGAAGTCGGGCATGGCTTCCGAATGCGTGATGTTCATCCCACCTTTCCCGGCCAGCAGGAACTTGCGGCCCACGGAGGGCATGGCGTCATACACGTCCACCTGCACCCCGCCCGCGCTGAGCGTTTCGGCCGCCATCAGGCCGGCGGGGCCGCCGCCGATCACGGCAACGCGTTGGGGTTCCTGGGAAGACTCGGTCATGGCGAAAACGAAGGGCGGGAAAGGAGCGGCATTGTAGTCGAAATGCGCCCCGCCTAAAAATGTAAAGGGAGCTTGACACCATGGATATTCGCGCCCACGATGTAAAGCATACTTTACTTTCCCTGCGTGCTGCGCCGCCTGAAGAGCCGATGAACAACCATATCAGGGCCCTGCGGGCCGAACGCGGCTGGAGCCAGGCCGAACTGGCCGAAATGCTGCAGGTCTCGCGCCAGAGCGTCAACGCCATCGAGACCGGCCGCTACGACCCCAGCCTGCCGCTCGCCTTTGCGATTGCCCGCCTGTTCGGTCAGGCGATCGAATCGATTTTCATTCCCGATGCGCAGACTCCATGAACGCACCGCGCCGGCCGAGCGCTTCGAAGCACCCGTCCGTTTCCTCAACCATCCCTGAAAGAGCACCCATGCGACAGTTTATTTATTGGAGCGGCCAGTACCTGCTGGCCGCCGGTTCGATGTTCCTGCTGATCGAAGCGGTCGACACCCTGCGCGGCGAAGCCTTCGGGGCGGCCTGGCGCGAATCGCTGGCCTGGGCGGTGCTGGCGGCGGCCATCTTCATCGGCTCGCGCTACTACCAGGCGAAACAGGGCGCGCCCTGCGTCGTCTGCCCCGACAAGCCGGCCAAAAAGCGCTGAGCTTTTCATCCTCCAGGGTATGTATTTGCCATATCCACAAGATTCCGCTTGACAATAGATCTGGCAGGAATATTCTTGTACCCGCTACAAGGAACGATGACGCCCGTACAACGAGCTGTAATGTGCGAGGCCGCCACGATTCTACGAGCGTGTTGTCTTATCATCTTGGAGGATGTGTATGTCGGTAATGACCAGGGCAGCAATGTCCCGCAGGGCGATGCTGGGCGCAATCGCGACCACGCCGCTATGGATGCAGTCCGCATGGGCGCAGCCAAACAATCTGAAGATCTCGCACCAGTTCCCCGGCGGCAGCATCGCCCAGGGCGATTTCCGTGACCGCTTGTGCCGCATGTTCGCGGCCGACGTCGAACGCCGCACCCGCGGCGGCCTGAAATTCTCGATCTATCCCGGCTCGAGCCTGATGGGCGCGAACGCCCAGTTCCCGGCGCTGCGCAGCGGCGCGCTGGACATGGCCCTGGTGCCGCTGTCCTATGCCGGCGCCGAGGCGCCGGAAGCGAACATCGGCCTGATGCCCGGCCTGGTGACTTCCTACGAGCAGGGTTACGGCTGGAAGAACGCCCCGGTCGGGCGCGAGCTGACCCGCATCCTGAACGAACAGGGCCTGGTGGTGGTCAGCTGGATCTGGCAGGCCGGCGGCGTCGCCTCGCGCGGCAAGCCGATCCTGCATCCGGAAGACGTGGCCGGCCTGAAGGTGCGCGGCGGCTCGCACGAGATGGACCGCCTGCTGCTCGACGCCGGCGCCACCGTCGTGAACATGCCGTCCAACGAGATCCAGGCCGCGATGCGCGCCGGGACCCTCGACGCGGCCCTCACCTCGTCGACCTCGCTGATGTCCTTCCGCCTGCAGGACAGCGCGCGCTCGCTCACCACCGCGCGCGGCGGCGCCTACTGGTTCATGTTCGAGCCCCTGATGATGTCGCGCACGGTGTTCGACCGCCTGAGCAAGCAGCAGCAGGCAGCCGTGATGGCCGTCGGTGCGGACCTGGAGACCTTTGCATTGAAGGCCGCGCGTGCGGACGATGCAGCCGTGGCCTCGGTCTACCAGGCCACCGGCGCCCGGGTCGTGGACATGAATGCGGAAGCCCTGCGCAAATGGCAGTCGATCGCCCGCACCAATGCCTGGCGCGAGTTTGGCGAGCGAAATAGCAATTGCGCGAAGCTGCTGGAACTGGCCGAGCAATCCATCGCCATGATCTAAATTGTAGGGTGGTCGGCTTCGCCGACCGCGCGTTCTACTAAACGATGAAGAGTCGCGCTACGTCTTTTCATGCTCGGTTTGAACGCGCGGTCGGCAGAGCCGACCACCCTACCCGCCTGTCACGGGCGGAAAAAAGGCGACTTCGGCGCCGTCGTCGACTTCCTGGCTTGGGGCGCACATCACCTGCTTGTGCGCCATGCGCACCGCGCGCTCCGGCCCGAGGGCCTCCGCCCACGCGCCGCCGCGCGCGACCAATGCCTCGCGCACCTCGCCGACCGTAACCGCCTCGCCCGGCAATTCAATCGCTTCCTGCCCCATTCCCACCGCTTCGCGTACCGACGCGAAGTACCGTAACGTGATCTTCATGCTTTTCCTAATGCTGTAATTCCGCGAACGGGATGAAGCGAACCAGGTCGCCCTCGCTAATGGCCTGGCCCGGCGGATTGTCGACCAGCCCGTCGCCCCAGACCGTCGAGGTCAGCACGCCCGAGCTCTGGTTCGGGAACAGGTCCAGCCCCCCGGCGGCGTTCAGGCGCACGCGCAGGAATTCGTTGCGGCGGTCGGCCTTTGGCAATGAAAAGTCGGCGCGCACCGAGTAGCCGCGTGGCTCCACCGCCCCGCCGGCGCCCTGAAGGCGCAGCAGGAAAGGCCGCACGAACAGCAGGAAGGTGATGAAGCTCGAGACCGGATTGCCCGGCAGGCCCATGAAGTACGCTGAACCTTCGTTCTCCCGGCGCACTTCGCCAAAGGCCAGCGGCTTGCCCGGCTTGACGGCGATCTGCCACATGTTCAGCCGCCCTTCCGCCTCGACCGCCGGCTTGATGTGGTCTTCCTCGCCGACCGACACGCCGCCCGAGGTGATGATCAGGTCGTGCTCCTGCGCCGCGCGGCGCAGGGTCGCGCGGGTGGCATCCAGCGAATCGGGCACGATGCCGAAGTCGCTGATCTGGCAGCCGAAATTCTCCAGCAGGCCACGCAAGGTGAAGCGGTTCGAATTGTAGATGGCGCCCGGCTTGAGCGGCTCGCCCGGCATGGCCAGCTCGTCGCCCGTAAAGAAGACCGCGACCCGCACCCGGCGCAGGACCGGCAACCGGGCCAGACCGACGGATGCGGCCAGGCCCAGCTCCTGGCTGCGCAGGCGGGTGCCGGCCGGCAGGATGACCGCGCCCTCCATCACGTCCTCGCCCGTGCGGCGGATCCATTCGCCGGCGCGCGGCGCGTGGTGCACGGTGACGCTGTCGCCCACCGCTTCGCACTGCTCCTGCATCACCACCGCGTCCGCACCTGGCGGAATCATGGCGCCGGTGAAGATGCGCGCGGCGGTGCCGGGTTCCAAAGGCTGGCCGACGCTGCCGGCCGGGATGCGCTGGGCCACGCGCAGGGTCGCGCTGCCGCTCGCGCAATCTTCGGCGCGCACGGCATAGCCATCCATCGAGGTATTGTCGGCCGAGGGCACGTTGAGAAGCGAGCGCTGGTCTTCGGCCAGCACACGGCCGTTGGCCTCGAGCGTCGGCACGCGCTCGACACCTTCTACGGCACGCGCGGCATCGAGCAGCCGGGCCAGTGCGTCGCGCACGGAAAGCATGGGTGGCTTCATCTCACAGCCCCGTATGTTCGGCGATATACGCCTTCATGCGCTCGACCTCGGCCGGCATCACGACAAAGCGCTGCGGCAGCGACTCGATGTCCTCGAAACCTGGCGGACGCTCGGCATCCGTGCCCAGTGCGTCGAGGATGGTCTCGTTGAATTTGGCGGCCAGCGCGGTCTCCAGCACGATCATGGTCACGCCAGGCGCCATGTGTTCGCGCGCGACCTTGATGCCGTCCGCGGTATGGGTGTCGATCGTGATGCCATAGTCGTCTGCCGCATCGCGGATCGTCTGCAGTCGGTCGGCGTGGGTGGATTTGCCCGAGGCGAAGCCATACTGCTTGCTGAGCTTCCATTCGTCGCCATCGCTGCCCGGACCGCCCGAGAGGTCGAAGCCGCCGTGGGTGTCCACCTTGCGGAACAGCGCATGCGTGCGCTCGGAGTCGCGGCCCACCAGCTCGTAGACGAAGCGCTCGAAATTCGATGCCTTCGAGATGTCCATCGACGGGCTGCTGGTGTGCCAGGTCTCGGAAGGCTTGCGCACCCGATAGCGGCCGGTGCGGAAGAATTCGTCGAGCACGTCGTTCTCGTTGGTGGCGGCGACCAGCTTGTCGATCGGCAGGCCCATCATGCGCGCGATATGGCCGGCGCAGATGTTCCCGAAATTCCCCGACGGCACGGTGAAGGAGACTTTCTGGTCGTTGCTGGAAGTGGCCCCAAGATAGCCGCGGAAGTAATAGACCACCTGCGCGACGACGCGCGCCCAGTTGATCGAATTGACGGTGCCGATCTTGTGGCGCGCCTTGAAGGACAGGTCGTTCGACACCGCCTTGACCAGGTCCTGGCAGTCGTCGAATACGCCCTCGACCGCGATGTTGTAGATGTTCGGGTCCTGCAGGCTGAACATCTGGGCGGTCTGGAAGGCGCTCATCTTCCCATGCGGCGAGAGCATGAATACGCGCACCCCGCGCTTGCCGCGCATCGCGTATTCGGCGGCGCTGCCGGTGTCGCCCGAGGTGGCGCCGAAGATGTTCAAGGCATCGTTGTTTTTCGCCAGCGCATACTCGAACAGGTTGCCGAGCAGTTGCATGGCCATGTCCTTGAAGGCCAGGGTCGGGCCGTTCGACAGCGCCTGCAGCACCAGCTTGCCCTGCGGGCCTTCTTCCAGCACGCGCAGCGGAGTGATCTCGGCGGCCGATTCGTCGGGACGCGCGTTGCGGTAGACCTCCGGCGTGTACGTTTTCGCGGTCAGGGCGCGCAGGTCGGCGTCAGGGATATCGGTAGCGAACTTGCGCAGGATCTCGAAGGCCAGGTCGGCATAAGACAGCGAACGCCACGCATCGAGCTCTGCCTTGCTTACCTGCGGATAGTCTTCGGGCAGGTAGAGGCCGCCGTCCGGGGCCAGGCCGGCGAGCAGGATGTCGGAAAAGTGCTGGGGATTGCGTGCTGCGGACGCGCTCGTGGCGCGGGTGGACACATATTGCATACGTTGAACGATCCGATGACGGCACAAGTGGAAACTTGATTATAGCGCCTGTCGCGAAGGGTACCCCGGCGCTCCATCTTTCCTCCACATTCGCGCGTCAGGATGAGTCCGTCGTACTCCCCCGTCAACCCACCTGGAACGAATAAACAAGATGCCCCTACTTCGCAGCGCACTCAGCCTGGCCCTCCTGCTCGCCCTTCCCTGTGCCGTCCACGCCGGTCCCGTCAAGGATCACCAGGGCCGCTGGCTCGGCGACATGGTCATTCCCAAGGGCCCGACCCTCAAGATCGGCGCCGAGTTCTACGCCCGCGCCGATGGCTCGCTGTGGGCGAGCATCGCCAGTCCCGACCAGGGAGCCTACGACCAGCCGGTGTCGAGCGTCAAGGAAGATGGCAATACGGTCGAGATCGACCTGAACGTCGCCACCCTGAAGATGACCTGGGCGAACGACCACTTCGATGGCGTGTTTTCCCAGGGCGGCCGGTCCTTCTCCTTCCCTCTGCATCAGGTCGCGGAATACCCGCGCAAGTCGCGCCCGCAGACTCCCAAGGGTCCTTTCCCCTACTCGGAGCAGGAACTGAACTTCACCGCCCCGGATGGCATCGTGCTCAGCGCGACCCTGACGACTCCCCGCGGCAAGACCCGTCCGAACCTGGTGGTGCTGGTCACCGGAACCGGGCCGGCCACCCGCGACAGCGAGGTGGCCGGGCACCAGCAGTTCCTGGTCATGGCCGACTACCTGGCGCGCCGGGGCATTGCGGTGCTGCGCTACGACAAGCGCGGCAATGGCCGCTCGACCGGCGACTATGCACAGCTGACCACCAGCCAGCTGGTCGGCGACCTCGGTGCGATCATGAAGGGCATGGATGGACGCAAGGAATTCGGGCGGGTCGGCATCGTCGGCCTGAGCGAAGGGCCGGGCATTGCCGCCGCGGTAGCCGCGCGCGCCCCTGGAACGGTCGACTTCATCGTCTCGCTGGCGGGGGTGGGACTGTCCGGCCATGAACTGATCCTGCTGCAGGACCGCATCGTCGCCAAGGACAACGGCGCCGGGCCGGCTGAAGTCGAGCGGCTGATGTCCTATGTCCGCGCCTGGTACGAAACGATCCTCGCCCATGCCGAGCCGCAGCCGCGCATGGCGGCGCTCAAGGCGCTGCATGCGAGCCTGAGCCCGGAAGACCAGGCACTGGTGGAAAAACACGGGATGAACGTCGGTTCGCTGTCGATGGCGGAAGCCGGGAAGCCACACCTGCGCACCATGCTGCTGCAAAATCCGCAAACGGACTGGCGCAAGGTGAAGGCGCCGGTGCTGGCATTGAACGGCAGCCTGGATCACCAGGTGCCGGCCGAAGAAAACCTGGCGGGGATCGCCAAGGCGCTCAAGGCGGGCGGCAACCGCCGGGTTGAGTCAGCGGTCATGCCCTCGCTGAACCACCTGTTCCAGACCGCGAAGACCGGCAATACGAACGAGTACGACAAGATCGAGGAAACGATCGCGCCAGCGGCGCTGGCGCGGATCGCGGCCTTCGTCAGGCAGCAGCGCTAAGGCTTAACAAGCGGCGTGGTTGACGGTGATGACGTGTACCGCCAGCCCGCCCAGCGAGGTTTCCTTGTACTTCACCTGCATGTCGGCCCCGGTCTGGCGCATCGTCTCGATGACGTTGTCCAGGCTGACGAAGTGGGTGCCGTCGCCTTTCATGGCCAGCGAGGCGGCGGTGATCGCCTTGATCGCGCCCATGCCGTTGCGCTCGATGCAGGGAATCTGCACCAGGCCGCCGATCGGGTCGCAGGTCATGCCCAGGTGGTGCTCGATGCCGATTTCGGCGGCGTTCTCGATGC
Organism: Telluria sp. ZT3P39; assembly: GCF_059685935.1. Taxonomy (NCBI): domain Bacteria; kingdom Pseudomonadati; phylum Pseudomonadota; class Betaproteobacteria; order Burkholderiales; family Oxalobacteraceae; genus Telluria; species Telluria sp. ZT3P39. Next base: position 45,256 of record NZ_JCASIH010000025.1, read on the forward strand.
GCTCGTTGGAGCCGCCCAGCGCCGCCACCAGCCCGGCCGCCGCCATGGCGCAGGCCACGCCGACTTCGCCCTGGCAGCCCACTTCGGCGCCCGAGATCGAGGCGTTCTTCTTGCACAGCATGCCGATCGCGGCGGCTGTGAGCAGGAAGACGCGGATGCCCGCCACCGCATCGCTCGGGCGGCAGTCTTCGGCGTAGTAGCGCACGACGGCCGGGATGATGCCGGCCGCGCCATTGGTCGGCGCCGTGACGACGCGCCCGCCGGCGGCGTTTTCTTCGTTCACCGCCATCGCATACAGCGTCACCTGGTGGGTGGCGTCGTGCGGCAATTCGTTAATGCGGTTGCCGAGATCGCAGTGCGCCGCCTTCCACAGCTTGGCCGCGCGGCGCTTGACGTTCAGGCCGCCCGGAAGCTGGCCTTCGGTGACGAGACCATGAGCGATACAGTCGCGCATCACGGCCCAGATGCGGTCGAGGCCAGCATCGAGCTCGGCTTCGCTCATGCGCGCCAGTTCGTTCGCACGCAGCATGTGCGGGATCGACAGCCCGTGCTCTTTGCCCAGCGCCAGCAGCTGCTCCATGGTCGCGAACGGGAACGGAATGTGCACCGTCGGCGCTTGTTCCGCGCGCGCCTGGCTTTCGCCCGCGGCGGTAATGAAGCCGCCGCCGACCGAGTAGTAGATGCGTTCGATCAGGCTGCCGTCCGCCAGCTGCAGCACGAAGCGCATGCCGTTCGGGTGTTCCGGCAGGGTCGAGGCCTTGTGCCAGACCAATGAGGCCTTCTGCGTGAACGGCACCTCTTTCGTGCCGAGCAGGCGGATCACGCCGTCGAGCTCCGCTTCGGCCAGCTTGTCCTCGACCGTATCCGGATCGATGTCCTGCGGGGTTTCACCCATCAGGCCGAGAATCACGGCCTTGTCGGTCGCGTGGCCGACGCCGGTCAGGGCGAGCGAACCATACAGGTGGGCCTCGACGCCGACCGCATTCTCGAGCGAACCGCATTCCAGCAGAAAGCGGCGCGCCGCCACCATCGGGCCCACGGTATGGGAGCTCGATGGGCCAATCCCGATCTTGAACAGATCAAATACACTCATGTCCATCAGTTTGTCTCGACTATTTTCGTTTTTTATTGTTGTGGTTTTACGCCGACGCTCAGGCAGTGATACCGACGTCGATGTTCTTCAGCATGCTGGCGACCATCTCCTCGATGCCGATGCTGGCCTTCCAGCCCCAGTCTGCCGTCGCGCGGCTGTCGTCCAGGCTCTTCGGCCAGGAATCGGCAATCGCCTGGCGGCTGTCCGGCTTGTAAGCAACCTCGAATTCCGGCTGCGCCTTCTTGATGGCGGCAGCCAGCTCGCGCGGGTTGAAGGACACGCCGGCCACGTTGTACGAAGAGCGGATCAGGACTTTTTCTGGCGCCGCGTCCATCAGCTCGATGGTAGCGCGGATCGCGTCCGGCATGTAGATCATCGGCAGGGTCGTTTCCGGTCCCAGGAAGCATTCGTAGGTCTCGCCCTTGAGCGCCGCGTGGAAGATGGCGATCGCGTAATCGGTGGTACCGCCGCCCGGAGGCGACTTGTAGCTGATGATGCCCGGATAGCGGATCGAGCGCACGTCCACGCCGTACTTGCTGTGGTAGTACTCGCACAGGCGCTCGCCGGCCAGCTTGCTGATGCCGTAGATCGTGGTCGGGTCCATCACCGTGTACTGCGGGGTGCTTTCAGCCGGGGTGTTCGGACCGAAGGCGGCGATCGACGAGGGCCAGAAGACTTTCAAGGGCTTGCCCGCTTCGCCGCGCTCGCGCGCCACTTCCAGGATGTTGAGCAGGCCGTCCATGTTCAGCGACCAGGCCTTGAGCGGCGCTTTTTCGCCGGTGGCCGACAGCAGCGCCGCCAGCTGGTAGACCTGGGTGATGCCCTCGGCATCGACGAGGCTGGCCATTCGGTCCTTGTCCATCACGTCCAGCTGCATGTAGCGCGCCGCGCCGTACACATTGTTCGTGCTGATGTCCGAGGCGATCACATTGTCCTGGCCGTGCTGCTCTGCCAGTGCCGTGACCAGTTCGCTGCCGATTTGGCCGTTTGCGCCGATGATGAGGATGCGTTCCATGTCGTTTCCGTTCTAAAGCTTTGATTAGTTATTCTTGAGGATGCCGAGTTCGCGGCCGGCCTGCTCGAAGGCAGCCAGCACGGTGTCGAGCTGCTCGCGGGTGTGGGCGGCGGAGAGCTGCACGCGCACGCGCGCCTGGCCCATCGGCACCACCGGGTAGAAGAAGCCCGACAGCAGCACGCCCAGTTCGAACATGCGGGCGGCGAATTTCTGCGCAATCGGCGCCTCGAACAGCATCACCGGCACCACCGGGTGGGTGCCCGGCTTGATGGTGAAGCCGATGCGCTCGATCTGCTTGCGGAAGTAAGCGGTGTTATCCATCAGGCGGTCGCGCAGTTCGGTCGACTTCGAAATGCGGTCCAGCACCGCCAGGCTGGCGCCGGCGATCATCGGGGCCAGCGTGTTCGAGAACAGGTAAGGACGCGACTTCTGGCGCAGGGTCTCAATGACTTCCTTGCGGCCCGAAGTGAAACCGCCCATCGCGCCGCCCAGGGCCTTGCCCAGGGTGCCGGTGATGATGTCGATCTTGCCGATCACGCCGCAGTGCTCGTGGGTGCCGCGCCCTGTCGCGCCCATGAAGCCGGAGGCGTGCGATTCGTCGATCATGGTCAGGGCGCCGTACTTCTCCGCCAGTGCGACGATCTTGTCCAGCTGGGCGATCGTGCCGTCCATCGAGAACACGCCGTCGGTGACGATGATCTTGTGGCGCTTGCCGGCTTCGGTGGCGGCGATCAGCTGCTTTTCGAGGTCCGCCATGTCGTTGTTGGCATAGCGGTAGCGCGCCGCCTTGCACAGGCGCACACCGTCGATGATCGAGGCGTGGTTCAGGGCGTCCGAGATGATCGCGTCGTTCTCGTCGAACAGCGGCTCGAACACGCCGCCGTTGGCATCAAAAGCCGCCGCGTACAGGATGGTGTCTTCGGTGCCGAGGAATTCGGACAATTTGGCCTCGAGTTCCTTGTGCACGGTCTGGGTGCCGCAGATGAAGCGCACCGAGGACAAGCCGTAGCCGTATTTTTCCAGCGCGGCGGCGGCGGCCTTCTGGGTTTCCGGGTCGCCCGACAGGCCCAGGTAGTTATTGGCGCACATGTTGATCAAGGTACGGCCATCTTGCGCGACGACTTCAGCGCCCTGGCGCGAGGCCAGCACGCGTTCCGGCTTGAACAGGCCGTCGCTGCGCAGGGTTTCGAGCTTCTGTTGAAGGCCGCTATAGAATGCTTGATCGCTCATGTGTCCCACTCCCTAATTGTTCCGGCTTGACCGGCGGTTGGCGGTGTTGTACCGTTGGATCCGTTCGATTCAAAGAACCGAGTTCTGTATGCCGAACGAAAATTCAATATATTGAATATTACCCCTAGCTAATGTACTTGGCAAGCCGCCGGGGCAAACGCAGCGAACTATGACGGCAATGACGAAAACCATAACAAATAACGCCCCGCCCGAGGTGGGCGCCACGCTGCAGCGGATGCGCCTGGCGCGCGGCCTGACCCTGGAAGACCTGTCGCGCATCGCGGGGGTGTCCAAGTCGATGCTATCGCAGATCGAGCGCGAAAAGGCCAATCCGACCATTGCCATCACCTGGCGCCTGGCCAATGCCCTGGGCGTGGAGATCGGCGAGCTGCTGTCGTCCGAGGTGCGCTCGGTGGACCTGATCCGCGTGGTCGACGCCCATGAAACCCCTACCCTGCCCGGCGCCCATGCCGGCTATTCACTGCGCATTCTGGGCCCGATGGACCTGGCCGGCAAGTACGAATGGTACGAACTGACCCTGGCGCCGGGTGGCGAGCTGAAATCGCAGGCGCACGATCCGGGCACCAGCGAGCACCTGACCGTGCTTTCAGGGGCGGTCGAACTGGAAGTGGGGGCGGAGAAGCGCAGGATCAAGCATGGCGGGACGGCGCGCTATCCGGCGGACCATGATCATGTGATTCGCAATGCGGGGAAGACGGAGGCGAAGGCTTTGCTGGTGGTTGTGCAACGGTAATCAGCGCCGCGTCGCCGCGTCACCGCGTTGTGCGCGGCTCGCACAGACTTAGGTCCCGGCGCAGGCCGGGACCTCAGTTCGTCGCGAACCACAAGCATCCGAAAACAACAACGGCCGCCCGATCACCCGGGCGGCCGTTGTCATTTATACCCGGCATACGCCGGGCACTTGCGGCTTAGTGGCTACCGCCCACCGCCTTCTCGCCTTCACCCACCTTCAGCTCGCGCGCCAGGAAACCCCAGCGATCCGCCACTTCCTCGATCTGCTTGGTGGTCGGCTTGCCCGCCCCATGTCCCGCCTTGGTGTCGATGCGGATCAGGATCGGGGCGCTGCCGGCCTGCGCAGCCTGGGCCGCGGCGGCGTACTTGAAGCTGTGCGCCGGGACCACGCGGTCGTCGTGGTCGGCGGTGGTGACCATGGTCGCCGGGTAGCAGGTGCCCGACTTCAGGTTGTGCAGCGGCGAGTACTTGACCAGGGCCTTGAACTCTTCCGGGTTCTCCGACGAGCCGTAGTCCGAGGTCCAGGCCCAGCCGATGGTGAACTTGTGGAAGCGCAGCATATCCATCACGCCCACGGCAGGAATCGCCGCGCCGAACAGTTCGGGGCGCTGGGTCATGGCCGCGCCCACCAGCAGGCCGCCGTTGGAACCTCCGCCGATCGCCAGCTTCTTCGGCGAGGTCACCTTGTTGGCGACCAGCCATTCGGCCGCGCCGATGAAGTCGTCGAACACGTTCTGCTTCTGCAACTTGGTGCCGGCCTGGTGCCAGGCTTCGCCGTATTCGCCGCCGCCGCGCAGGTTGGCCACCACATAGACGCCGCCCATTTCCATCCAGGCCAGGTTGGCCGGCGAGAAGCCCGGGGTCATCGAGATGTTGAAGCCGCCGTAGCCGTACAGATAGGTCGGGTTCGAGCCATCCATCTTCAGGCCCTTTTTCGACACGATGAACATCGGCACCCTGGTGCCGTCGCGGCTCGTGAAGAACTGCTGGCGCGTTTCATAGTCCGCCGGGTTGAAGTCGACCTTCGGCTGGCGGAACACGGTGCTCTTGCCGGTCTTCATATCGAGGCGGTAGATCGTGGTCGGGGTGGTGAAGCCGGTGAACGAGTAGAAGGTTTCCGCTTCACCCCGCTTGCCCGACAGGCCGCCTACCGAGCCGATGCCCGGCAGGGCGATCTCGCGCACCGGTTTGCCCTTGAGGTCGTGCACGCGCACGACGCTGCGCGCATCCTTCAGGTATTCCAGCACCAGCTGGTTGTTGATGATGTCGGCGCCGGCCAGGGTGTCGGCGTTCTCGGGAACGATCACCTTCCAGTTGGCTTCCTGCGGCTTGGTGACGTCGATCGCGACGATGCGTTTCTTCGGCGCGTTGCGGTCGGTGGAGAAGTAGAACACGCTGCCGACGTTGTCGATGAAGGTGTAGCCGGCGTCGAAGTTGTCGACCAGGTCGATCACCTTCGAATCCGGTTTGCTCAGGTCCTTGTACGACACGCGGTATTTCGGCGCGGTGCCCTTGGTGGTCGTGATGATCAGGTAACGGCCGTCGTCGGTGGTCTGGCCGCCGAAGCCCCATTCCTTCTGGTCGGCGCGGTCGTACACGAGGGTGTCGGCGCTTTGCGGGGTGCCGATGCGGTGGAAGTACAGCTTCTGGAAGTAGTTGACGTCGGCCAGCTTGGTGGCTTCCTTCGGCTCGTCGTAGCGGCTGTAGAAGAAGCCCTTGCCATCCTTCGTCCAGGCGGTGCTCGAGAACTTGACGAACTTGACGTGGTCTTCCAGATCCTTGCCGGACTCGATGTCGCGCACGCGGATCTCGTTCCAGTCCGAACCCGAGGCGGCAGTGCTGTAGGCCAGCAGCTTGCCGTCGGGGCTCACTTCGATGCCGGCCAGCGCGATGGTGCCGTCCGCGGCCAGGGTGTTCGGGTCGAGCAGCACGCGCGGGGTGTCGCCCAGGCTCTTCTGGGTGAACAGGACCGACTGGTTCTGCAGGCCGTCGTTGCGGGTGTAGAAATAGCGCCCGCCTTCCTTGCCCGGGACGCTGAAGCGCTCGTAGTTCCACAGCCTGGTCAGGCGCTCGCGGATCGCCGCGCGTTGCGGGATCTGGGCCAGGTAGGCCTGGGTCACCTTGTTCTGGGCCGTGACCCACTCCTTGGTCTCGGCGCTGTTCGCGTCTTCGAGCCAGCGGTAAGGGTCGGCCACCGTGGTGCCGTGGTAGTTATCAAGCTGGGCGGTCGTTTTCGTGACCGGGTAGGTCACGGTTGGGCCAGATGCGGTTCCGTTAGCCGGGCAGTTTTGTGCCGGCGCCGCGTTGGCGCCGAAGGCTGCAGCCAGCAGGGTGACGAGCGTTGCGTGTCTCAGGATCATGTAGGTCTCGTTCGAGTTATTCATGGGGTCGGCAAGTGCCGCAGGCCATCATAACGCGAATTTCGGCCCCCGCCTATGGATGGGAAAGCCCGTGAATACGGGCGCGCCGGGCGGCTACCCGGCAGGCATGGAAGTCGAGGGTCGAACCTCAGTGACTTGCGCCCGGACGGCGCTGGCGGCGCGCCGACTGCACCCGGCTGGCCAGCGCCCTGCCCCAGGCGCCGCCGCCCGTGCCCGGCTTGTCCGGCCGCGGGCCGCGCGGGCGGCGCGCGCCTTGTTCGGCCCCGGCGGCGAGCAGCATCCACATGTAGGCGCGCAGCGGGTCGCGCTCGACGCCGCGCCCGCTGTTGACCATGCCGCCCAGGTTGTACTGGGCCAGCGCATGGCCCTGCTCGGCCGCCTGTCGGTACCAGTAGGCGGCGAGGGTGTCGTCGTGCGGGAGGCCCTGGCCGTTGGCGTACAGCACGCCGAGGTTGTTCTGGGCGCTGGCGTCGCCCTGCTGGGCCGCGCGCCGGTACCATTCGGCCGCGCGCGCCTCGTCGCGCGCCACGCCCTCGCCTTTGGCGTACATGACACCCAGGCTGAACTGGGCATTGGCCGCGCCCTGCTCGGCGGCGCGCAGATACCAGTCGACCGCGCGTCCCGGGTCGCAAGGCGCGCCGCGGCCGGTGGCCAGCATCGCGCCGGCGCAGTACTGGGCCTGGGCGTGGCCGCGGTCGGCCGCGCGTACGAACCAGGCCAGGGCGCGCTCGTCGTCGCCGGAGCCGTGGCCGGCCGCCAGCAGGGTGGCCAGCGCATACTGGGCGTCGGTGTCGTTTTTCAGGGCGGCGCGCTCGAGCCAGGCGACCGCGCGCTCGGGATCGGGCTGCACGCCCAGCCCTTGTGCGTAGGCGACGCCGAGGTAGCGCTGGGCCACCGGGTCGCCCAGTGCGGCGGCCTGGCGGAACCAGCACAGCGCCTGGGCGTCGTCGGCCTCGACGCCTTCGCCGCGCCGGTACATGAGGGCGAGATTGAGCTGGGCCGGAGCATGGCCCTGGCGCGCGGCCTTGCGGAACCAGGCCATGGCCAGCGGATGGCTGACCGGCACGCCCAGCCCGCGCAGATAGCATTCGCCCAGCACGTTCTGGGCGCTGGCCAGGCCCTGCTCGGCGGCGCGGTAGAACCAGCCGAAGGCCATGTCGTGGGATTGCGCCACGCCGCGCCCCTTACGGTAGAGCAGGCCCAGGTTCTGCTGGGCCGATGGATCGCCCTGCGCGGCGGCGCGCCCGAACCACCAGGCGGCCAGCTCGTCGCTGCGCTGGGCGCCCTTGGCATTGCAATACATGGCGCCGAGATGGTTCTGCGCCGCCGCCAGTCCCTGGCTGGCGGCGCGCTTCATCCATTTGAGGGCGAGGGTTTCGTTACGCTCGACGCCCTCGCCCTGCTTGTAGAGCAGGCCGAGGTTGTACTGCGCGTAAGCGTTGCCGCGCACGGCGGCGGGATGGAACCACAGGAAGACTTCGTACCCGTCGCGGGCAGCGTTCTGGCGATTCATCCCTTCCCCCTCCACCCTTGCAGCACGCTCGGCGATTCCGGCAACGCGGGAAGCAGCTCGAACACGAAGCTCCCGTCGTTGCTAAAATTTTAAGAGAGTTGGGCGTCCAGGGTTTGCGTGGGAACAATCGAGCGGACGGATAGTATTTACACCGGCAGGTTTTGCGGACGCGGGCCGAGCGAATATCCCAGTATGGCGAGCGCGGCCAGGCACCAGGGGACGCCGAGATGCGCCGGGCCGAGGCATCGGGTGCAGCTGCGGTCGTGCGCGAAGGCGCTGGACAATTCGGAGTCGTCGGCCACCTGGTTTCGCCTCAAGCGGCGCGCGCCTCTTCGATCCGCTGGCGCTCGAGCTTCATGTATTTATCGAGGAAGACCGGCACCTTGGCGGCGGCGACCTTGTTGACCGAGACCAGCAGGTCGGGCGCGACCTGCGCCAAGCCGTGGGTCGTTCCGAGATGGCGCGCCGCGTGCAGCAGTACTTCGGCGGCGACTTCGGCATCGGCCTCGGCCCGGTGGGCCGTCCCGCGAAACTGGATGCCCAGGCGGCTGGACAGGTTGCCCAGCTTGTAGCTCGGCAGGCCCGGGAACAGGCGGCGCGAGAGTTTCAGCGAGCACACCAGGCCCGTGTGGGCGGTGGGCCGGCCGATGCGCCAGCCTTCGGCCTTCAGGAATTTCTCGTCGAAGCTGGCGTTGTGGGCCGACAGCATGTCGCTGCCGATGAAGTCGAGCAGCTCGGGCACCACGCGCCCGGCGGACGGCGCCGAATCGACCATCTCCTGGGTGATGCCGGTGAGCTGGGTAATGAACGAGGGAATCCGCACCCCGCAGTTCACCAGCGAGACATAGCGTTCGCGGATCTCGCCGCCGACAATGCGCAGCGCGGCCACTTCGGTGATGCGGTCGCCCATGTCGGGCGAGAGGCCGGTGGTCTCGAAGTCGAGCATCACGATCGGGCGTTCAAACACACTCATCTTGTTTCCTTGTCGCTTGCAGGTGCTACAAAAGGATTGGCTCAGCCGAACTTGCGCAGCGCGTCGAGGGCCAGGCCGGCGCCGATGCTGCCGAACAGGTCGCCCTCGACCTTGCGCGCGCCGGGCACCACGGCCGCGATGCGCTCGCGCAGCAGCGACACGCCGCTGGAGCCACCGGTGAAGAATACCGTATCCACGTCGCCCGGCTCCACCCCGGCTTCGGAAAACAGCCGCAGCACGGTGGCGCCGACGCTGTCGACCAGCTGGGCGATCGCCGCTTCGAAGCCGGCGCGCTCCACCAGCAGCGACTCGCTCGGGGACAGGCGGTCGAGTTCGAGCGTGACAGTCGGGCTGCCCGACAAGCCGATCTTGGCGCTTTCCACCTGCATCGCCAGCCAGTGGCCGGCGCGTTCGTCGATCAGGTTCTGCAGGCGCGCCAGCTTGGCCGGCTCGCGCGCGTCGCGCGCCAGGTCGGCCAGCTGGGCGATGCTCTTGCGCGTATAGGCCTGGTTGATCGTGTGCCAGGTGGCGAGGTTGAAGTAATAGCTGGACGGGATGGCCGCGCCCGAGAGCATGCTGCTGCCATAGCCGAGCAGCGGCATCACGCTCGCCAGGCTCAGGTATTTGTCGAAGTCGGTGCCGCCGATGTGCACGCCGCCGTTGGCCAGGATGTCGTCGCGCCGCTCGATGCGGCCGGCGCGTCCGGGCCCGAGGCGCACCAGCGAAAAGTCCGAGGTGCCGCCGCCGATGTCGGCGATCAGGACCAGTTCCTCGCGGTCGATCTGCGACTCGTAGTCGAAGGCGGCGGCGATCGGCTCGTACTGGAAGGAGATCTCGCGGAAACCAACGGAGCGCGCCACTTCCTCGAGCGTATCCTGGGCGCGGCGGTCGGCGTCGACATCGTCGTCGATGAAGAACACCGGGCGGCCGAACACGGCGCTGGAGAATTCGCGCCCGGCCTGGCTTTCCGCACGGCGCTTGACCTCGCCGATGAACTGGCCCAGCAGGGCCTTGAAGGGCAGCGCGCGGCCGGCGACTTCGGTCTGGCCGTCGATCAGGCTGGTGCCGAGCAGGCTCTTGAGCGAGCGCATCAGGCGGCCTTCATAGCCTTCCAGGTAGTCGGCCAGCGCCGCGCGGCCATAGCTGACCTGTTCGTCGTCGGCATTGAAGAACACGACCGAGGGCAAGGTGGCCTTGCCGTCTTCCAGTACCAGCAAGGACTGGCTGCCCGGCTGCAGGCTGCTGCCGGGCAGCCAGCCGACTGTGGAATTCGAAGTGCCGAAATCAAGGCCGCAAGCGAGCGCCATAAGAACCTTTGTCTTTAAAGGGGCGGTATGGTAACAGATAACGGGCGGCATCAACTGCCCGGGCCGGCCTATTTTCAGGGCTGTGGCAAACTGGTAAACATTGGCATTGACGCCTATTTACCGATGAGCACCGGTCCCAGCCCAGGCGCGCAGCCCCTCCCGGCGGAGTGGCTCATGAAGCGCAACTGTTCGATGACGCCGCGCCAGGCGCTGCTGGTCTACGCCCTGCTGTGCTGCGCCACACTCGGCATCGCCCTGGTGTTCACGTTGCGCGGCGCCTGGATGGTGCTGGCCTTCGCATTGCTGGAAAGTGCAGCGGTCGGCGCGGCCCTGCTCCACTACAGCCGCCACGCGCTCGACCACGAACGCATCCGCCTGGCGGGGAGCGAGCTGCTGGTCGAGCATGCCGAGGGCGCGCGCCGCCGGGTGGTGCGCCTCGACCCGCATCACGCACGGGTCAGCCTGCCGGACACCCGGATGCGCACCCTGGTCGTGATCGAGGCGCGCGGCGTGCAAGTAGAGATAGGGCGTTATCTGACACCCTCCGCGCGGCTGGAACTGGTGCGCACCCTGCGCCGCGCGCTGCGCAGCAACGCATTCTTCGAGCCCCCGCGCGGATCAGTCCTGTAAGCAACTTCTTACACAAACACGGCAACACTACCGATATGGCGCGCCGGGCTTGTTGCGGATAATGCGTTATTGACTGCGTGACAATATTTTCACGCGAAGCACAGTACACAGGATCACCCAACCCATGAGCAATACCCAACAAGCCGGCGCCGTCGTGGTCCATGGCGGCGCAGGCGCGTCGTGCGAGCACGAAGACGGCTGCGTGCAGGCCGCGCGCCGCGCCCTGGCGCAACTCGAAGCCAGGGGCGACGCGCTCGACGCCGCGATCGAAGCCGTGACCACCCTGGAGGACGACGGCCGCTTCAATGCCGGCAATGGCGCCGCCCTGGGCCTGGACGGCGCCACCATCGAGATGGACGCCTCGATCATGGACACGCGCGGGCGCCTGGGCGCCGTCGCCTGCGTGCGCGACGTGAAGAATCCCGTGCGCCTGGCGCGCGCGATCGCCGACACCCCGCACGTGATGCTGGCCGGCGAAGGCGCCCAGCGCTTTGCGCGCAGCCTCGGCATGCCGGAAAGCGCGCCGGTCTCCGAACGCCAGCGCGCCGACCACCGCCGCCTGACGGCAGAGCTGGCCGGCTCGGTGCCCCTGATGGCCGGCATCGACAACCGCCTGTTCGACCGCTTCTGGAACTACAAGACCCCGCTGCAGCTGCCGAAATCCACGGCCTGCGATACGGTGGGCGCCGTGGTGCGTGGCCCCGACGGCCATTTCGCCGTGGCCTGCTCCACCGGCGGCTCGGCCCCCGCGCTGCTCGGCCGCGTCGGCGACAGCCCGATCATCGGCTGCGGCTTCTATGCCGGCCCGTTCGGCGCGATCGCGGCCACCGGCATCGGCGAGCACATCATGCGCCACCTGCTGGCGCGCACCGTCTACGGCTGGATCGAAGGCGGCATGCCGCTCGAGCAGGCGCTGGCGCGCGGCATCGGGCTGTTCGACAAGGACGTCAGCATCGGCCTGATCGCCGTGACCCGTACCGAAGCCGGCGCCCATTCCAACCTGGGCATGCCTTATTCGAAGATGACACAGCGATGAACGAACCAGCACCGAAGAACGGTCATCTCGTGATCATCGGCGGCCACGAAGACCGCCATCACGACATGCACATCCTGAGCCGCTTCGTGGAACTGGCGGGCGGCGTTGACGCGAGCATCGTCGTCATCACCGCCGCCAGCCAGATCGCGGCCGAAATGTGGGAGGTTTACGACCGGGCCTTCGGAGCCCTGGGCGTGAAGCGCTGCAGCCACCTCTTCATCGACAGCCGCCAGGATGCCAACAGCGACGAATTCGTGAAGCTGGTCGACGAAGCCACCGGCATCTTCATGACCGGCGGCGACCAGAAGCGCCTGCTGGCCCTGATCGGCGGCAGCGCCCTGGACTCGGCCATGCATGCGGCGCTCAAGCGCCGCGGCGCCACCATCGGCGGCACCAGCGCGGGCGCCTCGGCCATGTCCGGCCACATGCTGGCCCAGGGCCGCGCCGAGACCCTGCCCGAAAAAGGCTCGGTCAGCCTGGCCGCCGGACTGGGCTTCCTGCACCGGGTGGTGATCGACCAGCACTTCTCGGAGCGCCAGCGCCTGTCGCGCCTGCTCAGCGTGGTGGCCCAGAACCCCTACCTGCAAGGCATCGGCATCGACGAGGACACCGCCCTGGTGGTCGGCATCGGCAGCGGCATCGAAGTGCTGGGCCAGGGCGCCGTCACCATCGTCGACGGGCGCAGCATGATCACCAATGTCGCCCACATCAAGGACCGCGATACGCCGGAACTGATCGACGTGCGCCTGCACCTGCTCCCCGCCGGCAGCAGGTTCGACCTTCCCGCCGCCGACGCCGCGCCCGGCAAGGGCCTGCCGCCCCAGCTGCTCGATTTTTTAGAAAACGTCACCAAACGGAACCCGATCCAATGAAACTCAAGGAAAAACGCCTGCTGCGCGGCCCCAACCTGTATGCCGACAGCCCCTGCCTGATGGCAGTCATCGAAGACGCAAGCACCAAGGCCGCCGGTTTCGCCGCCCGCCTGCTGGCCCTGCTGCCGGCCCTGCCGCCTGAGGCGGCCGTGCGCCTGGCCGACGAGGCGCTGCCGGTGGAAGCACTCGAACCGGTCGTGATGGAACTGCAGCGCCTGGCCGGCGCCGCCGGCGGCTTCAGCGCCACGCTGGCAGTGGCAGGCAGCGCGCGCGCGCGCCGCGTCGTCTGCGGCTACACCACCGAGCAGGTGGCCGAAGCGGCCCTGCGCACGGGGATCGAACTGATCGAGGCCGTCGCCGGCGAGCGCGACTACGACCTGGCTGCGGCCGTCGCACGCCTGCACGAAGTCGCCGAAGACTATGCCATCGGCACCAGCACCGGCGCGGTGGTGCAGGCGGCCATCCGGCGCGGCATCCCGGCGCAGCGCATGACGATGGAAGCGAACCTGTTCCAGCTCGGCTGGGGCAGCCGCCAGAAGCGCCTGCAGGCGACCATCACGGGCGCCACCAATTCGATCGCGGTCGGCATCGCCAGCGACAAGCAGCTGACCAAGGCCTTGCTGGAAGCGGCCGGCGTGCCGGTCCCGGGCGGCAATACCGTTTCGTCGGTGGAGGACGCACAGCGCGTCGCGCGCCGCCTGGGCTGCGCCGTGACCATCAAGCCGCTGGACGGCAACCAGGGCAAGGGCGTGACCACCAACTGCGCCACACCCGAGGAAGTAGCGCGCGCCTTCGAGCATGCACGCCGTTACGGCCGCCGCATCATCGTCGAGCAGCACCTGATGGGCCGCGACTACCGCGTGCTGGTCACCGGCCGCAAGGTCGCCGCGGCCTCCTGGCGCCGTCCGCCCGGCGTGACCGGCGACGGCTACTTGACCATCCGCGAGCTGGTCGAACTCGAGAACCGCAACCCGGCGCGCGGCGAAGGCCATACCAACATCCTCACCAAGATCCCGATGGATGCGCTGGCCGAGGAAACGCTGGCCAAACAGGGCTACGGCCTGGACACCGTACTGGCCGCGGGCGTGAGCGCCGACCTGCGCGGCAATGCCAACCTGTCCACCGGCGGCACCGCCGAAGACGTGACCGACCTGCTGCCGGAAGAAACCCGCGAGATCTGCATCCGCGCCGCGCGCACCATCGGCCTGGACATCGCCGGCATCGACATCGTCTGCCAGGACATCTCGCAGCCGCTGCGCGCCCAGCAAGGCGGCATCATCGAAGTGAACGCGGCGCCCGGCATCCGCATGCACCAGTACCCGAGCCGCGGCGCCCCGCGCGACGCCGGCGCGGCCATCGTCGACGCCCTGTTCGGCGACTGCGACGGCCGCATCCCGACGGTTGCGGTGACCGGCACCAACGGCAAGACCACGACCTCGCTGCTGATCGCCCACGCCACCCGCATGGCGGGCCTGCGCACCGGCGTGACCACCACCGAAGGCGTCTATGTCAACGGCCAGCCTACCCTGAAGGGCGACTGCACCGGCTACCATTCGGCGCGCTCCATCTTGTCCGACCCGTGCGTGGATTTCGCGGTGCTGGAGACGGCGCGCGGCGGCATCCTGAAACGCGGCCTGGCCTATGACCGCTGCGACGTGGCGGTGGTACTGAACGTCTCGAGCGACCACCTGGGTTTGGACGGCGTCGAGAGCCTGGACGACCTGGCCAGGGTCAAGGCAGTGGTGGCCCGGCGCGCCGCGCGCGCGGTGGTGCTCAATGCCGAAGACGATTATTGCGTGGCGATGGCGAAGGACCTGCGCGAGGGCGTGGAAGTGCTCTACTTCTCGCTCGACGCCGACAACCCGACGCTGCTGCGCCACCTGGAAAACGGCGGCCGCGGCGTCTACCTCGAGGACAATACCCTGGTGCTGGCCAATGGCGCGCGCCACAAAGCCCTGCTCGACGCACGCCAGATGCCGGTCTCGCTGGGCGGGGCGGCGCGCTACAACATCGCCAACGCGCTGGCGGCCGCCGCCGCCCTGAGCGCGACCGGTTTCGGCAACGCGGAAATCGCGGACGGCCTGCGCACGTTTGTGTCCGACAGCAAGAGCAACCCGCTGCGCTCGAACCTGTTCGACGTCGAAGGCGTGACCGTCATCGTCGACTATGCCCATAATTGCGCCGCCTATGCCGCCCTGGCCGACAGCGCGCGCGCCATGAGCGCGGGCCGGCTGGTGGGCGTGGTGGCCGCGCCGGGCGACCGCCGCGACGCCGACCTGGTCGACATCGGGCGCACCTGCGCAGCGGGTTTCGACGACCTGGTGGTCTACGAATCCGAGAACCGCGGCCGTCCTGAAGGCGAAACCGCCTCGCTGCTGGTGCGCGGCGCCAAGCTGGGGAGAATCGAAGCCGACTCCTTGAGCGTGGAACTGGACGTGCACCGCGCGATCCGCCATGGATTGTCGCTCTGCCAGCCGGGCGACGTGCTGGTATTCGGCTGCGGATCCTCGATCTCGGAATTGACCGAGGCGCTGCGCCCGACGAAACCGGAACTGGCGCGCAGGATCGAGGCCGAAGCGATCTGAACCCGTTTGTTGCCAGTCGAAAAAGCCCCTGCGTGGGGCTTTTTCCTTAGGTATTACTTAAACTGATAGATGCATATGTATCTAGAAGCCTGTCTTCTAGCATTTTGTTACAACTTCCGCGTTGCAGCCGTGTATCCTTTCTTCACTTGCCGACTCGCAATTGAAAAATAGTAAAACGTGCACATGAAGACGGAACAACACCGAATGCAGAAACTTTTCGCCGCCGTGGCTCTGAGCCTGGGCATCGCCGGCACCGCGCTCGCCGGACCGCTCGGCGCCGCCCCTCAGGCCTATGCCGGCGTGGCCGCCAGCGCCCTTGAGCACAACGGCGGCGGCAACAAGATCAACCCGAAGGTATTCGGCGGCGTCGCCTTCAGCGACAGCCTGGCGGTGGAAGGCGGCTATATCGACCTGCGCAAGGCCACCGCGGCACCGGAAGCGCGCACCATCGACCTGGGCGGCTTCGGCACCTATGTCGCGGCGCGCCTGATGCGCCCGTTCACCGAGAAGCTCTCCGCCTACGGCAAGCTGGGCGTGGCGCACAACCAGCGCAAGGTGAGCACCAGCGGCATCGTGCGCAAGGATCAAGACACCGGCATCTACGGCGCCTTCGGCCTCCAGTATTCAATCACGCCGGGTGTCGCGCTCAGCGCCGAGTACGAACGCTATGGCAAGGACAAGAAAACCGGCGCCAAGGCCGATGCCTGGACGCTGGGCATCAACTTCGCGTTTTAACTCCTGACAAACAACAACTTCAGCAACTTCAGGGTCAGGTCTGACATTCGGACACGAGCCCAGCCTTATTCCAGTTGAGTCCGAACTTCAGCAACTTCAGGGTCAGGTCCTGACCCTTCCCCTCAAATTCTCACCTCCTGCACCAAGGTAATCAGTTCAATAAGGGCGGTCTCGAACGCGTGTGGAGGTAATCGAGGTCGCGTACTCTCCATCAAA
>NZ_JCASIH010000026.1:0-54828 GCF_059685935.1 Telluria sp. ZT3P39
CACCCGTTCGCCACTCGCCGCCAGGTTGCCCCGCGCTGCCGTTCGACTTGCATGTGTAAAGCATGCCGCCAGCGTTCAATCTGAGCCAGGATCAAACTCTTCAGTTTAATCTCTGTTTAATAGACATTTCTGTCTCCGTCCTTGCGGACGGGTCGCTCACTCAAAATACTGACCGTTACTCATTGCTGAGCAACGTATTTCTTTTTTGTGAACATTTGATAATTTAAGTAATCAAGAACCGAAGTCCTTGGCACCTTCATCAAACGCCCACACTTATCGACTGTAAATTGTTAAAGAACTGTATTCGGTGCTGCCTTGCTGTGTTCTGTCGAAGCGTTGTGTTCGTCAGCAGCAGAGGAATGAGATTATGCAGTGTTTCGCTTAACTCGTCAACCCCTCGTTCGCTTCGCTGCAGATTTCTCTGCGGACCATTGTCGCCGTAACCACTTGATTACGTTAACATTTTCAGGTGTCACATCAGAATTTACTGCTGAGTGTCCCGAAGCGGAGGCGAACTATAGCAACCGGCCGGGGCTTACGCAAGAGGCAATTCATCTGTTGTATTTTCGCCGCCAGGCGCCGTGCCGGCGCCTGGCGGCGGGGCTTGCGCCCCTTCTATATAGAAACTCAGAGCCCGTCGAAATTCGGCTTGCGCTTCTCGAGGAAGGCGGACATGCCCTCTTTCTGCGCCGGGGTACCGAAGCCCGCGTGGAAATAGCGGCGCTCATAGCGCACGCCTTCGTTCAGGGGCATCTGGTAGGCCTGGTTGACGCAGTCCTTGATCTGCATGGCGACCGATACCGGCATCTCGGCGATGCTCTGGGCAACCTTCAGCGATTCTTCCATGACAGTTTCGGCCGGATATACGCGCGACACCAGCCCGGTGCGCTCGGCTTCGGCGGCGTCGATCATGCGCGTGGTCAGGAGCATGTCCATGGCCTTTGATTTCGAGATCGCCCGCGGCAGGCGCTGGGTGCCGCCGGCGCCCGGGGTCACGCCGACCTTGATTTCAGGCTGGCCGAACTTGGCGCTGTCCGCGGCGATCAGGAAATCGCACATCATGGCCAGTTCGCAGCCACCACCCAGGCAATAGCCCGACACCACGCCGACCACCGGCTTGCGGATATTCAGGATGTGTTCCCAGTTGCGGCCGATATAGTTGCCTGGATAGGTGTCTGCCGTGTAGGTGTAATTCGCCATTGCGGCGATGTCGGCCCCTGCCGCGAATGCCTTGTCGCTACCGGTCAGGACGATGACATTGACGGCCGGATCGGCATCGAAGCGGTGCAGTGCGTCGCCCAGCTCGTTCATCATGTTGTCGTTCAGCGCGTTCATTGCCTTCGGACGGTTCAGGCGGATCACGACGACTTTACCGTGGTGTTCGATGAGCAGATCTGCATATTCCATATGACATCCCCTTTTTTGAAATTAGACGGATTAGAGCGTAGACGCGCGATTGTAACGTCTTGAACAGCGGGTAAGCAGCTTCACGGAGAAGCTGGACGCGGCAGCAGCACCCAGATCATCCCGCGCTGCTTCATCTTGCCCGCCCTGTCCATCGCATCGGGACCGAAGCCGTAGAAGAAGTCGGCACGCACCGCGCCACGAATCGCGCCGCCGGTATCCTGGGCCATCATCAGGCGCTGCATCGGCGCCTCGCTGCCCGCCTCGGTCGTCGCCAGGAATAGCGGCGCGCCCAGCGGCAGGAAGGACGGGTCGATCGCCACCGAACGGCTCGGGGTGAGTGGCACGCCGAGTGCGCCCTTCGGGCCAAGCGAGGGATCCGGCAGCTTCTCTTCGCGGAAGAAGATAGTGCTGGGGTTCACATTGAACAGCTCCTGGCGGCGCCCTGGATTGGCGGCGATCCAGGCGCGGATGCCCTGGGCCGTCGACTGCTCGGCGGTCAGCTCGCCCTGCTCCACCAGCCAGCGGCCGATGGTTTTATACGGATGGCCGTTCTGGTCGGCGTAGGCGACGCGCACGGTTTCGCCGGTGTCGAGTTGCACGCGGCCCGAACCCTGCACTTCGAGGAAGAAGGATTCCACCGGATCGTTCACCCACAGCAGCTCCTTGCCTGCCAGCGGCGCGCGCGCAATCTCGGCGCGGGTACTGTAGGGCACCACGGTCTTGCCGGACAAGCGCCCACGCAGGCGCATGCCCTTCAGTTGCGGGTAGACGCTGCCCAGGTCCACGGTGAGCAGGTCGGGCGGCACGCGGTAGAGCGGTGTCTGGAACGCGCCGCCGCGCTTGCGCGAACCGTACAGCATGGCCTCGTAATAGCCGGTGATGAGCCCCGTGTCCGCCCCATCGCTGCTGCGCACCAGATTGGGCACGAACCAGGCCTCGAAGAAGCGGCGCACCGCTGCCGCGTCGCCTGCATCGACGGCGCGCACGGCGGCGCAGGTGCTCTTCCACTCCGCCTTGTTGATGAGCGCCCGGCACGATTGCATGAAGGCCGGCCAGGCCTGGCGCAAGTCGTCCTGCTCCCAGCCCGGCAGGGCGCTGAAGCTCGTCGGGGTGAACAAGGGAGCAGGCGCCGGCGGCGGGGTCGGCTGGGCCGGCGGCGGCTGTTCGGGCACATACACCGGCCCGACGGGCGGCGGCATGCGCACCGGCTCGGCGGGCTTCGGCGGCGTGGACGAGCAGGCCGCCAAAAAGGCGACGAGGGCAAGCGAAGCGGTTACACTGCGGCGTGTCGAAAGCATAAGGAACGATATGTGGATCTTGATGGTGGAAGCCGGCGTGGCGCTGTTCCTGCTCGTCTTTATCGTCTGGTGGACGATGTTCGCCGGCCGCAAGGATGTGCCGGAAGACGAGGCGCAGGACGACCGGGATGCCGGGGGACGGCAGTAATCAGTGCAGCGCGTGCGGCAGCGTCAGCACGAATTCCGGGATCGGCACTTCGAAGCGGTGGCCGTCTTCCGCCACGCAGAAGTATTCCCCATACATCGAGCCCTGGGCCGTCGCCATCTGCGTGCCGCTGGTGTACTCGAACTCTTCGCCCGGCTTGAGCAGCGGCTGGTGCCCGACCACGCCCAGGCCGCGCACTTCCTGCACGGTGTTGTTGGCATCAAGGATGACCCAGTGGCGCGAGATCAGCTGGGCGGGGACGCTGCCCGTGTTCTTGATGGTGATGGTGTAGCTGAACACGAACTGGTCCCGGTCCGGTTTGGACTGTTCCGGCAGGTGCTGGGTCCTGACGGTGACAGCGAATTCGTAGGCGGACATGATATTTCCTTGCGTGATCGTCAATACGATTGTTGAAAATGCGCGGCTACTGAGCCGGTGCGCCATGTGGCGCAAACGACAATGATACTCCGCGCGGCCCCTGACCCGCGTCCTCCCACAGCACCTGCCTCCCTCATCGGCGTAGAATAGCGGCTTCACTTTACCTGCACTCCCGCCCATGACTACCTACCGCATCGCTCCCAGCATCCTGTCCGCCGATTTCGCCCGCCTGGGCGAAGAAGTGCGCAATGTCGTCGCCGCCGGCGCCGACATCATCCACTTCGATGTCATGGACAACCACTACGTCCCGAACCTGACCATCGGCCCGCTCGTATGCCAGGCGATCCGTCCGCACGTGCAGGTGCCGATCGACGTGCACCTCATGGTCAAGCCGGTCGACCGCATCATTCCCGATTTCGCCAAGGCCGGCGCCAACATCATCACCTTCCACCCGGAAGCCTCGGACCACATCGACCGCACGCTGCAGCTGATCCGCGATAACGGCTGCAAGGCCGGCCTGGTGTTCAACCCGCACACGCCGATGCATTACCTCGACCACGTGATGGACAAGATCGACATGATCCTGATCATGTCGGTCAATCCGGGCTTCGGCGGCCAGTCCTTCATTCCGCAGGCGCTCAAGAAAATCGCGATCGCCCGCCGCATGATCGACGAGTCGGGCCGCGACATCCTGCTGGAAGTCGACGGCGGCATCAAGGCCGACAATATCGCCGAAGCCGCAGCCGCGGGCGCCGATACGTTTGTCGCCGGCTCGGCCATCTTCGGCAAGCCGGACTACAAGGCCGTCATCGACGAGATGCGCGCCCAGCTGGCCAAGGTCGGCAAATAAGATGCAGGCCGGCGAGGCAGGCATCCGGGCCGCCATCATCGACCTGGACGGCACCATGCTCGACACGGTGCCCGATTTCGAGGCGGCCCTGAACGGCATGCGCGCCGACTTCGGGCTGGCGCCGGTCACGCAGGACATCATCAAGCCGCTGATCGGCAAGGGCTCGGAAAAGCTGGTGCGCGATGCGCTGCTGCTGGACTGGGCGCCTGAGCGTGTCGACGCGGCGTTTGACGAGGCGCGCGCCGGCTACCAGCGCCACTACCTCGCCATCAACGGCGACCACAGCGTGCTGTTCGACGGCGTGCTCGAAGGCCTGGCCGCTTTGAAGGCGCTCGGCCTGCGGCTGGCCTGCGTCACCAACAAGCCGATGGCGTTCACCACCCCGCTGCTCGCGCAGAAGGGCCTGGCCGGGTATTTCGAGCTGGTGTATGGCGGCGACTCCTTCCCGAAGAAGAAACCGGACCCGATGCCGCTGCTGGGCGTGTGCAGCGCCTTCGACCTGCCGCCCTCCCAAGTGGTGGCCATCGGCGACTCGTCGAACGATGCGGACGCCGCGCGCGCGGCCGGCTGTTATGTGCTCACCGTGCCATATGGTTATAACCACGGACGGCCTGTACAAGAGATTAAATCCGATGGTATAGTTGATTCGCTGCTCGACGCGGCACACCTGATCGCTGCCCACAACCGCACGACAACCTGAACTTATCCAACCATGTTTTTCACCAAAAAACACACTGTCAACCAGACCGGCGCCCTCGAGGCCTGGCTGTGGCGACGCTGGCAATCCTGGGCTAACTGACCCGCGTTGATTGCTGCCGGACGCATTCGTCCTCCGGCAGGTTTTTTGAACTGAACCACCGCCCTACCCTTGCCTGGGCGGACTGGAGAAAAGCATGACCGAACTCGAATTCAAGTCGCTGGCCAACCAGGGCTATAACCGCATCCCATTGATCGCGGAAGCCTTCGCCGATCTGGAGACCCCGCTCACGCTCTACCTCAAGCTGGCCCAGTCGCAGGGAGCCGGCAAGAACACCTTCCTGCTCGAGTCGGTCGTCGGTGGCGAGCGCTTCGGCCGCTATTCCTTCATCGGCCTGCCGGCATCGACGCTGCTGCGCAGCTCCGGCAACCTGACCGAGATCCTCAAGCAGGGCGAAATCGTGGAGACGCACGAGGGCAACCCGCTCGACTTCATCGAAGCCTACCAGGCGCGCTTCCGCGTCGCGCTGCGTCCCGGCCTGCCACGCTTTTGCGGCGGCCTGGCCGGCTACTTCGGCTACGACACCGTGCGCCACATCGAGCCCAAGCTGCTCGAGACCGCCCCGCCGGACGCGCTCGGGCTGCCCGACATCCAGCTGATGCTGACCGAAGAGCTGGCGGTGATCGACAACCTCTCGGGCAAGCTGTACCTGATCGTGTACGCCGACCCGGGCCAGCCCGAGTCGTATACCAGGGCGCGCCAGCGCCTGAAGGACCTGCGCATGATGCTGCGCCGGAGCGTGGATGCGCCGGTGACCTCGAGTTCCGTCCGTACCGAAGCTGTGCGCGAATTCAGCAAGGAAGACTACCTCGCGGCGGTGGCCAGGGCTCACGACTACGTGATGGCGGGTGACCTGATGCAGGTGCAGATCGGCCAGCGCATCCGCAAGCCCTATGTCGACTCGCCGCTGTCGCTCTACCGTTCGCTGCGCTCGATGAACCCCTCGCCCTACATGTACTACTACAATTTCGGCGACATGCAGATCGTCGGCTCCTCGCCCGAGATTTTGGTGCGTAACGAAGCCTTGCCGGAGGGCGGCAAGAAGGTCACGCTGCGTCCGATCGCCGGCACCCGCCCGCGCGGCGCGACACCGGAACGCGATACCGAGCTGGCCGCCGAGCTGCTGTCGGACCCGAAGGAAGTCGCCGAGCACGTGATGCTGATCGACCTGGCGCGCAACGACATCGGCCGCATCGCCGACACCGGCAGCGTGAAGGTGACCGACCGCATGGTCATCGAAAAATACTCGCATGTGCAGCACATCGTCTCGAATGTCGAGGGCAAGCTCAAAGACGGCATGTCGAACCTGGACGTGCTGCGCGCCACCTTCCCGGCCGGCACCCTGACCGGTGCGCCGAAAGTGCGCGCGATGGAAGTGATCGACGAACTCGAGCCGGTCAAGCGCGGCATCTACGGCGGCGCCTGCGGCTACCTGAGTTTCGGGGGCGAGATGGACGTGGCGATCGCGATCCGTACCGGCGTGATCAAGGACGGCAACCTGTACGTGCAGGCCGCGGCGGGCATCGTGGCCGATTCGATCCCCGAAATGGAATGGCAGGAAACCGAAAACAAGGCGCGCGCCGTGCTGCGCGCGGCCGAGCAAGTGCAAGACGGCCTGGATGGGGAGTTCTGACATGCTCTTGATGATCGATAACTACGACTCGTTCACCTATAACATCGTCCAGTACCTGGGCGAGCTGGGCGAGATTGTCCACACCGTGCGCAACGACCAGATCACGCTCGAGCAGATCGAGACGATGGCGCCCGAGCGCATCTGCATTTCGCCGGGCCCGAAGGCGCCGAAGGATGCCGGCATCTCGCTCGACATCCTGCGCGAATTCAAGGGCAAGCTGCCGATCCTGGGCGTGTGCCTGGGGCACCAGGCGATCGGCGAAGCTTTTGGGGGCAAGGTGATCCGCGCCAAGCAGGTCATGCACGGCAAGACCTCGCTGATCGCCCACACCGGCGAAGGCGTGTTCAAGGGCTTGCCCAGCCCCTTCACCGTGATCCGCTACCACTCGCTGGCGATCGAGCGCGCATCGCTGCCCGACTGCCTGGAAGTGACCGCCTGGACCGACGACGGCGAGATCATGGGCGTGCGCCACAAGGAATACGACATCGAGGGTGTGCAGTTCCATCCGGAGTCGATCCTGTCGGAGCATGGGCATGCGCTGTTGAAGAATTTTCTGGTGCGCTGAGATACAGCCGGCTCCCGCCGACACCGCTTTTATTGAACTGGACCCGCCATGCCGATCACCCCACAAGAAGCCCTTCTGCGCTGTATCGAACACCGCGAAATCTTCCACGACGAGATGCTGCACCTGTTCCGCCAAATCATGTCGGGCGAGATGTCGCCGACCATGGTGGCGGCGCTGACCATGGGCCTGCGCGTGAAGAAGGAAACCATCGGCGAGATCACCGCCGCCGCCCAGGTCATGCGCGAATTCTCGACCAAGGTGCCGATGGCCGACACCACCAAGCTGCTCGACATCGTCGGCACCGGCGGGGACGGCGCCAACACCTTCAATATCTCGAGCGCCTCGATGTTCGTGGCGGCAGCGGCCGGTGCGCGCGTGGCCAAGCACGGCGGGCGCAGCGTGTCCTCCTCGAGCGGCAGCGCCGACGTGATCGAAGCATTGGGCGCCTGCATCGACCTGAAACCCGAGCAGATCGCCCAGTCGATCGCCCAGACCGGCATCGGCTTCATGTTCGCGCCCAACCACCACGCGGCCATGAAGCACGTGGCGCCGGTGCGCCGCGAGCTGGGCGTGCGCAGCATCTTCAATATCCTCGGTCCGCTGACCAACCCGGCCGGCGCGCCGAACATACTCATGGGAGTATTCCACCCCGACCTGGTCGGCATCCAGGTGCGCGTGCTGCAGCGCCTCGGCGCCCAGCATGCGATGGTGGTCTGGGGCCGCGACAACATGGACGAGGTCTCGCTCGGCGCCGGCACCCTGGTCGGTGAACTGGTCAACGGCGAGATCCGCGAATACGAGATCCATCCGGAAGACTTCGGCATGTCGATGATCTCGAGCCGCAACCTGAAAGTGGCCGATACGGCCGAATCGAAGTTGCGCGTGCTGGAAGCCCTGCGCGGCGAACCGGGGCCGGCGACCGACATCGTGGCCCTCAATGCCGGCACCGCGCTGTATGCAGCCGGGGTGTCTTCGTCGATCGAGGAAGGATTGGCGACGGCGCGCGCCACGATCGCCTCGGGTGCGGCCACGGCGAAGCTCGAGCAGTTCGTGCAGGTGACCCGGCAGCTGGCGGGGAGCCGCTGATGTCCGATATCCTCAACAAGATCCTGGCCGTCAAGGCCGACGAAGTCGCCGCGGCGAAGAAGCACCGCGACCTGTTCAGCCTGCGCCGCGAGGTGGAAAGCGACGCCGAAGCGCGCCGTGGCATCCGCGGCTTCGAGAACAGCCTGCGTGGCAAGATCGCGGCGGGCCACGCCGGCATCATCGCGGAAGTGAAGAAGGCCTCGCCCTCGAAAGGCGTGCTGCGGCCGGACTTCCAGCCGGCGGCGATCGCGCAGAGCTATGCGGAGCACGGCGCGGCCTGCCTGTCGGTGCTGACCGACGTGCAGTTCTTCCAGGGCTCGGTGGATTACCTGCGCCAGGCTAGGTCCGCCTGCGCCTTGCCGGTCATCCGCAAGGACTTCATGATCGACCTGTACCAGGTCTACGAAGCGCGTGCGATGGGCGCGGATGCGATCCTCCTGATCGTGTCGGCGCTCGACCATGGGCTGATGGCGGAACTGGAAGCCTGCGCCCACGAACTGGGCATGGACGTGCTGGTCGAGGTGCACGATGGCGACGAGCTGACCGCGGCGCTCAAGCTGCAGACGCGGCTCGTGGGCATCAACAACCGCAACCTGCGCAGCTTCGAGGTGTCGCTCGAGACCACGCTGGGGCTGCTGCCGCGGATTCCGCCGGAGCGCATGGTGGTGACGGAATCCGGAATCATGGGGCCGGCGGACGTCGAGCGCATGCGCGCGGCGGACGTGCATGCCTTCCTGGTTGGGGAGGCGTTCATGCGGGCGCCGGAACCGGGAGTGGAGTTGCAGCGGCTGTTTGGGTGAATGGCCGCGTTAGCGCCCCAACACATTCAACACCGCGAAACTCATCGCCTGTGCCGCGGTCTTGATCGACGGCTCCGGCACCGGCGCATAGAACGGCGAGTGGTTGAAGGCGATCGGCTTGCCGCCCTCGCGCTCGGCCTCGAGCACGGCCTTCGGATCGTAAATACCCGTAAAGAAGAACATCGAGGGCACGCCTTCGTTGACATAGGCCGAAAAGTCTTCGCTGGCCGTCATCGCAGGCATGCGCTGCGCATTTTCCGTGCCGAAGGCATCCTTGAATACCGCCTCGGTCCTGGCCACCAGCGCCTCGCTGTTGACGATGGCCGCGCCGCCGCTGATGAACTTCAAGTCCGGCGCGGGTGCGCCGGCCATGGCGGCGGAGGCATTCGCGACCCGGCGCACGCCCTCCAGCAGCTTGGCGCGCACGGCCGGGCTGTACGAGCGGATGGTGCCGCGCACCAGGACGCTGTCCGGGATGATGTTGCCGACCGTGCCGCCCTGGATGGCGCCGATCGTCACCACGCCGAATTCCTTCGGGTCCTTCTCGCGGCTGATGACGGTCTGTACGTCCACCACGAAACGGGCGGCGATGGCAATCGGGTCGACCGACTTGTCCGGCGCCGAGCCATGCCCGCCGCGGCCCTTGAACACGAATTCGATGGTGTCCGAATTGGACGAGACCGCGCCGGAATTGAAACCGATCGTCCCGTGCGCCAGCGGCCAGGAATGCAGTGCGAACGCGTAGTCCGGCTTGGGGAAGCGCTTGAACAGGCCGTCGTCGAGCATCGCCCGCGCCCCGGCGCCCACTTCTTCCGCCGGCTGGGCGATGAAGACCAGGGTGCCCTTCCATTGCGACCTGAGTTCGACCAGGGTCCGTGCGCTGCCGAGCCAGCTCGCCATGTGCACGTCGTGGCCGCAGCTGTGGGTGACGAAGCTTTCGCGGCCGTCGCTCATGGCGCGGGCGCGGCTGGCATACGGCAGGCCGGTTTTTTCTTCCATCGGCAGGCCGTCCATCTCGGTGCGCACCAGCACCGTCGGGCCGGCGCCATTCTTCAGGACCGCGACCATGCCGGTCTTTCCCACCTTTTCGGTGACCTCGAAGCCGAGCTTGCGCATCTCGGCGGCCAGCTTGCCGGCGGTGCGGGCTTCCTGGAAGGCGATCTCGGGATGGGCGTGCAGGTCTTTGTAGACCGTGTCGAGCCAGGGGTACATGGCGTTGACGCGGGTGGTGACGTCGGATTTCAGGGGGGCCGGGAGTTGCCCGAACGCGGGGGCGATGGCGAGGGAAAGAACGGCGGCAGCAATGCAATTTACAGCAGTTTTCACGCGGACCTCGTGGCAAATTGTATTTGAACGCGCGGGCGGCGTAGCCGCCCACCCTACGTGGCGATGCCCTCAGATGGCGCTGGGGCGTTTTAGCGCCGACGACTTCTTGCCGGCGACTGCCTGCGTCAGGGTGATGCACGGCACGCGGTCGCCCTGCAGCGTGACGTCGAAAGCCATCAGCTCGTCGCGGCGGAAGGCATGCACCACCACCTTGTCGCCGACACGGTAGCGCGCCACCAGCGCGTCGACGTTCGACGGATTGCCGTTGACGCGCAGGCCGTCGATCGCGATGACGATGTCCTGCGCCGACAGGCCGGCCTTGTGCGCGGCGCCGCCTTCATGGACCTGGGTCAGCTTGGCGCCCGCCGGGTCGCGGCCGACGCCGGCGTCGAGCGAGGCCTTGGCGTTCTTGCGCTCGTCCACCAGCTTGACGCCGAAGGGGGCGTACAGCTTGGCCAGCGGCAGGTCTTCCAGGCCGCGCACCCAGCGCTCGAACAAGCTGCGCAGCCTGGCGCCGCAGACTTCGTCGAAGATCGCCTCGACTTCGGCTTCCGTCACGCCGCGCCCTGCCCCGGCATAGAAATCGCGCCCGAAGCGCTCCCACAGCGCCAGCATCACGTTGTCGAGCGATTTGAGGCCGCCCGTCCTGGCGCGGATGGTCAGGTCGAAGGCCAGCGCAATGAGCGAGCCCTTGGTGTAATAGCTGATGATGGCGTTCGGCGAATTCTCGTCCTGGCGGTAGTACTTGCTCCAGGCGTCGAAGCTCGAATCGGCCACGCTCTGCTTGGTGCGGCCGCTGCCGCGCAGGACGCCGCCGATGGTCTTGGCCTGCAGCTTCAGGTAGGTGGCCTCGCCGATGATCCCGGCGCGCACCAGCATCAGGTCGTCGTAATAACTGGTGAAGCCCTCGAACAGCCAGAGCAGCGGCGTGTAGTTCTCGGTCTGCAGGTCGTAGGGCGCGAACACGGCCGGCTTGATGCGCTTGACGTTCCAGGTGTGGAAGTACTCGTGGCTGCACAGGCCCAGGAAGCGCAGATAGCCCTCGCCCGGCTCGGCGCTCTTGGCGCTGGCCGTGCACGGCAGGTCGGCGCGGGCGCAGATCAGGGCGGTCGAGGCGCGGTGTTCCAGGCCGCCGTAGCCGTCGCCGACCGCCATCGTCATGAACACATAGCGTTCCATCGGCGCGCGCCTGGTCTGCGGATCGAAGAAGGCGATCTGGGTTTCGCAGATCGCCTTCAGGTCGGCCTGCAGGCGCGCCATGTCGAGGTTGGGCACGCGGCCGGTGATGACGATGTCGTGCGGGATGCCATAGGCGGTGAAGGTGGACAGCTCGAACTCGCCCATCTCCACCGGGTGGTCGATCAGCTCGTCGTAGTCGCCGGCGACATAGGTGCCGAAGCCGTAGCGTTTCGCGCCGAGTTCCTTCATGGCGGTGGCGACGCGCCAGCCTTTCGCGGCCGGATCAAGGGGACGCTGGATATCGACCTGGTGCGCCAAACCTTCCTGGCCGGCCACGCGCAGGAACACGCTGGTGCCATTGAAGAAACCGTGGGTCTGGTCGAGGTGGGCGGCGCGCACCGACAGGTCCCAGGCATAGACCTCGTAGTGCAGGGTCAACGGGCCGGCCGTGCGCGCGGCGCGCCACGAATGCTTGTCCAGTTTGACCAGCGCCACGTCCGCCCCGCCGCTCTCGGCGCGGATGCGCACGATGTTGCGGGCGAACTCACGGATCATGTAGCTGCCCGGGATCCAGGCCGGCAGCGCGAACACCTGGCCTTCCGGGTCCGGGTCGGCAACCGTAAGGGTCACGTGGAACAGGTGGCCGGCCAGATCCTTCGGCACGATGGTGTACTGGATGGCGGGCTGCTTTTTCGGGGAAGGTTTTTTCATGATGGGATCGTGGTCGTCCGGCCGGGCTTATAGTTGTTGTTCTCCTAGTGTAATCGGATTCGATCACTGCGGGAAACAATGGCATGCATATGTCATATGGGGAGGTCGGATGCTGTGTCGATATCGCGCAGGATGCCGGGGTCGTCGACCTCGATCTCGACCACCGGATGGCCAAGCAGCAGGCGGCGCGCGCCCTGGTCGCCACCCAGGGCCAGCAGCGCGTCGAGATGGCGGGCGCCGAAGGCCACCGGGTTGCCGCGTTGCCCGCCGCTCACCGGAACGGCAATGCCGGCGCCGTCTTGCAGCGCGTCGCGCAGCAGCGCCAGCGTGGCGTCCTGCACGAAGGGCATGTCGCCCAGCGCCACCAGCCAGCCGGCGGCGGGCAGCGAATGGCGGATAGCATGCACTAACGAGGCGCCCATGCCGGTATCGGCTTCCGTACAGACGGTGACTTCGCAGCCGAGCGCGCGCAGGGCATCGGCCACGCCGCCGTCGCCTGGCGGCACGACCGCCACCACGCGCGAAACGCAGGACAGCAGCCGGCGCGCGCTGGCCACGACCACGAAATCGCCGCCGGGAAGGCGCTGCAGCAGCTTGTTGCGTGATCCGGAAGGATCGAAACGGCGCCCGCGTCCGGCGGCAAGCAGGATGCCGGCCAAGGACATGTCAGGCGAGGGTGCCGGCGGCATCCTTGATGGCTGCGCGAATGCGTTGGTAGGTGCCGCAGCGGCAGATGTTGCCGCTCATCGCGCTGTCGATGTCGGCGTCGCTCGGGCGCTTGTTGGTGCGCAGCAGGACCACGGCGCTCATCACCTGCCCGCTCTGGCAGTAGCCGCACTGGGGAACGTCGTGCCTGATCCAGGCGTCCTGCACCGCCTTGCCGACCGTATCGGCGTGCATCGCTTCGATGGTCGTGATTCTCAAGCCCTGTGCGCTCGCGATCGGCGTGATGCAGGAACGAACCGGCTGGCCGTCCAGGTGCAAGGTGCAGGCGCCGCACAGCGCCGCGCCGCAGCCGAACTTGGTGCCGGTCATGTTCAGGTTGTCGCGCAGCGCCCACAGGATGGGCGTGGCGGGATCGGCGTCGACCTCCAGGGCGCGCCCGTTGATGTGCAAGGTGACCACGTGGGCGCTTCCTGCTTACTTGCTCAGCGACTGCAGCTTCGCTTCCAGCGACTTCAGGTCGACCGCGCCCGGGATGCGGCTGCCGTCGGTGAAGAAGATGGCCGGCGTGCCCTGGATCTTGAGTTTCTGGCCGAGAGCGGCGACCTTGTCGTTGGGCGACTCGCAGGCGGCGGGCGCCGTCGGCGGCAGCTTGCCGTTGATCA
Source organism: Telluria sp. ZT3P39 (assembly GCF_059685935.1). Taxonomy (NCBI): domain Bacteria; kingdom Pseudomonadati; phylum Pseudomonadota; class Betaproteobacteria; order Burkholderiales; family Oxalobacteraceae; genus Telluria; species Telluria sp. ZT3P39. The sequence continues at coordinate 13,464 of NZ_JCASIH010000026.1, forward strand.
TCCAGTCGTCCCAGGCCTTCACGCGGTCGGAGGCGCACCAGATGTTCTTCGACTTCACGAACGAATCCTCGGACAGGATGTTGTACATGAAGGTGTAGATCGTGACGTTGTCGATTTCCTTGAGCGTGGTCTGGCGCAGGCGCTTGCAGTAGCCGCAATTCGGGTCTTCGAACACGGCGATGGTGCGCTTGCCGTTGCCCTTGACCTGCTTGAGGGCCATCTCCAGCGGCAGGTCGGAGAACTTGATCTTGTTGATCTCTTCGATCCGGGCGGTGGTGAGATCGGTCGAGGTCTTGGTGTCGTAGACACGGCCGATGAACAGGTAGTCGCCCTTCTTGTCGGTGTACAGGATGTCGCCGGCCACGCGCACTTCATACAGGCCGCCATACGGCGTCTCGCGGATCGATTCGATCTTGGCGCCGCCCAGGCGCGGTTCGAGCGCCTTCCTAATGCCGGCTTCGGTCGTGTTCTGCGCCTCGACGCAGGATGCCAGCAGGCCCGTCGCCAGCAGGACGGCAACCTTCGTTTTCAACATGGTATTTCCTTAAATAGTTACTTGCGGATTACTTGCCCATCGCATGCGCCATCAGGCGGCGCTTTACACCCGGCAATTTATCGAGCAAGTTTAATCCGAAATTGCGTAGCACGCGCACTGGTTCGAGGTTGGCGCCGAACAAGCGCTCCAGCCCGTCAGTTGCCCATTGCATCAAGAGCACGTCTTCCTTGCGCTTGCGGGCATAGCGGGCGAGCACGCGCTCGTCGGCGATGCCGCGCCGGTCTTCGCGCTCGCGCAACACGGCGAGCAGGTCGACGATGTCGCCGAAACCCAGGTTCATGCCATGGCCGGCCAGCGGATGCACCGCGTGGGCGGCGTCGCCCACCAGCGCCACACGCGGCGCGACGATCGCATGCGGGCGCACCAGCGCCAGCGGCACCGACTTGACGTCTTCCGGCAGCAAAGGACGCAGCACGCCGAGCTTGTCGTCGGCGTATTCGCCAAGGCGGATCGCCATTTCGCCCAGCGACTCGTCCATGAGCGTTTCGGCCAGGGTTTCCGGGGCCGACCACACCAGCGACACCCGGTTGCCCGGCAGCGGCAGCAGCGCAATCACGCCGTCGGCGCAGGTGAACCACTGGTAGGCCACGCCGTGGTGCGGCTTGTCGCAGGCAAAATTGGTGACGATGGCGCGCTGGTGGTACATGCGGTAATCGACCCCGATGTCGCACTGCCCGCGCACCCAGGATTCGCGGCCGTCGGCGCCAACCACCAGTTCGCAGGCGATGGCCGTGCCGTCTTCGAGCTGCACACCCGCGCCCGATTCGCTGCAGGTAAGCCTGCTGGCGCAACCGGATACCCGCTGGACGTTGGCGGAGAACTTGAGCGCCGCATCGAGCGCCGCGTTCAGGTTGCTGTCCTCGACGATCCAGGCCAGCGTGCCGACATGGGCGCCGAAGGCGTCGAAGCCGAGGTTGCCGCCCTGCTTGCCGTCACCGTGGATGTCCATCGCATCGACCGCCTGCACCCGCGCCAGGTCGAGGGCGCCCCAGACCTTGAGCGAGGCCAGCAGGTCATGCGCCGTGTGGTTCAGGGCATAGACACGCGCGTCCCACGGCTTGTCGGCGCTCGAGACGGCCGGTTTTTCCGGCGCCGGGCGGGCTGGCGGCACCAGGAGGGTGACGCTGTATCCCGACTGGGCGAAACCAAGGGCGGCGGTCTTGGCGATGGCGCCATTGCCGACGATGCAGACGTCGCTGCGGTGCTGGGCGGTGGTCGTAGTCATACGAGACATTATAGCGAGATGTCAACAGCGCGCCCCGGGCGCTTCGGAGTGCGCGGCAATGGTTCCGTGAACTCAGGGGCTTGCGCAGATGAAAAACGCTGGCTATAATCATGCCTCTCTTGGCCTGGTAGCTCAGTTGGTAGAGCAGAGGATTGAAAATCCTTGTGTCGGTGGTTCGATTCCGCCCCGGGCCACCAAGAATTCGTTTCACGCAACGCCCACTCATGCAAGTGGGCGTTGTCGTTTCCGGGAGCCGTAAACTCGCCTGGGATGTCGAACCCGCCATGGGCCTGGCGGAAGTGGCCAGCATCTTCCGGCTCGGCGAGGGGCAGGAACTGGCACGGCCAGCTGCGGCGGTCGCACGGATCGCGATGGATTGAGCTGCCGGGAGCCCGGGGCCATCACTATTTCAGCATGGCAAACGCCACCCTCGGGTGGCGTTTTTCATTTGCGCAAGCGTGCCGCCATCGCAGCGGATCACTGCATGCCCGGTCCCGCCACCCGCGTCATGACGAATTCCGCACGCGGCTGCGCATGCCGTTCCAGGCGATAGCTCAGTACCTTCCCGTCCTCGCTGAGGCTGAGGGTCCAGATATTGGTCTCGGCGCCGGGAACCATCCTGGCGGTGTGGGCATCGGCGAGGAAGGATTGCGCGCGCGCCGTACCGCCCTCTTTCGCCATGCCGCCGTACATGGTGACCGCATCGGGGCTGCCGTCCGCGTGGCGGTGATCGTGCCGCAGTTCCAGTCCCGCCGCCGGACGGGTGACGATCCAGGTGCGCGAACGGTCCTCGCCGACCAGCACCGGCATGCGCACGCCGGCCGGCGTGCACAGGACTTCGGTCGAGATCTTCTGGCCGCGGAATTCGCTGTTCGGGTCGATGGCATAGGCCAGGCCGCCTTCGAAGCGTTGGCCGCACATGCCCTGCAGCGTCGCCATGAAGGCATCACGCGGGTCGACGGGCACGGTGGCGCAGCCGGCAAGCACGAGCGCGGCAAAAAGCGGGGCAAGAACAGGTTTCATGGCGCTGGAACAGAATGGATGAGCAGCAAGGGTAGCATGCCCAAGGCATCCATTCGCATCCGGATACCGGTTCAACACATCCCGTTGACGCTCTTTTGAACCGCTTATTGCGCGCACAATACGGTTCGTGACTCGACTTTCTTCATGTGCTGGAATAAATTCTAATACAACAGCGATACAAACCCACCCCCAAGGAGCTCAAGATGAAGAAACTGGTACTCGGCGCCGTGATGGCGTTTTCCCTCTCCGCCGCAAACGCTGCCGACATCGTCGACACCGCGAAATCGGCAGGCAGCTTCAACACCCTGGTCGCGGCTGTCCAGGCGGCGGGCCTGGTCGACACGCTCAAGGGCCCGGGCCCGTTCACCGTGTTCGCACCGACAGACGAAGCCTTCGCCAAGATCCCGAAAGCCAAGCTCGATGCGCTGCTGAAGGACAAGGCGGCACTGGCCAAGATCCTGACCTACCATGTGGTGCCGGGCAAGGTGATGGCCGCCAGCGTCAAGCCGGGCGCGGTCGCGACGGTCGAGGGCAGCAGCCTGATGGTGAGCATGAAAGGCAAGAACGTCATGGTCGACAAGGCCAAGGTCGTCAAGACCGATGTGGAAGCCGACAACGGCGTCATCCACGTGATCGACTCGGTGATCATGCCGAAATAAGCAGCGGGCACAAGGCGAGGCGACCGGGATGCCTTACTAGGAGCTTGCAGAGAAAATAGCATCCAGGTCGTCCGGTCCGATCGCGGGCGCCAGCCCGCCTTCGGCATCGAGCAAGGCATTAGCCAATTCACCCTTGCGGCGCTGCATGTCCTGGATTTTTTCCTCGAGCGTACCCCGTGCGATCAGCTTGTAGACGAACACCGGTTTGTCCTGGCCAAGGCGCCAGGCGCGGTCGGTGGCCTGGTTTTCGCTGGCGGGATTCCACCATGGATCGTAATGAATGACGGTGTCGGCCGCGGTCAGGTTGAGCCCTACTCCGCCGGCCTTCAGGCTGATCAGGAATACCCCAACCTGGCCCTGCTGGAACGCCGCCACCTGCCCGGCGCGGTCGACCGTATCACCCGTCAGCAAGGCGAAATCGACGCTACGGTCGCGCAGTTCCTTCTCGATCAGTGCCAGCATGCTGGTGAATTGCGAAAACACCAGCACCTTGCGCCCTTCGCTCAGCAAGGTTTCCAGCAGGTCCAGCAAGGCGACCAGCTTCGCCGAGCTCGCTTCGCTGGCCGGACGCAGGAGACGCGGATCGCAACATACCTGGCGCAGCTTGAGCAAGGCGTCGAGGATCACGATCTGGCTGCGCGCCAGCCCCTTGCGGTCGATCTCGTCGCGCACCTTGCGGTCCATCGCCAAGCGCACGGTCTCATACAGGTCGCGCTGGACGGCGCCGAATTCGACCGGAAGCACGACTTCCGTCTTGGGCGGCAATTCGGTCGCCACCTTGTCCTTGGTACGCCTGAGCATGAACGGCTTCACCCGCCGCGCCAGCAAGTCCCTGCGCACGCTATCGCCGTGCTGCTCGATCGGCTTGCGGAAGCCGGTGTTGAATGCCTTTTCCTCGCCCAACAATCCCGGCATGAGGAAATGGAATTGCGACCACAACTCGCCGAGGTGGTTTTGTACCGGCGTGCCCGTCAGGCACAAGCGGTGCCTGGTCTCGAGCAGGCAGGCCACCTGGGCCGCCCTGGAGCGACTATTCTTGATGTACTGCGCTTCATCGAGGATCAGCAGGTGGTAGCGATGCTTTCGCAGCGCCGCCTCGTCGCGGCCGAGCAAGGCGTAAGTCGTCAGCACCAGATCGGCGCCGGCAATTCCGTCGAATAGCGCTGCCCGCTCTTTTCCATGCAACACCAGGACACGCAAGCCAGGGGCGAAGCGGGCAGCCTCGGCTTGCCAGTTCCCCATCAGGCTGGTCGGCGCGACGACCAGCGCGGGCGCGTCGAGCCGGCCGGCCTCTTTTTCGACCAGGATATGCGCCAGGGTCTGGATCGTCTTGCCCAGTCCCATGTCGTCGGCCAGGATGCCGCCAAATGCGTATTCGCGCAGGAACTGCATCCATGCCAGTCCAGCCTGCTGGTAAGTCCGCAGCGTCGCCTGCAGGCCGGCCGGCGCCGGGACATCCCGGATGCCATCGAACCCTGCCAGCTTCCTGCCCAGTTCGCGCAAGCGCTCGCCGCCCATCCAGCGCAGCTGCGCCGCTTCCTCCAGTTCGGCCAGGCGTGCGGCGTCGGTGACGGGCAGCCGCATTGCGCCGCCCATCCGTTGGCCGGAATAGAGCTCCATCACGGTAGCAAGAATCGGCTTGACGCGGCTCCATGGCAAGGCAACGCGCGTCGTATCGGGCAGGTCCACGATGAAGTCGTCCCTGTCGTCGCGCAGGGCAAGGGCGGCGGCATTGAAATGCTGGGGCGCCTTGCGTATCATTTCCAGCAACAAAGGCAGCAGCGAATGTCGCCGGTTGTCGACGAGGATGCCGAGTTCGAGTGCGAACCAGGCGTTCGCCCCCTCCCCTTCCTCGTTCAGCTCGGCATACCAGTCCTGCACTTCGGCAAAGTCGTAGCGGTAATTGCCGTTCAGCTCGATCTCCCAGCCGGCGGCGTGCAGACGCGGCAACTCATCGCGCGCAAACCTCACCCAGTCAGCCGGTGTCGGCAACTGCAAGGCGTCCGGCCATCCCTCCACCGGAGAGCCGGACGGCGGCGCGACAAACCCGAGCCCTGCAAGAAGATCGGCCGCCGCACGCTCGGCGCCAGCGTCGCGCTCGATCAGTTCCACGGTATTGTCCACTATCCTGCGCAGCACCGGCTCGTCGACCTCCTCGGTCCCGATGCCGTCATAGTCGAAATTCAGCAGCGCGTAGTCATGCCAGTGCAGCTCGCCGCGGACCGTAACCGCTGCGCAGTCCAGCAGCAACTGCGGCGTCGGTACGATGTCATGCCGATGCCGCGTCTGCAATTGTCGTGGCGCAGGCATGAAGCGGTCCAGGCCAGCCTCGGCCAGGCGCAATGCCATGGTGGTGCGCTCTTCCGGTTCCAGCCGGGGTGCCTGTTCCACCAGATGGAGCAAGGTGCGCGGCGCCATCGCGGCGAGCGGTTCGGGCAGCGCCAGTTCGCCCAGCACGCCCTGGTCCAGGTAGCACATCGGCTCGGTTGCCAGCACATGGCCCACCGGCGCGGCATCCTCGAAGCACCAGGCCAGCCTCACCGATTCGGCATTGCCGGCGTCAGCCCGCCATGCGAGCGATACAGACCGTACAGGTCCCGCGGCAACTGGAAAGACATTTCCTTGCTTCAGGCCGGCAAGCGATTCGGCCCACAGCAGCCGGCCTTCCGCGCGCAATTGCGTCAGCAGGCGCCAGCCGATGCTACCGGCCGGCCGGCATGTTTCGACATACTTGCTACCTGCTTGCAGAGCATTGATCAGGCGGATCGGCTCTTCGTCGCGGCGCTCGACATACCCCGGAGGCGACGCGAGCAAACTGTACATCTCCTGAATGATGGTTGCCCCGCCGATGCTGCCATCCTTGCGCAGCCGCGCCTTGCACAGTTGCAGGCGCAGCGAGCCGTCGCGCTGGTCAGGCACCAGCACATAGGCGATGCGAAATTCCGGGCTGGATGGCGGCGCTGCGGCAGGCTGCATGGCGAACTGCAGCAGCTCGAGCTGCTGGAGCCAGTGCTCGGCGGCTGCAGGCAAGTCCGATTCGGGGTCCTCGTCAGGCTGTTCCAGGCTGGCCAGCAGTACCGCCACGACATGCTTGCAGTTATGGTTCATAGGGCAGGTGCAGTCGCCGGCGAACTTGACGCCACCGCGATCGGTCCTGGCTCTGATCACTTGCTCATAGACCCTTCCGGCGCTTCCAGTGACGACGCCTTCGATCGACGCGCCGTCCCGCCAGACAGACAGGACTGCGCCTTCCCGGGCATATGCCAGGCCGCGCGCGAAGAAAGCAGGATCGAACTGGCGCTGGATGTCTTCGAAAGTGAAATGCATGGGATGGAAATAAACCTCTTTGCCTCGATACCGGATTATCGCCCAGCTTCCACGCGCACCTGCGGCGCCAGCTAGACCTTACTTCCCGCGCACCACCTGCAACCTGGCCTTCTTGCCCTTGCGGTAGGTGTACAGCGTCATCGCGGCATCGCGCAGGTCGCCCTTCGGATCGAAAGCGATGGTGCCGGTCACGCCCTCGTGCCTGATACCGGCCAGCACCGGCAGGAACTTTGCCGGATCGATCGATTGCGCCTTCTGCATGGCGGCGGCGAATACCATCACCGCGTCGTAGGCATACGGTGCGTAGGTCTCCACCGGCAGCTTGAAGCGCTCGCGGAAGCGTTCGGTGAAGGCGGTGTAGCCGGCTTCCTGCGCGCCGGTGACGCCGCCCGCCACCACGCAGAACACCTTGTCGTCGCCGAGCGCATCGCCCGCCAGCAGCGGCAGCTTTTCCGAACACACGCCGTCGCCCGCGACGAACCTGGCCTGCAGGCCCAGGGTCTTCATCTGCTTGAGCATGGGTCCGGCCACGGCGTCCATGCCGCCATAGAAGATCACGTCCGGCTTGTGGGCGCGGATCTGGGTCAGGATGGCGTTGAAATCGGTGGCCTTGTCGTTGGTGAACTGGCGGCTGACGACGGTAGCGGTGCCGAGGCGCCGCACTTCCTTCGCGAACTGGTCGGCCAGGCCCTGGCCGAAGGCGGTGCGGTCGTCGATCACGGCGATCTTTTTCGCCTTGAGCGTATTGATGGAATAGGCCGCCAGCGTGCGGCCGATCAGGTTGTCGTTGGCCACGACCCGGAAGGCGGTCTTGTAGCCCTGCCGGGTGTACAGCGGCGTCGTGGCGGCCGGCGAAATCTGCGGGATGCCGGCGCTGGCGTAGATCTTGGACGCCGGCACGGTGGTGCCCGAGTTGAGGTGTCCGACCACGCCCGCGACGTGGGCATCGACCAGCTTCTGCGCCACTGCCGTGCCGGTTTTCGGATCGGCGGCATCGTCTTCGGCCTGCAGCACCCACTTGAGCTTGCGCCCGCCGATCGCCACGCCTTTCGCGTTGAGCTCGTCGATGGCCATGCGGGCGCCGTATTCGATGTCCTTGCCCTGATGGGCGCCGGGACCGGAGAGCGGCGAGGCGGTGCCGATTTTCACTTCGGTTTGGGCATGCGCGCTGGAGGCGGCGAGCGCGAGGACGATGGCGGGAATCACGACGAACGAACGCATGGGCAGCCTTTTCTCGAATGGATGCGTTCGATTGTACTTCCGCCGCCGGACTCCGCTTGATTTCCACGCGCCCGGCACTAGGCTGAAGACATCGGCGTGCAGCGCCACGACCACCGGCCTGGTGCTTGCCGCCGACTCATCGAGGAGATGTCATGACTATCCAGGAAAACAAGCGCCTCGTCATGGAAGCATACGAGCTGTTCAAGAAAGGGGACATTCCCGCCCTGCTGGAGCGCTATCGCGACGACGCCGAGTGGATCGGCCCCGATTCGGACATCGTGCCCTTCTCCGGCAACTACCACGGCAGGGCCGGCATCGCGCAATTCTTCCAGACGCTGGGCGAGACCTCGCAGGCCACCCGCTTCGAGGTCAGGGATTGCATCGCCGAGGGCGACAAGGTGGTCGTCATCGGGGAGGCAAGCTGGCTGGTCAAGGCGACCGGGCGCAGCTACGACATACCGTGGACCCACGTCATCACGCTACGTGACGGCAAGGTGGCAAGCTTCGAAACCATCTATGACAACACGACGGCGGAAAGGGCATTCGGCGCCGACATGGGCGGCCAGCCGGTATCCAGCGAGCAGGGGACGCAGCTTCCTCATTGAAACGCGCAAGCTGCCTGCAGGGCCGGACGGGACAGTTTGCCCTGCCCGGCCTTGTCCTTTCATGCTAGTGCAGCACGTCGGGCGGACGCTTGACGATCACCGCTTCGAGGTATTCGGCCGGCACCACCAGCGAATCGTCGCCCGAGACATTGAAGCGCTCGAGCAAGGCGAGGATTTCGCCCTGCAGCGCCTGTTGCCCGGCCGGGTCGAGCGCATTGAAGGCCTTGTGCACCGGCCCGTAGTAATCGCGGAACACCTGCAGCCAGTGGGCGGTGGAACCATAGCGCATGTTGAACATCTTGCGCTCGGCGCGGATGCTGGCCGCATTGTTGCCGAACAGCTGGCGCAGGTAGTCCTCAAGGCCCCAGCGCGGCGGTGGGGGCAAGCCGGCAGGCGGCGGCACGAACTTGCCGACCGTCTTGAACAGGTTGCCGATGAAGCCGTCCGGGGTCCAGTTGGCGATGCCGATGCGCCCGCCCGGGCGCACCACCCGCATCATCTCGCTGGCCGCACGCGCGTGGTCGGGCGCAAACATGATGCCGAAGGTCGAGAGCGCGACGTCGAAACTGCCGTCGTGGAAAGGCAGCGCTTCCGCGTCGGCCTCGTGGAAATCGACCGCCAGGCCCTCGGCGGCGGCCCGGGCGCGGCCTTTTTCCAGCAGCGCGGGAACGTAGTCGGTCGAGGTCACGTGGGCGAAGCGGCGCGCCGCGGCCAGGGTCGCATTGCCGTTGCCCGCGGCGATGTCGATCACGCGCTCGCCGGCGCGGATGTCGACCGCCTCGGCGAGCGACTCGCCGACGATCTGCAGCGTGACGCCGATGATGGCGAAGTCGCCGCTGGCCCAGGTAGCCTGCTGGCGCTGCTTGATGGCTGCGAAGTCGGGCGTGGAAAGATTGGGCGCCTGCTCCGGCGCCGGGGTGGAGGGGGTGGCTTGGCTCATGACAGGTCTCCTCGGAAAGTCCCGGCAGTTGAAACCAGAATTAGACCCCTGGAAAGCGGAAAAGTTCGCCGGTTCGGCGGCGCCCTGCCGATGCATGCGCACGTTAGCGCGGCGTCGGTGCGCCGGGGTTCTGGAAGCGGGGCTATACTCGGGCCTAGCCTGATCGACAAGATCCTGGCCCCTGTCAAGGGGCCAATGGGGGACGATCACACCAACCATTCACATACTGACAGGGGGAAGCATGACAACAACCTGGATTCTCTCGGCCAATGCAGGCCGTGCACGATTCTTCTCCGAGTCCGATTCGGCCAAGCCGTTGCAGGAAATCGAAGACATGGTCAGCTCGGGAGCGCAACTGCGCACCGAAGACACCGAAACCGATAAGCTCAGCCCCATGGCCGCATCGGGCAGCCGCCACAGCATCGGCGGCAACGAGGGCGCCGGCATGGCCCACAATGCCAAGGCCGGGGCGCCGAACAAGCTGTACCAGCCGGCGCAAACGCCTGCCCAGCACCAGGCCGAACTGTTCGCGAGGGACGTCTCGGAGTATTTGCTGAAGGGCCATCAGGACGGGCGCTACCAGCAGCTGATCATCGCCGCTTCGCCTGAGTTCCTGGGAACCCTGCGCCAGCACCTGGATCCGCAAGTGAAGGGGCTGATCAAGTCCGAGTTCAACAAGGACTATACCCATTCCAACGCGCAGCAGCTGCGCGAGCAATTGCACGCACAGGCGGCGAAGGCCGAGTAAGCCTGTATCGCATCGTCACCGAGCGCCAACCGGTCCGGTTGGCGTTTTTTTTACTCCCGGCAAAATTTCGGCCTCCTCGCCTCAATGCGCCACGCTGCGCCGCTGGCGCGACGGCTCCGCGCAGACCTGGTTGCGTCCGCCCTCTTTGGCCTCGTACAGCATCGCGTCCGCGCGCAGGAACAGTTCGTTCTCGCTCTTGTACTCCGGATAGGCCGCGACCCCGCCGCTGAACGAAAAATGGCGGATGTCGCCGGCGCCGACTTCGAACGGGATGGCGCAGAAAGCCTGGCGCATCGCGTCCAACCTGACCTGCCCCTGCTCGAGCGTGCAATCCCAGAACACGACCACGAATTCCTCGCCGCCGAAACGGCTGAGCAGGTCCGATTCGCCCACCTGCGCGGCCAGCGTCAGGGAGAGGCGCTTGATCACGATATCGCCGAAATAATGTCCCCAGGTATCGTTGATGGTCTTGAACTTGTCGATGTCGATGACGCCGAAGGCCAGCGGGCAATCTTCCAGCCCGGCGCGCCGGATCAGGTCCTGGGCTTTCTTCTGCAGGCCGACCTTGTTGAGCAGGCCGGTGGCGCGGTCCTTGCCGATCAGGTCGCGGCCGATGCGGATCTTGCTGGCCCGGTTGACCAGCTGGGCCGCCAGCAAATCGGCATCCATCACCGGCACGATCGCATCGAAGCCGCTGGCCAGGGCGCGCCGGGTCAGGGCCGGGTCCGGCTGGCGCTGCAGCAGCGCGATTTCGCGCACCGGGTCGGCTTCCATGTTCTTCTTGAGCACCCGCACCAGCGACTCGGTGCGCGCGTATTCGGCGTCGGTAATGAAGACGATGTCGGGCTGCAGCTCCTTGACGCGCAAGTGCAGGGTCTGGGCGTCGAGGTGCTGGGTCAGCTCGATGCGCTGGTCCAGCAAGGCCGCCGGGTCCAGCCCTGCCAGCTCGCCGAGGTAGATCAGCCGCACCAGGTCGCCGCGTTTTTGCTGGACGAACAGGTTGAACAGCTTGTCGACCAGCACGTCGTTGGCGATGGGTTTTTCCGCATAGGCCAGGCAATTGCTGTCCACCAGGCGCTGCTGGAGCAGGAAGCGGCTGCCCTGGCGCGCACTCTGCAGGTAGACATAGCTGTGCTCGCACGGCAGGCGCTGCAGCAGTTCGCCCAGCATCAGGGTCTTGCGGCTGTCCTGCATGTCCGCCTGCATGTTGTGCAGGGCGTCCAGGTCGATCACGTACAGGCTGTTGCACCCGTCCTGCTCCACGGCCGCGACGAAATCGCTGACTTCGCTGAAGAAGAGAATATCGAAATCATATTTATGCGCGCACAGCAGGAGCTCGGACTGGTTGTCCTTGATGAAAAAGTTTTGAGACAGGAACAGTACCTTGTTCTTATAGAGTGGCACGTCGCTCATCATGTTCTCGTCAGCGTCATGGTTGCGGTAAATACCGGTCTGCAACATCAACCATACACAAGAATTGCTGTTCCATGTGCAATTCTGGAGGGCCTGTTGCGAAAAACCCGGGCCCGGTGCTGCCGGTCCTGCCGCGCACCAGGGCCGTCCGGGAGACCCCGTCCTTGCTGGGGCGGGAGCGGGGTGCGACAATCCCCGTTTCCCTCCAGTCCACGATCACCATGAGCGCCCTGCCTCCCTGCCCGCAATGCCAGTCCACCTATACCTACGAGGACGGCTCGGGCCAGTACGTCTGCCCCGAATGCGCCCATGAATGGCCGGTCGCAGGCGCCCCGGCGGAGAGCGCGCGGGTCTACCGCGATGCCTCCGGCACCATCTTGCAGGACGGCGACACCGTGACCGTCATCAAGGACCTCAAGCCGAAGGGCTCTGGCGGCGTCATCAAGCAAGGCACCAAGGTCAAGAACATCCGGCTGGTCGACAGCGACCACGACATCGACTGCAAGATCGAAGGCTTCGGCGCCATGAGCCTGAAAACGGAATTTGTCAGGAAAGTCTGATCCAGCTCAAGGCAGTATCCGAAGGGCGCGCCAGCTCGCCTGCCCTGCCGAACTTCCCTTCCCTGCATCGACTCCAATCCGGATGCCTGGCATGCAGCAGCATGTGGGAGGAGAGCGATGAAAACAGTACGGTTCTTTACGGCGATCGGCGCCCTGGCGCTGGCCGCCGCGGCTACGGTGGCCGCGGTCTCGTCGGCGCAAGTCGCACCCAAAGCAACAGCGCAACCCGCCTTCGATCCCCTCTTCGCCGGCGGCGCGAACTGCACGCCGGCGCGCGGCGGGAGCCCGCCCCTGCTCGAGCGCCTGGTGCTGGCCCAGGCCGAGACGGCGCCGTTCAAGCCGGGACAGCAAAAGCCGGCCGCAAGCGACAGCGCCATGCCGCCGCTGTACGACAACCTCGGCGCCCTGCACGTCCCGATCACCACCAGCAACCCAAAAGCGCAGGCCTATTTCAATCAGGGCATGCGCCTGACCTTCGCCTTCAACCACGCCGAGGCCGCGCGCGCCTTCCGCGCGGCGCAAACTTTTGATCCCGGCTGCGCCATGTGCTACTGGGGCGAGGCGCTGGTGCTGGGGCCGAACATCAATGCGCCCATGTTCCCCACTGCCGCGGCGCCGGCCGCAGCGGCGGCAGCCAAGGCCGTTTCGCTGGCCGGCAAGACCACGCCGCACGAGCAGGCCGTGATCCGCGCCGTGGCCAGGCGATACCTGGCAGAGCCGCCGCCAGACCGCGCCCCGCTCGACCAGGCCTATGCCGACGCCATGGCGGACGCCGCGCGCGCCTTCCCGACCCACGACACCATCCAGGTGCTGTTCGCGGAATCGCTCATGGACCTGTCGCCCTGGGATTACTGGCAGCCAGGTGGCGCCCAGCCGAAAAACCGCAGCGCCGATGCTTGCCGCACTGGAGCGGGTACTCGAGCGCAATCCGACCCATCCGGGTGCGGCCCACTATTACATCCATGCCATGGAAGCCTCCACCCATCCGGAACGGGCGCTGCCGGCGGCCAGGGTGCTGGCCCGGCAGATTCCCGGCGCGGGCCATATCGTCCACATGCCCTCGCATATCTATTACCGGCTGGGCATGTACCGCGACGCGCTGCAGTCCAACCTCGACGCCATCGCCGTCGACGAGCAATATTTCGGCCGCTCCCCCAGCGACCCGGTCTACCGCGGCGCCTACTATCCCCACAACATCCACTTCGTGATGGTGTCGGCCCTGATGGGCGGCGATGGCCGCACGGCGCTCGAGGCCGCCGGCAAGCTGGACAAGGCGATCCCCGCCGACGTGCTCAAGGAATTCGCCAGCCTGCAGCCGGTGAAAGCGGCGCCCTATTTCTCGCACGTGCAGTTCAGCTCGCCCGAGGTGCTGGTGGCCCTGCCCGACCCGGGCCCCGATTTCGTGCTGGTCAAGGCCATGTGGCATTACGCGCGCGCCGTCGGCTTCGCGCGCAAGGGCATGCTGGTCGAAAGCCAGCGCGAAGTCGCGGCCCTGGACCGGATCGAAAAAACCGCCGACTTCAAGCCCATCGCCGACTGGGGCATCCCCGCGCGCGAAGTCGTGCAGACGGCCCGCGCCGTCGCGCGCGGCCGGCTGGCCGATGCGGGCGGCAAGCGGCCGGAGGCCATCGCCGCCTACCGCGAAGCCATTGCCGTACAAGACCAGCTGCCGTATATGGAGCCGCCCCACTGGTACTACCCGGTGCGCCAGTCGCTGGGCGCGGCGCTGCTGCGCACCGGCCAGCTCGACGCCGCCGAGCAAGTGTTCCGCGATTCGCTGGCCCGCATCCCGAGCAATGGCTGGGCCTTGCGCGGCCTGATCGAGGTCTACCGGAAACGCGGCGACGCGCCCGCGCTGGCTGCGGCGCAGAAGCGTTTCGAGACGACCTGGCTGGGTGAACCGGGCGGGCCGCCGTTGGCGCGCCTGTAGCGCCTTGTTACAGACCGGCGCTTTCGCGGCGCCGGTGCTGCTGCTATAGTGGGATTTGCCGCGCGGTGTTCTGCACCTGCCCGGCCATGAAAACGCTGACTTCCCAAGTCGGCGTTTTTGCATTCTTGCCCGAGTTTATTTCCTGTCAATTCAGCTTTGGCGCGACGAGGAACCATCTTGTACCCAACCATCCCGACCCTGGCTTCTGCTTCCTTCCCCTTTCGGCACGGCGCGCTCGTGGTCGCACTCGCGGCGTCCTGGCCCGCCCAGGCCGTCGCCGCCCTGCCACCCGGCGACGGCGCAACCAGCTTGACCGCCCTGGTCAATGCCTACCGCGCCGCGCCGGGCAGCTGCGACGGCCGCGCCGCGAACCCGGTGGAGGCGCTCACGGCGCACCCGGCGCTGGCGCGCGTGCGCATCGGGCCGGCCACCTTCATCGAGACGGCCCTGGAACGTGCCGGCTATGACGCCGACCATGCCGAAACGATCAGCGTCACCGGCCCGCTGAGTGCGATCGATGCGATGACGGTGATTCAGGAAAAATACTGCAAGACGCTGCTCAGCCCGCGCTTCTCCGCGGTCGGCAGCTACCGCGACGGCAATGTGTGGACGGTCGTGCTCGCCCGCCCGTCGCCGCCGCTGCCCTCCACCGTCTATCCGGACTGGCGCGATGCCGGCCAGGTGATCCTGGCCGGGGTCAATATGGCGCGCGCCAGCGGGCGCACCTGCGGCACCCAGGCCTATCCGCCGGCGCCGCCGCTGAGCTGGGACCCGGAGCTGGGCCAGGCCGCCCTGGCGCATAGTCTGGACATGGCGGCGCGCCGCTATTTCAGCCACAAGGCCAAGGATGGCAGCACCGCCGCCGAGCGTGCCCGGCGCGCCGGCTACCAGTGGCAGCGAGTGGGCGAGAACATCGCGTTCGGCCAGCGCACGCCCGAGGAAGCCGTTGCCGGCTGGCTGGACAGCCCCGGCCATTGTGCCAACATCATGAACCCGGCTTTCACCGGGATGGGCGCAGCCTACGCCCTGGCCAACGGACACCGCGCCGGCATCATCTACTGGACGCAGGTATTCGGCCGCCGGGGTTAATGCCGGGACGAATCCGGGACGCCATTCGTGCCGCCGGGGTTGGTCGCTTAAGATAGACGCACACGCCGCTCAACCAGTCGACTCCAGCTACCATGCCACCTCATTTAGGCCTCGTCTGCATCACCGCCTCGAAAGACGTCCGCTACCGCACCGTGACGCGCAAGCGCCTGCTCGAGCAATCCGACGAGGGCCAGCGCCGCATCCTGGAAGACATCTACCGCGACAATATCCAGACCTTCGACAAGGCCATGGCATATTGCCTGGCCGAAGACATCGGGCTCTACCGCATTCCCTCCTCGATCTTTCCCTTCGCCGATGAAGACATCGGGCGCGAGGTGCTGGCGCCGTTTGCCGCCACCCTCGGACGTTCGGGCCGGCGCGCGCTTGATCTCGGCATCCGCCTGGTGATGCACCCGGACCAGTTCGTCGTGCTCAGTTCGGATTCGGAAGGCGTGGTAGCGAACAGCATCAAGATCCTGCAGATGCACGCCGAGATCATGGACTTGCTCGGACAGCCGCGCTCGCCGTGGGCCCTGCTCGAGGTGCATGGCGGCAAGGGCAACCGGGCCGACGCGCTGGTGGAACGCATCGCCACCCTGCCCGACGGCATCCGCTGCCGCCTCGGCCTGGAAAACGACGAGTACGCCTACGGCGCCGGGGAGATCCACGCCATCTGCATGAGAAGCGGCGTGCCGATGGTATTCGACGCCCACCACCACATCGTGCACGACAAGCTGTCCAGCTATGAAGATCCCAGCGTCGGCGCCATGCTGCTCAAGGCGCGCGAAACCTGGGCCAATCCGGCTCACCAGCTGGTTCACATCTCGAACGGCCGCGAAGGCTTCAATGACCGCCAGCATTCCGACCTGATCGCGGTCATGCCCTCGTCCTACCTCAGCGCGCCGTATATCGAGGTCGAGGCCAAGCTCAAGGAAGAAGCGATCCGCGGCCTGCGCTCCTGGTCGGTAACCAAGCCAGGCGTCGTGACCGCTGCGCCACTCTAGGCGGGCGCGACCCGCTCCAGCCACGGCAGCACCGCCCCCAGGAGCGCGTCCGGCGCCTCCAGCGGCAGCATGTGCCCGCTCTCTTCGATCACCACGTAGTCTGCGCCCGGTATCCCGGTGTGCAGTTCTTCGGATTCTTCGCGCGACCGCAGCCGGTCCTGCCCCGCCGCGATGACCAGGGTCGGACAGCCGATCTCGTGCAGGCGGTCGCGGTCGCCCGCGCGCTCCAGGGCCGACTGGCGGCGGAACACCTCGCCGCCCAGGCGCGCACCCATCGCGCGCACACGTTCGATCAGCGCCTCGTTGTCGCGCTCCTTCTGGTGCAGCGAGGTGGCGATCGCCGTGCGGCTCAGTCCCGAGAACGACACCGATTGGGCTGCGGCGCCGACCCTGCCGCGGCTTTGGCGCAGCGCCGGCGAATCCGGACGGGTCGACGTGGCGATGAGCACCAGCGCCTGCACGCGGTGGGGCGCCATGCGGACGATCTCGCGGGCGACATAGCCGCCCATCGAAAAGCCGATCAGGATGAAATTGCAGGGCGCACTGGCGAGCGCGCGGCTGGCCATGGCTTCGATGGTGGCATCGTGACGCAGGTCGGCGTGCACCAGCGGCCCGAACTTGTCGAGCCCCCTGGCGACGTCGTCCCAGAGCGTCTCGTCGAGCATGTAGCCGGGAACGAGGAGGAGTGACATCGCGCCATGATAGCAAAGCGCGCGTAGCGGGCGGCCGCGCGAACTGTCAGGTATTGCGCGACTGGGCCTGCGAGACGTTGCTGCCCGGCGGGACGCTCTGGGTCAGCCAGACGTTGCCGCCGATGGTCGAGCCGGCGCCCACCGTGATGCGCCCCAGGATGGTGGCGCCGGCATAGATGACGACGTCGTCTTCCACGATCGGGTGGCGCGGCGCGCCCTTGACCAGCGCGCCACTGGCGTCGACCGGGAAGCGCTTGGCGCCCAGCGTCACCGCCTGGTACAGGCGCACGCGCTCGCCGAGGATCGCGGTCTCGCCGATGACGACGCCGGTGCCATGGTCGATGAAGAAGCTGCCGCCGATGGTGGCCGCCGGATGGATGTCGATGCCGGTCAGCGAATGCCCGATGTCCGCGATCAGGCGCGCCAGGAAAGGCACGCCGAGAAGGTAGAGGCAGTGCGCCAGGCGGTGGTACAGGATCGCGATGGTGCCCGGATAGCACAGCATGATTTCGGCCACCGAGCTGGCGGCCGGGTCGCCGGCCAGGGCAGCCTGTACGTCCGACACCAGCAGCGCGCGGATCGCCGGCAGGCTGGCCGCGAATTCGTGCGTGATGGCGCGCGCCCGGTTTGCCAGCAGCGCCTCGTCGTCGTCGTCGAACTGGGGCGAGAAACGCAGCGCCCGCCGCACCTGCTCGACCAGCCGGTCGAGCGTTACGTTGAGCGTGTCGCCGACAAAATAATCGATGCTCTCGTCATTCAGGTCGGGCCGCCCGTAATGGGTCGGGAACAGCGCCGCCGAGACGCCGTTCACCACCTGCGTCAGGACTTCGCGCGAGGGCAGCTCGCGCACGCGCCCCTGGTGGCGGATGTTGTGGGTCGACTCGCGCGAGGTGCGCAGTGCGTCGATGATCGGGCCCAGGTGCCATTGCACGGAGCCGCTGGAGAGAGGGAGATCGCTGTTCATGTGCCGAGCCTAACCGATCCGCCGGGACAGGGGAACGATTCAGATCACACTTGGATATATGTAAATCGTCATAAGGCATTCACCCTCGGTTTGATCCAGTCGCTGGTCCCCTGTCCGCATTTTGCTCTACGTTAATAGTTTTGACCCAGGAGCCACCGTGTTCAAAGCAGCGTCCCATGTCCGTGCCCAACTGCGCATCGCATTCGCCTTCGTGATCGTCATCTCCTTCCTGTCCACTGCCGTCGCGATCTGGCGCCTGCAGGTGCTGGCGCAGGAAACCGAAGCGCTGACCCAGCGCCCGCTGGTGAAGGAGCGCCTGATCTCGCAGTGGCTGCTCAACCTGTCGGTGTCGGCCAAGCGCACCTCGGCGGTGGCGCGTTCCACCGACCCGGAGCTGGCCAGGGTCTTTGCGCAGGAGAGCACCGAATCGAGCCAGCGCACCAACGGCTTGCAGGAGAAGGTGGGCGCGCTGCTCGCCACCCCGGCGGAAAAGGCCTTGTTCGATGCCGCCGTCGAGGCCAGGAGCCGTTACATTGCCAGCCGCGACCGCGTGATGCAGCTCAAGTCCGGCGGCAGCGCCGAGCAGGCGATGACGGTGTACGAGCGCGAGTTCCTGCCCAGTACCCGGCAATACCTGGACAAGGTGACCGAGCTGCAGGCCCTGCAGCACCGCAGCATCGATACCGCGACCCGCGACGTGCTGGCCAGCGCCGGCGACAGCACCAGCATGCTGGTGCTGCTGTGCGGCTTGAGCCTGGCGGGCAGCCTGGGCGCCTCCGCCCTGTTCTCGCGGTCCCTGTTCCGCCGCCTGGGCGGCGAGCCGGCTGAGGCGGCGCGCATTGCCAACGAAATCGCCGCCGGCAACCTGAACGTGCGGGTCGCGCTGCGCCAGGGGGATGACAGCAGCCTGCTGCACGCCCTGCAGCGCATGCGCGACAGCCTGGCCGACATCGTCGGCAAGGTGCGCGAAGGCACGGTCACCATCGCCTCGTCGGTGGACGCGATGGCCAGCGAGGCGCAAGACCTGTCGCGCCGTACCGAGAGCCAGGCCGCCGCGCTGGAACAGACCGCCTCGTCGATGAACGAGCTGGCGCATGCGGTCCAGCACAGCGCCGCGAATGCCGAAGAAGCCAACGGGCTGGCGCTGGCGGCCTCGAAAGTGGCGCAGCAAGGCGGCGACATGGTGGGGCAACTGGTCGACACCATGGGCGCGATCAACGAATCCTCGGCGCGCATCGTCGACATTATCGGCGTCATCGACGGCATCGCCTTCCAGACCAATATCCTGGCGCTCAACGCCGCGGTGGAGGCGGCCCGCGCCGGCGAGCAGGGGCGCGGCTTTGCCGTGGTGGCCGGCGAAGTGCGCTCGCTGGCGCAGCGCTCGGCGGCCGCGGCCAAGGAAATCAAGGAACTGATCGACGACTCGACCCGGCGCGTCTCGAGCGGCGCCGACCTGGCCGGCCGCGCCGGCACCACCATGACCGGCATCGTCGAGAGCATCGGGCGCGTGACCGCGATCATGGGCGAGATCGTCCACTCGAGCCACGAACAGGCCAGCGGGATCCAGCAGGTGCACGGCGCGGTGGCGGACATGGACAGCGTCACCCAGCAGAACGCCACCCTGGTGGAAGAATCGGCCGCCGCCACCGAATCCATGAAGGAGCAGGCCGCGGGCCTGGCCCAGCTGGTCTCGGTGTTCCGGCTGGCGGACAAGCCGGTACGGGGTGCGGCGCGCCTGAAGGCGCCCGTCCCTGCCAAGGTAGATGCCAAGCCCAAGGCGGCCCGGGCTGCGAAACCCGACATGCCCGCTGCGCCAGCCAAACGCGTCAACACCGCCGGGCGCCGTGCCTCGGCCGCTGCCGCCGGCACGTCCAGTGCCGAAGAGGCATGGGAAGAGTTCTGATCTCACAAGGGGCCGCGCCGGGCGGCCCTGCCCTTCCCGTTCACCGGCATTGCCTGCCGCGCAGTTCTGAAGCAACATAGGACTTTGCCTTGAAGCGAGTCGCGCATGAACCTGCCTTCCCACCAGCTGTCGATGACGGTCCTGATGACGCCGGACACGGCGAATTTTTCCGGTAACGTCCACGGCGGCACCATCCTCAAGCTGCTCGACCAGGTGGCCTATGCCTGCGCCAGCCGCTACGCCGGCCGCTACGTGGTGACGATGAGCGTCGACCAGGTGAGCTTCCGCCAGCCGATCCACGTCGGCGAGCTGGTGACCTTCCTGGCCTCGGTGAACTACGCCGGCCGCAGCTCGATGGAGATCGGCATCAAGGTGATCGCCGAAGACATCCGTTCGCAGGCGGTGCGCCATGTGAACAGCTGCTTCTTCACGATGGTGGCCGTCGGCGACGACCGCAAGCCGGTGGCGGTGCCGCAGCTGACGCCCTCGACGCCGGAGGAAGAGCGCCGCTTCGAGGAAGCCAGTGGCCGCAAGGAAGCGCGCCTGGAGCTCGAACGCCAGCACGCCGCGCGCGCCGCCGCGCGCACCTAGTCCCTTGCATGGCGTGCGGCCAGGTACGGCATGGGCGGCTACCATAGGCGCTCAACCATTCCAGGAAACGATATGAAAGCTGCCCTTCTCGCACCGCTGGCATTGCTGTTCGCCCTCCAGGCCCAGGCTGCCGGCGCGGATGCCAGGCCGCTCGCCACCATAGGCTCGCTCGACGTCCAGCGCTACATGGGAACCTGGTACGAAATCGCCAAATTCCCGAACGCGTTCCAGAAAAAATGCATCGGTTTCACGAGCGCGACGTATAGCGCACGCGCCGACGGGCGGGTCGATGTGGTCAACCGCTGCCGCCTCGCGGACGGCAAGGACAATGTGGCGACCGGCGTCGCCCGCCAGCCCGGCGGCCCCACTTCGCCGAAGCTGGAAGTGCGCTTCGCACCGGCCATTCTCTCGTTCCTGCCGATGGTCTGGGGCGACTACTGGGTGATCGACCTGGACGCGAACTACCAGCTCGCCGCGGTCAGCGAGCCCAAGCGTGAATACCTGTGGATCCTGTCGCGCACACCCAAGGTCGACCCGGCCGCCTACGATGCGCTGCTGGGAAGGCTGGCAGCCCAGGGGCTGGACATGAAGTGGCTGGAGTCGACGAAGCAGGCGGATTGACACCTTCTTCGCTCTTGACGCGCCCATTTTGGCGGGGCTGCTACCGCCGCGTTTGCGGGTATGCTAGAATGCGAGCCCTTGGCCTGGTAGCTCAGTTGGTAGAGCAGAGGATTGAAAATCCTTGTGTCGGTGGTTCGATTCCGCCCCGGGCCACCAAGATTCAAAGCGAAAACGCCAACCCCCGCAGGTTGGCGTTTTTGTTGGCGGCTTGCGCTGGCGCTTGTGATGGAGTCCGTGCCCAAGCTTCTCTTCAGTGAAACGACAGGCCTACCAGAACAGATCGTCATCCCGCTGCGGTTTCGATGTCGATTTCGGTAGGGCCTTCAGCCAGGCCTTCAGCATTTTCACGTCACGCAAGGACTGTAAATCCTCGTCAATCATCGCGATCGTGATGCGCAGATCGGCGATGTCGCTGTCGAGTGTGCGCATCATGGCGGCCGGCGTCACCTCGTCGAAGATATCCGCCCCCATTTCAATCGATGCCACCTGTTCCAGGCCTGCAATCTCATTCTCGAGTTCGGTCAGCTGCTCTGTTAGCACCTTGTTGTATTGCTTGATTCGTTCGTCGCTCAGATTGGCCAGACTTGCCTGATCGATCTGCTCGACTTCGAGCTGAAGTTCCAGCAGTCCGAGCATGTCATTGGCGGCATAGGCTATATTTACCCGCTGCATTAGCGCTGTTTTACGCTGTCGTTCCGCATCATTGGTTTCGCGATCAGGGTGCAACTGGCTTGCTAGCTTGCGGAAAATGTCGCGCATGGAAAGCTGCATCCGCTGCGCTTCGGCAGCTTGGCGGCGCTCACGCGCCAGATCGGCCGCACGCTTTGGGCGTGGCCCGCCCTGATGCTGATTCGGGTCGGCTTCACTGCCCTGCTCATCCAGCTGGGCCTGGAATGCCTTGAGCATCGCCTCAGGAGAGCGTACGTCGATATCACCATTGAACTCGGCACCCAGCAACGCTTCCATCATCTGCCTGATCTCATCCTTGCTTTCCTCTTCCTGAGCATCGAAATCAGCCCCGCCATGGCGGTTGTAGATATCCTTGAGAACCTCGTCATCGGCCTCGGATAACAGGTCGAGCACCGTAGACGAAACAAACTTGCTGAGCTTGTCGCGCTCGCGCTTGCCCAGTAATTTGTGGCCGTGCATTTCGTCCAGCAGCAACACAAATTGTTTGAGGCGCTCACAGTGGGTTTCCATGAGGGGCCGATATTCGCGGTCGGCCTTGCTCACGACGATGGGGAGCGTCTCCTTCCACGCGGCCAGCAGGGAACGTGCCGCTTCCAGTTTTTTGATGAGCGTATTGAACTGTTTTCGCGCCCGCGAAACGGGACCCGTGGCGGGATGAGTCAAACGAAGGGCGTGCTGCGGATTTGATTTCATACGGAGGTAAAAGTTGCGTTGTGAAGGCAGGTTCAGGCGCGGACAAGGCGGACGCGATAGCATAACAGGCTCGGTTGACCGGCAGCCTAGCCCGGAAGAGCAGATTGAAAATCCTTGTGTCGGTGGTTCGATTCCGCCCCGGGCCACCATGATTAGTCTTCGCGAACGCCAACCCCTACCGGTTGGCGTTGTCGTTTGTGAAGTCCTGATGTCTGGTTCATTCCGGGCCTTCCTCCTTCGATCCTAACGGACGCAGTCGTTGCGCCCGCTGCGGTACGCTTGCAGCATACGCACGCCCGTGCGATGGGAGGATCGACAATGCATCACATTCGTTGCGGCACCGGCAAGCCTTTGCTACTCATTCATGGCCTTGGCGGCCATTGGCAGAGCTGGAAGCCGATTCTGGCCGATCTCGCGACGCGGCGCGAAGTCATCGCGGTGGACCTGCCTGGCTTTGGCCAAACGCCAAGGCTGGCCGGCGAAACCTCGATCCACACCCTGGCCAATGAGACCGCCGCCTTCCTCCATGCCCACGGCTTGAGTGGCATAGATGCGGTCGGCAGCTCGATGGGTGCGCGGCTGGTGCTGGAGCTGGCGCGACGCGGTGGGGTCGTCGGCGGCGTGGTGGCGCTCAATCCCGGCGGTTTCTGGCAGGGATGGGAGCGTCACGCGTTCTTCAGCTCGATCTACCTGTCGATCCGGCTGCTGCGGCTGCTGCGCCCGGTATTGCCGGCTGTCTGCGCCCACCCGCTGGGTCGCGCTTTGTTGCTGGCACAATTTTCTGCCCGGCCGACAAAGCTGGCGGCAAACACCGTGAGCGATGAGTTGTGCAGCTATGTGGCCTCGCCGGCTTTTGACGAACTGCTGGCCCAGCTCGCCTACGGTGAGGAGCAACAAGGGGCTCCGCGCAACAGCATCGCCCATCCGCTCGTCATCGGCTGGGGACGGCGTGACCGGGTCTGCTTTCCGCGTCAAGCCAAGCGCGCGCTGGACTTGTTCCCGGATGCTCGACTGCACTGGTTCGATCGCTGTGGCCATTTTCCGCACTGGGATGCGCCGGCGGAGACCGCACGGCTGATCCTGAGTACACTTGCCGGTGCGCGCGCCAATGCTGCAGTCGGGCTTTCACACGAGCGCCATGGCGACCTTCCTGAACAATCCTCCAGCCTGCAGCAGCCACAATTCACCGGCTGACCGTGACAGCCTCCATTCGAGCAAAGGAAATCAATGACAATGCAAACTGAAACCGCCATCCTGGCCGGCGGCTGCTTCTGGGGCATGGAGGAACTGCTGCGACGTGTTCCCGGCGTGCTGTCGACGCGCGTCGGCTACACCGGCGGCGATGTGCCCAACGCCACCTACCGCAACCATGGCACCCATGCGGAAGCGCTCGAAGTGATGTTCGATCCGGGCCAGATCAGCTATCGACAGATCCTCGAATTTTTCTTCCAGATCCACGATCCGACCACGGCGAACCGTCAAGGCAATGATCGGGGGATGAGCTATCGTTCCGGCATCTATTATCGCGACGACGCACAGAAGCGCATGGCCGAGCAGACCATCGCCGACGTCGACGCCTCCGGCCTCTGGCCCGGCAAGGCCGTCACCGAGATCGCCGCGGCGGGGCCATTCTGGGAGGCTGAGCCGGAACACCAGGACTATCTGCAACGCAATCCAAGCGGGTACACCTGTCATTTCATCCGGCCGGGCTGGAAACTCCCAGTCCGGCCGGAATCTGCGTAAGCCGAGGATTGCACATCCTTGTGCCGGTGGTTCGATTCCGCCCCGGGGCCACCAGGAATTCGGCCGTAATGCAAAACGCCACCTTCGGGTGAACAGCCAGTGCAAGGCCGCCGGCGCTACAATCGTCCCCATGAAAATGCGTAAGAAATCCGAGCTGCCGGTGAAGGCCTGCGCCCAATGCGCCCTTCCCTTCAGCTGGCGCAAGAAATGGGAACGGGACTGGGGCCAGGTCAGGTATTGCTCCGAACGCTGCCGGCGCAGCGCCCGGCCGGCAAAGGACGTGGCAGGCGGTTGATAGAACGCCGGAAAGATGCCAACCCTCGGGTTGGCATTGTCGTTTCTGGAAACACGTGCCCTCAATCGCGCCGGCGCGTCCCGGCCTGGATGGCCGGCCCCTGGGCAGCCGGGCAGGCATGTGCGGCGACAGGTGGCCGGGCGCGTCCGCTCGCGGCTTCGATGAAGGCCGGCTTGCGCAAGTCCGCCAGCGAGAACCACAGCTTGCTGCGTTCGACCGGCAAGGAGGGAGCGCGTGCGACATTCGGCAGATCGATGATACGGCGTCCCGCCAGGCCGGCGGCGGCGATCTGCGCGGCGAAATAACTATAGAAAAGCTGGTCGAAGGAACCGTCGGCCACGGCGCGCTCCAGGCCGCGCCGCACGTCCGCGGCCAGGCGCGTATTGCGGCGGTTGACGAAAAAATAGGCATCGGTCGGGTAGCGCAGCACGATATGCGGTTCGAGCGCCAGGGCAGGATGCTCTTTATGTTCGGCGAATACCTGCTGGACGGCGCGCGGGTAGTAGTCGATCCGCCCCGCCTCGAGCATCTTGAACATGCCCGCGTAGGTCGATGAGACCTCGACCGGCAAGCCGTTGGCGCGCAGGATCGCCGTGTCCGGCCAGTCGTGTCCCTGCCCCGCCACGAACTTCTTCAACTGCCCGGCTTCACGTACGGCGGCGAACTGGTGCAATCGCTCCTTGCGCACCAGCGCGATGCGCCAGCCGAGCATGCCCTTGGTGAGCGGCACCGGCACGCCCAGCAGGGCAGCTTCGCGCTCGGGCGAGGTCATCGTGATCATGATGTCGAGCTTGCCGGAATCGCGCTCGAGTTCGGACACCGCCCGCGCCTGTTTCATGCTTTGCCCGCTATAAATCAGGGTATGGCAGACCCCGGCTTTTGCGAACGCCAGTTTCAGCAGCGCGACGCCATACGGATCGCGCCCGGTATCGGCCCATTCCGGACGCAAGTAGGTGTAGGTCGCGGCGCCGCCGGGCAGCGTGCACAGGCAAAGGACGCTCGACAGCAGCATTGAGGCAAGTCGGGGCATGTTCGGCGAAAATAGGCGGGCGTGCCAGGGGTCTGACACCGGTATTGACAAACTGCATGCTAGCACGGGCTCACCCAGGGATACGGCGGCGTCCGCTGATGTGTTGCTAAAAAGCAACCATCACCCGGCTTGGTGGTATTTCTTGTTGGGAGTGGCTGGAACCCGAAGTCGTCGTGTCAACCCTCATTCTTTCTTTCCCTGAATTCAGCATCGATCACCGTCTCGTCGATGCGTCCGGAAGGGGTGCGTCCAGTGAATCTATACACCGACGCCAGCATTCGATCGAATACCACGCGCCTCAACCAAGGGTAAAAGAGAACAAAGGCCGTCACGAAACCAGTGAACACCGCTGGCACATAGTCGCTTTGCGACAGGAAGTGCAACAAGCAGAGCGCGAGTATGCTCACGATCAGTGGTCTACGGGCAGGTCGAGGTAACAGGCCAACAATGCGCAGCTTACCTTTGCTTATCCAGGGAAATCTTGCAAAAAGACCGCCAAGCAGCAGTCCTGCGATGACCCGGCCCGTGCCGAGATAATCCGCCAGGACGCCGACGACAAGGAAACCGGTGTAGGTCATCGTGCTGGCCAAGGCTGCCAGCAGTAATAACGCAGCAGCGAGCGTTAGCTTTGGCGCACGTAGCGCCGCCCTGACTAAAAAACCGAGGATGTGTGTACTCCTGCAAATGGACGCCGGAAGGCTGTCGCAAATTCTAACAGCACTCTCCTGTCAGGGCCGCTCAAGGATCCGGATGACGCGGCGTCTAGATCGTCCCCTGCCTGCCACCGGTCTTGCCCGGAATGACGACGCTCTCCAGATCATCATGCTCATGCTGGAACAAGGCGGAGGAAGTCTGGAAGGGTGCCTTCTTGCGCTGGCATCCAGCTTGTTTGCATTGCTCGCCGAATTTCAATTCCATGTAGGCGGGACAATTCTTGTAGTCATGATCAACGCAGGGCATAGCGCCTCCCGAAATGTTGATGGCTTACGAGGCCTGTTTCAATCTTCAGATTACACCACGAGCCGGAAGTTTGCCTAAAAATAGTGCATACCTTCCTTACATTCGATCCGCCAAGATGGTCGATCTCGTCCACACAATGCCCACGGTTGATTGACCGACCAACACGCCAACCCATGCAGGTTGGCGTTTTTGTTTCCGGGCCAATCAAGAGGAACCTAGTTACCGCCCTGCGCCTGCGCCATCTCCAGCGCAGGCAGGGTGACCGTCAGGAACGAGGACACCTGCCCGATCAGGTCGGCGGCCTGCTGGCGCACCTGTCCCATCTGCAGGATCGACAGTTCCGCCTGGCGCACCGCCAGCTGGATCAGGGTGCGGCGCTGTGTGAGCGCATCTTCCAGCGCCGCATCGACCGCGCCGCCGGCGAGCTTGGCCACCACGGCCAGCACGGCCCCGTGCAGGGCAAGGTTGTGGGCCGACTCCTCCAGGTTGCGCGTGGCGACCTCGCTGTCGGCCAGGAGCTGCACCAGCTGCTCGCGGGACGCAGTCAAGGCAGGCTTGTACTGAGCGGGCGTCATCGGGCGGCGGAACAGCTTGCCGAACACACCGGGCGTGGCCCTCGTGCTTGCCAGCGCGGCCTCCAGCTGCGCGGGCACGGCCATCTGCGCGAATGTCAGCACCAGTTCCGTGATGGGCTGGAGCTGCGCGGCCTGCTCCATCAGCGGCCCCTCCGCCCACTCCGTGACCAGCTTCAAACGCACCGGCAGGATGCGGCGGAACAGGGCCGCCATGCGCTGCTCCGCGTGCTCGAACAAGCCAGGGTAGTCGGCCCAGCCAAGCGCCAGGGCATCGCGCACCGCGGGATGGTCTTCGCTGTCGAACAGGGCCTTGGCCACGGCCTTCGGCATGGCGCCGGAAGGCGTCGGCGCCGCGGGCAGCTCGTCGAAGGACAGCGCCCTCGGCGGGCTGATGGGAGCAGGCGCAGCAGGCTCCTCGCCGAAGTCGAAGGAGCGCGGCACGGTATCCAGCTTGGCCGGCGCCGGGGAAGGCTCCGGCTCCTCACCGAAATCGAAGGCCTTGGGCGTCTGGTGGGTCATCGGCACCTTGCCATCGTGGGCAGCGCTTCGACTGGAAGGCAGGGGCGCCCGGCCGTCCTCAGACGGTGCCGCCGAGCTTGCGGATGAAAGTCGCCAGGTTCAGCTTGAAGCCGGCGCCGACGGCATGGAAGCGCCATTCGCCATCCTTGCGGTACAGCGAGCCGAACTGCAGCGCGGTCTTGTCCGAATAGTCTTCGTCGAGGTCGTATTCGGCCAGCACTTCGCCGGTCTCGTCGTTGTACACCTTGACGTAGGCGTCGGTGACGCGGCCGAAAGTCTGCTTGCGCGCCTCGGCCTCGTGGATGGTGACCACGATCGGCATTTCCATGACGGCCGCGTCGACCTTGCCCAGGTCGACGGTGATGACCTCATCGTCGCCGTCCTTGTCGCCCGTGCGGTTGTCGCCCGAGTGCACCACCGCGCCATCCGGCGAGCTGGTGTGGTTGTAGTAGACGAAGTGGGCGTTGCTGAGCATGACCGGGTGGTCGCTCGCGTCTTTCTTGCACAGGAATACCGACGAGTCGAGGTCGAAGGCCTGGCCTTCGGCCGCGTTGACCTTCCATCCGAGTCCGATACGAACACGCTTCAAGCCCGGGGCAGATTTTTCGAGATTGATGCGGTGGCCAGTTTCGAGCGTCGTCGACATGGTGTTTCCTTCATGGTGAAAATACTATTTTCGCTGGAATGCGCGCCCGCAGCAACGGGCGCTGTCCCTGCTCAGGCCCCGCCTGGCGAAAAGCGTTCGATCAGCTCGCGCTCGAGTTGCTGCAGTTTCGGCAGCTCGTCCCTGCGGCGCTGCTGGCCTTCGTTCGAGATCTGTTCGAGCTTGTCGAAAGCAGTAATCAGCTGGGTCTGGACGTGCTGGGCGGTTTCCAGGCTGACCAGGGAACGCTGCTTGGCGCGGGCCACCGTTTCGGTATTCTCCAGCAGCATGTCGGCCTGGGCGCGGAAAGCCGCGTCGGTGGCGTCGTAGGCCGCGTTGGCAACCGCCGCGCTCTGCTTGGCCTCGAGTTGCAGCAAATACAGCGAGAACACGTTGCGCCAGGCCGGGATCGACACGTTGACGATGTCCGTGAAGGTATCCGTCAGGGCGCGGGCGTTGTCTTGCGACAGGCGGATCTGCGGCACCATTTGCGTGGCCATCAGCATGGCGCGGCGCAAATCGTCGATGCGCTTTTCCAGGCGCTCGAGACGGCGCTTGAGCTCGGTGGCCTGCTGCGCCTCGAAGGCGTTGGCCGGCGCGGCCTGCTGCGCCACCGCCTGCCTCAGTTGCCCGGCCCAGGCTTCGCCCTTCTTCACGTCGGCATCGAGGCCCTGGTAGTACATTTCCAGGCCTTTATACATCTCGTCGAAATCCTGGATGCGGCCCCGGTGCACGTTGGCATGGCGCGTCATTTCCGACACCAGGGTGTCCATGCGCGACTCGACCACCTGGTACTGCGACAGCATTTTCTCCTTGACCGAGCCGAACATGTTCGTGACCCGCGACAGCAAGCCGCCGGAGCGCAGCTTGGCCGGGTCCAGGCCCTTGGAAGTGGCGATCAGTTCGTTCAGCTGCGTGCCGAACACGTCCGCATCCGACGCGCGCACGGTGCCGAGCAGCTTGGCCGACACCTTGGCCACACCGGCGCCCGTATTGCCGCCCAGGGCCTCGATGGCCTTGTCGTCGATGCCGGAGATATCGACACGGACCAGTGGAGCTGCGTTCGCCTCTGGACGCAATGCAGGCAGTGCATCAGTCATGCCGGCAGGAGTGAGCAGGGGCGCCAGGACGGGCGCAGGCGCCGCGGGTGCTGCGTTCGCTTCTTCGTCGGAGGAGAACAGCGGTTTCATAACTTTCCTTCAGGTTGAAGTGACAACATGAATAGCTTACCACTGGACAATCCGGCTGCGCGAGTATCGCTCTTGCGCGCCATCGGCCGTTCGTTCAGTATAACCAATCCACACACCGCATTTCATGTGAACCTGCAGTGCCGCCAGGAGCAAGGCCCTGGCCGGCAAGCCCCGGCCCGCCGGCGCTCCCGCACCCCGCGCATGATCCGTCCGCACCCTCTCTGCTTGCATGTGGGCCTCGCCTCCCTATGATGAAGAGAGGCTCTCCACCAACCATACTGGAGGTGTGCGATGAATACGCTGGCGAATGGGCAATTCGATACGCTGAAAAGCGTCATCCGAGGAACGATCCTGCAAGCGCAGGATCCGGGCTATGACGCGGCCCGCACCGTCTGGAACGCGATGATCGACCGGCGCCCGGCCATCATCGTGCGCTGTGCCGGCACGGCGGACGTGCGCGCCGCCGTGGCCTATGCGCGCGACCACCAGCTGCCCCTTGCCGTACGCGGCGGCGGCCACAACATCGCCGGCAGCGCGCTGTGCGACGACGGGCTTGTCATCGACTTGTCGGGCATGAAATCGGTCCAGGTCGATCCACAAGGCCGCCGCGCCTGGGTCGAAGGCGGGGCCACCTTGCACGACTTCGACCACGAAGCGCAGGCCTACGGGCTGGCCACGCCCCTGGGCATCAATTCCACCACCGGCGTGGCGGGGCTGACGCTGGGCGGGGGTTTCGGCTGGCTCAGCCGCACGCTGGGCCTGGCGGCCGACAACCTGCTGTCGGCCGAGATGGTCACGGCCGACGCGCAGCGCCTGCAGGTGAGCGCGGCGGACCACCCCGACCTGTTCTGGGCCATCCGTGGAGGCGGCGGCAATTTCGGCGTGGTCACCCGCTTCGAATTCCAGCTGCACCCGGTCGGTCCCGAGATTACCGCCGGGCTGATCGTGTTCCCGTTCGACCAGGCCCGGGCGGTCTTGACGCACTACCGCGATGCCGTCGATGCCATGCCTGCCGACCTGACGGTCTGGGCCGTGCTGCGCAAGGCGCCTCCCCTGCCCTTCCTGGCGCCGCAGGTGCATGGGCAGGAGGTGCTGGTGCTGCCGGTGTTCTCGCCAGGGCCGGCCGCGGCCGCGAATGCGGCCATCGAACGCATCAGCCAGTGGGGCGAACCTCTGGGCATGCATGCCGGCCCCATGCCATATGCGGCCTGGCAGCAGATCTTCGACCCCTTGCTCACGCCGGGTGCGCGCAACTACTGGAAATCGCATAATTTCGCCCGGCTGAGCGACCAGGCCATCGAGGTGGTCCTGCGCTATGCCGCCAATTTGCCCACACCGCAGTGTGAGATCTTCCTCGGATTGCTGGGCGCGCAAGCGAGCGTGCCGGCGCCGCAAGCGACGGCCTATCCACACCGCGACGCCTTGTATGTGATGAACGTGCACACACGCTGGGACGACGCGGCCGACGACACGCGCTGCATTGCCTGGGCCCGCGATTTCTTCAAGGATGCCGCGCCGTTCGCGAGCGGGGGCGTGTACGTCAATTTCATGCCCCAGGATGAAAGCGAGCGCACGCCCGACGCCTACGGCGCGAACTACGAGCGGCTGGCACAGATCAAGCAGCAATACGATCCCGACAACCTGTTCCGCGCCAACCAGAACATCCGCCCCGCCAGCGGCGCCACCGCCTGACGGGGCTGGAGCTGCGAAACGGCGTCGATTGCAAAGGTGTGCAGCAGATCGCACGATCGGTGTAGGCTACTCTTCAGATAAGGAGAATCTTGCTCGCGTACCTGCGACCCGCATCCTCCCGCCTGCGAACGAAGGTTCATGGCCTGAACTGATCGATGCTCATCGGTCCGCGGTTCATGGCGATAGCAACTCCGACTATTTTTCAACTGTCTGGAAGGAAGCGCCATGTTTGACGACATCATCCCTACGCTGGAGCAGAAATTTGGACTGGGAACGCATGCCCGGTCGTTCGTACAAATGCTGCTTGCGAAAATCAGCGATCCCAAGCACGGCGGTTTCGCCGGATTCATCCAGCGCCTGCGCGACGGCGGCATGGGGCCGACGGTGGATACATGGAGCACGTCGCCGAACGCCGCCGCGCCAGTCTCCGTTCCCGAGCTCGAGCGCGCAGTCGGCGACACCAACCTGGTGTCGGACATGGCGTCGCGGTTCGGCATCGACCGGACCAAGGTGAGCGCGGCGCTCGGCTACGCGATCCCGGCCATCGTGTCGCGCGTGGCCAGGGGCGGCGTGATGCCGGCCGCCCTGCCGGCCGAGGCCGAGACCTTCATCGGCAACCGTGGTGCATGGGCGTCGGCAGCTCCCATAGCGGCGTCCCAGGCGGGGGCCGTGCAGGCGCCCGTCAGGAACTGGCTGCCCTGGGCTGCGGTGGCGTTGATCGCCCTGCTCACGCTCGGTTACTGCAGCACGCAAAAACGCAGCGAACCGGTCGATGCGGCGCCGGCGCCGGTGGTCGTCACGCCTCCCGCGGCCACCGCGCAAGCGCCGGCCCCTGTCCCGGATGTCGTGGTGGTCGAGCCGGAAGGCGCTGCCGTCGTCGCCGCCGAGGCCAACGGCATGCCGATGCTGAAGGTGTATTTCGATACGGCGAAAACCGAGATATCGAACGAGTTCCAGGACAAGTCCGCGGCAGTCATCGCCTACATGAACGCCAACCCCGACAAGACGGCGGTCATTTCGGGTTTCAGCGACCCGACGGGTAACGCGGCTGCCAATGCCAAACTGGCGAAAGCCCGCGCCGAAGCGGTGCAGCAGAAGCTTGTCGCCGCCGGCATCGCGAAGGAACGCACCGTGCTCGAAAAGCCGGCCGAGACGACCGGCACGGCGCCGACCAATGCGGCATCGCGCCGGGTGGAAGTCATGATGCGCTAAGCCCCTGGCGCATTTCCATCATCGCGCGGCCCTTCGCCGCGCGTGCCAGGCTGCCTGCCCGGTACGCGCTTCATCACGTACCCGCAGGCGGCTTGCCTGCCGTTCACGCCTTCATCAATCACGCATAAGGAGCACCATGAACATCCTGATGGTTTTGACCTCGCACGCGCAACTCGGCGACACCGGCAAGAAAACCGGCTTCTGGCTGGAAGAATTCGCCGCCCCCTACTATGCGCTGCAGGAAGCCGGCGCCACCCTCACGGTCGTGTCGCCCCTGGGCGGCCAACCACCTCTCGATCCGAAAAGCGACGAACCGGATGCGCAGACGGAAGCGACCAGGCGCTTCAAGGCGGATCCACAAGCGCAGGCAGTGCTGGCCTCTACCGGCAAGTTGGCCGAGGTGTCGGCCAACGATTTCGATGCCGTATACTATCCAGGAGGCCACGGCCCGCTGTGGGACCTGGCGGAAGACCGCTCGTCCATTGCACTGATCGAACAGATGATCGCGGCGGGAAAACCGGTGGCGGCCGTATGCCATGCGCCAGGTGTCCTGCGCCACGCCAAGGGCCCGGACGGCAAGCCGCTGGTGGAGGGAAAGAAGGTCACCGGCTTCACCAATACCGAAGAAGAAGCGGTCGGCCTGACCCGCATCGTGCCCTTCCTGGTGGAAGACATGCTCAAGCAAAACGGCGGCATCTACAGCAAGCTGGGAGACTGGCAAGCCTATGCCGTCACCGACGGCCTGCTGGTGACCGGGCAGAACCCGGCTTCGTCGGAAGCCGCGGCCAAGGCACTGCTCAAGCTGCTGAATAGCCTTGTCGTTTAACCGGACAGGCACACTTCGATGCGCTCGACGACCTGCTGCACGTCGGCGGGTGGTACTGGCGGGCTGAAGAAATATCCCTGGCCAACGTGGCAGCCATGGGCGAGCAGCCAGTTCATCTGCTCCCTGGTTTCGACTCCTTCGGCCACGATGGTCATCTTCAGCGCAATCCCCATGGCAACGATGGCCTGGGTCAGCTTCTCGGCGTTTGGATCCTGCAGCATGGTGCGGGTAAAGGATTGATCGATCTTCAGGCACTGCAGCGGCAACTGGCGCAGGTAGCTCAAGGAAGAAAAGCCTGTGCCGAAATCATCCAGCGCAGTGATCATGCCGTTCTCGTTGAGCGAGCGCAGGACGTCCTGGGTCTCGTTGAGCTGGCGCATGAAGCACGATTCGGTCACCTCGATTTCCAGGGCCGAGGGCGGCACCTTGTATTCCTCCAGCAGGCCGGTCAGGTACCCGACCAGGTTGGGCGAGAGGATATCCGCGATCGACAGGTTGATCGAAATCGGCAGCGTCAACTGGCCCTGGCTACGCCACCGGGCCTGTTCCGCGATCGCGCTGCGCATGACCCAGCGGTCGATCCGGATGATCTGGTCGCTGTGCTCGGCGATGGGGATGAAGGCGGCAGGGCTGTTTTGCCCGCGAGTCGGGTGGTTCCATCGCACCAGCGCTTCCAGGCCGACGACCTTGCGGGTGATGAGGTCCACCTTGGGCTGGAACACCAGGGATAGCTGGTTGCGCTCGACCGCCTCGTCGAGGTCGCGCTCGAGCAGGTAGTGCTCGAGTTGGTCCGCCGCCATCGCCAGCTCGAACACCACGCTGCGGCTGCGGCCCTCGGATTTGGCCTGGTACAGGGCCAGGTCGGCGTGCCGCAGCAATTCGCTGACCGACCGTCCATGG
The DNA here is from genome assembly GCF_059685935.1 of Telluria sp. ZT3P39. Classification (NCBI taxonomy): domain Bacteria; kingdom Pseudomonadati; phylum Pseudomonadota; class Betaproteobacteria; order Burkholderiales; family Oxalobacteraceae; genus Telluria; species Telluria sp. ZT3P39. The sequence goes on from NZ_JCASIH010000026.1 coordinate 47,503, forward strand.
CCGGGCGGGATCGCGATACCGACCGAAATTCCCAGGCGAAATTGTTGTCCATTGATGTCGAACGGGGAGGCCATGGCCTGGTGCAGGCGCTCGGCAAAGGTCAGGGCGGTGGCGGCATTCGGGTGCGGGATCTGCAGCAGCAGCATGAATTCGTCCCCGCCCAGACGCGCCAGCAGGTCGAATTCCCGCATCACCGCCTTCAGCCGCAGGCTCAATTGCTGCAGCACCTGGTCCCCGGTTTCGTGGCCATAGGTGTCGTTGATTTTTTTAAAGTGGTCCAGGTCGAGCAGCATCAGGGCCGTGTTGTACTGGCCGTCCTCGAGGCGCCGCGAGACCTCGTCCTCCATGGCCCGGCGGTTGTACAAGCCGGTGAGATGGTCGTGATGGGCGCGCCAGTGCAGGGTTTCCTGCATCTTGCGGTTCATTTGCAGCTTGTTGACCTCGCTCAGGATGCGCAGCAGGTTCTGCAGCGCGTCGGCATCGACCTGCTCCCAGGGATCCGAATGCCCGCGGACGGATTGCTGCCACTCGGCGAACGAACGGCGCGGCTCCAGGCGAATCCGGCCATTCGGCATGGCAAGCACATCCTTGACGGGCTCGCCGCCCCATCGCACTTCCTGCACCACTTCCCCGCGCGTCATGAAGCAGAAAATGGTGTCTTCCTCGCGCCGCTGCGCCAGCAACAGGCCTGCTGCTTCCGGCAGGAACATCAAGGCATTCCGGCTGGACGTGAGCAGGTTGTCCCACATGCGGACCTCCGGGCTGCTGCTCTGGAGATCGAGCCGGGCCCCGATTTCGTCGAGGATCTGGTGGGTCGAGCCCTGGCGCCTGCCTGCTCCGCCGATGCAGGCGAGCGTGCCGATCTGCACGCCAAAATTGCTGGCCTTAAAAGCCTGCAAGAGCTTGGGCAGCCACAGCTCCAGGACGACCGGAATATCCCCATCCTGGATCAAGGCCTGGTGAAACTGGTTCAGCAAACGGTCCAGGGTCAGGCGGTGGCGTACTGCTTCGAGGTGGGACAAGGCCTCGATCCGCATGTTGGCGATCTCCGCCAGCAGTTCGGCGATCTGGCGCATGCCTTCCCGGATCTGGTGCGGAGGCGTCCTGGGATGGTGGTGATGGCATGCGATCAATCCCCACAGTTTGCCGTCGCAGACGATGGACAAGGTCATCGTGGCACGCACGCCCATGTTGCGCAGGTAGGACAGGTGCACCGGGGACAAACCACGCAGCATGCTGTGGCTCTGGTCGAGCGCGTCGCCGTTGGGAAGCAGTTCGGGCACCAGCACGTCCATCGACGCTTCAACATCGGCCAGCAGGCGCAGTTTGTTGCTCAGGTAGAGGGTGCGCGCCTGGCTGGGAATATCGGAAGCGGGAAAACGCAATCCCAGGAATTTTTGCTGGTAATCGCTGGACGTATGCTCGGCCACGACTTCGCCGCAGCCATCGGCCATGAAGCGGTAGAGCATGACGCGGTCGAAGGCGCTGACTTCCTGGACCACTTTCACGCATACCCGAAAGAATGCATCGAGCCCTTCGGCGCGCCGCAGGCGGGCAATGATGTCGGCGAAATCGGCGAATATCTGATGTTGCCGCCCTGCTTCGTCCGGGCAGGCATTCATGGGCAGCCATTCGATCAGCGCCACCGCGCCGGACCGGTGCCCCAGGCATTCCCATTCCAGGGCGGCAGGATGGGCCTGCGCGGCGCCGGCCTGCTCGAAGCGGGGCCGCCAGGGCAAGGCTACCGGATGCGCCAGCGGCAGGGTGTCGAGATCGAAGGGATCGGATGCGTCCGCCGCGACGACGACATCGGCCAGCGGCCTGGAGAGAAGCGCTGCAGCGTCGTGCAAGCCCGGCCAATGGCGGACGATTCCTGCGGAGACCTGGACGATGCAGCGGCTGGCGATGTCCACAACCATGAGGAAACCGTAGGACTGGACTGTGCCCAGGAGGTGGATGGCCTCCTGGGAGCAGGATTTCTCCAGTTCGGCGGAAATGGTGTCGTCATGCACACCCGGGCTCATGCTCTCCAACCCCTTACAGAATGCGGACAACGACAAGTGAGACACGCGGCACGGCCGTTGGTTCCGCTCCGGTGCCCCGGGTTAGTTGCGCTCGGCTGCCGACTTGTCGCGCGCCGCGCGGAACTCCGAATCGACCGACCAGTTCGGCCAGGTCTTGGTATTGGCCAGGTCCAGGCCCAGCGAATACAGGAGGCCGAGGTCGCGCGCCATGCCGGTGAAGGTCCAGCTCGGGTCGAATTCATCGGCAGGCTGGTGATAGGCCTTGGCCGTATAGTCGTCCTCGGCGGCCTGGCCGGCCTTGTCTCCACCGTCGATCCAGTTCTTGCCGGAACCGAAGGAAATCGCCGGCACACCGCGTTTTGCAAACGGGAAGTGGTCGGAGCGGAAGAAGTAGCCCGCTTCCGGCTTCGGATCCGGCGAATAGGCGATGTTCGATGCCTTGGCCTTGGCGACCAGCTGGTCGAGCAGGTCCAGCTTGGCGTTGCCCGAGATGTTGAAGTCGCGCGAAGGACCGCGCGGATTCAGCGCATCCATGTTGATGAGGCCGACCGTCGTCGCCAGCGGGTAGACCGGGTTCGATGCGTAGTATTCCGACCCGAGCAGGCCCTTCTCTTCGGCCGTCACGGCCAGGAACACGACGCTGCGCTGCGGCGCCGGCGCCTTGCCATAGGCACGCGCCAGTTCCAGCAAGGCGGCGATGCCGGTCGCGTTGTCGACGGCGCCGTTGTAGATCCTGTCGCCCTTCGCGTCGGGCTGGCCGACGCCCAGGTGATCCCAGTGGCCGCTATACATCACGTATTGCTTCGGCAGCTTGCTTCCTTCGCGAATTGCCACCACGTTCTTCGACTTGATCACCTGCGCATCGACCGCATAACTGGCCGACAGGGTGACGCCCTTGAGCTCCACCGGCTTGAACGTGCGTGCCTGCGCCTGCTTCTTGGCGGCGTCGAAATCCAGGCCCGCCGCCTTGAACATGTTGGCGGCCAGGTCGCGCTGGATCCAGGCTTCCATCGGGGCATGCGCCTTGCGCGGCTCCTTGCGCACGATGTCGTACATCACGTTAGTGTTCGAATTTTTCACCGTCGGCCAGCCGTAGGATGCCGGCGCCGACTCGTGCACGATGATCGTGCCGAGCGCGCCGCGGCGTGCCATTTCCTCGAACTTGTAGGTCCAGCGGCCGTAATAGGTCATCGCCTTGCCGCCGAACTCGCCCTGGCCGGTCTCGAAGTCCGGGTCGTTGATCAGCACCACGGCCAGCTTGCCCTTCAGGTCCATGCCCTTGAAGTCGTCCCACTTGCGCTCGGGGGCGGTGACGCCGTAGCCGACGAAGACCAGGGGCGCCTTCTTGAAATCGACCTGTTTCGCGCCGCTCATCGATGCGCGTACGGCCATGTCCTCGCCCTGGACCAGCTTGCGGCTGCCCTTGGCGTCGACGAGGGTCAGCTGGACCGGGCCCTTGATCTCGAAACGGCCGAGCGGCACGTCCTGGGTCCAGCTGCGCTTGCCCGCAAGCAGGTCGCCGCCCGGTTGCAGGCCGGCCGCCTTGAATTGTTCGACCAGGTAATTGACGGTCCTGGTCTCGCCGGCGGTGTTCGGGCCGCGGCCTTCGAACTCGTCCGAGGACAGGACCTTGACGTCCCGCGACAGCCGTTGCGGGTCGAATACCGGTGTTTCAGCGGCCTGGGCGCACGCGCCCACCAGGCCCAACAGCACGAAGTTAAGGTTTTTCAATCTGGATCTCCATCGTGTGAACATAGCAGGAAGGCCACATTATCACAGGCCGCGCCAGGATTCATGCCGCTCGACATCGCTTCCCGCGCCGCTATTCCAGCACGATGCTGCCCGTGCCCAGCCGGCTGCCCCTTGCATTGGCAGGAGCACGGCCGTTGTCGTAATCGACCACCTCCGCCTTGCTGGCCGGATCGACATGCCAGATCCTGAGCCCGAAGCGCCCGGCCCCACCCGCGGCGCCGGGGTCCGTCGCCAGCCTGAACCGGTAGCCGCCCTTGCCTCCGACCACCCCGCTGCCCTCGAACACCTGCTGCGTTCCCTGGCGGCCCAGCAGCCGGATGCTGTCGCTGCGGAAATTCCAGCCCGGCAGGTCGAACTGCAGCCGGCCCGGCAGGCCTGCCGCATTGGTGGACGGCGCGAGCAGGCTGAAGTTCACGGGCCCCGCGTGGGAGGGGCGCCGCTTGAGCGCTCCCGGCGGCGACATGATGGCGCCGGTTCCGGCCACCATGCTGCCCGCCGGCCCGGCCACCGCGATGCGACGGCTCACGGTGGTGCTGCGTCCCCTGCCGTCCGTGACGGTGGCGGTGACCCGGTAGATGCCCGGCGCCGCGAAGCTGTGGCCGGCGCTGGCGCTGCCCGTGCCGTCGGCCCCGGCCAGCCTGCCCGCCTGCGCGCCGCTGCCGTCGCCCCAGGACCAGCTGACGCTGCGCGTGCCGGCCCGGTCTTCGTCCACGAAGCTCAGCGTCGCCTGCAGGGCCACACCGGCCCTGGCGACGCCCGGCACGACGATCGGACCGACTACGGGACCGCCTGCATGCTCGCTCTTGTTGGCCATGACCGGCTTGAGCAGCACCAGCCCGGCATTGGAGCTGGCCACGATCGCGCCGCTGTCGTTGATGGCGATGGCGTTGTCCAGTACCAGCCCGGGCGGGGCCTTGCGCAGGCGCTTGTTCAGGTCGACCATGCCTTCGTGTGCGCTCCAGGCGAAGGCGCGCGCCTCGCCGGCCCCGCTTTCGGCCAGGCCGACGACCTGGCCCATGCCATTGATACCCAGCGCAAACGAGGTGGCGCCGCCCAGCGTGCCGAGGCTGCGCATGCCCTCGGGGCGGGTCCAGGACATCGCGCGCTGGGTGCCGTCGGGCAGGTTGATGATGCCGGCGATCGCCAGGCCAGGGTTCATCGCGCTCACGAAGGATTCGGTGCCGCCGGCCGTGCCGAGGTCTTTCATCGTGCCGCCCGGCGTCCACAGGAAGGCGTGGTAGAGGAAGCTGGTGTCGAGGATGACGTTGCCGGCCACCTCCCCTGCCGCGCCGACCGCCACGCCGATCGAATCGAGGCCGCCCAGGGTATCGATATCGAGCAGCCCTGCGCCACGCGTCCAGGCAAAGGCGTGCCCGTCAAGGCTGGCGGTGGTCGAGTTGCCGGTGATGAGGCCGGCATCGTTCAGCGCCGTGCCGGAGGAAAAGCTGCCGGAGTCGGGCGTGAAGGCCCCGAGGTCTTCCATGCCGCCCGCCGCGCTCCAGCGGAAGGCGCGCGGCGGGAAGGACGGTACCGCTTCGGAAGTGCCGGTGACCACCCCATGCCGGTTGATCGCCGCAGCGCGCGCATTGCCTGCTCCCGGCAGCACGCCGATGTCGCGCATGCCGCCGCCGGCGGTCCAGATGAAGGCATGCTCGTTGCCGGACGCCAGCGTGGAGCCGCCAGTGATCTGCCCGGCATTGTTGAGGTCGACCGCAAGGGTATCGGCGCCGCCCAGCGTGCCGATATCCTGCACGGCATAGCCGTTATAGAAATAGCCGCGCGAGCCGGCGCCCGGGTTCAGCGAAAACGACACCTGGCCCATGGCGTTAATCTTCGGTAATGCGCTGAGCGGATCGGCGCCCAGGTTGACGACACGGTAGGCCGTGGGCAAGGCCACGGGCTTGCGCTCGGTGCCGGCGGCCGCCTGCCGGGCGTGTGCCGCGCCGGCCAGCGCCAGCACGAGGATCAGGAACAGGCTGGGCAGCCATGCGGCAGGCTTGCCCGGGAACGGGGTTCGATGAAGACGTCGCATGATTTCTCTACCGGTCAAGATTGAAGAAGCGGCCTCGGCGCCACAGCGCAGACGACGACGGGCCGACCAACGATCATGCGCCGCATCGGCGCCGTACGGAAGCAGATATGCGCGCCAAAGCAGGCGCGCGTGGCTTAAATCAAACGCGTTTCTTCCTTCTTCCCACCAAGCCATTGCACAGGCCCAAAAGAAAAGGCCTGGCATCAGCCAGGCCCATCATTTCCTTCCGTTCCTACCGGCTGGCTTACGCGGCCTTGCCCGGCAGCGGCAAGCCTTCAGCCAGCGCCAGCCTTTCCATCGCGCCCTCCAGCACCATGCGCGCCCGGCCCGCGGCCAGGCCCAGCTCGTGGTGCAGGCGCGCGTCTTCCTGGTTGCGCGATGCGCACTGGGCGCTGTAGCGCTCGAAGCTGCCAACCATCATCAGGATGTCCGACAGGTGGCGTGGGCATTCGCAGGACATGCGGTTGCCGGCGGCGATGATGGTCGCCAGCATCTCGTCGTCGAAGCGGCGCGGCGCGATCTGCTCACCAGGCTGCTCGGGCGCCGGCAAGCCCTGCCCGGCCAGCGCCGAGCGGCACAGCAGCACCAGCTCGCCGATCTCGGCCGGCACGCGCGCCACCAGGCAGCCCTGCTCGCGCAGCGCGCGGATCGTGGCGCTGCCGCAGAAGCGGTACAGCACCACCACTGCCGCCGCCCGCGTGAGGTCGCGCGCCGCCGCGATCTGCGGGACCGTCTCGTCGTTCAGCTCGGACGCTTCGATCAGCAGCACGTCCACGCCCACGCCGTCCGCCACCGCCGCCACGCCCTCGAGCCGGGCGCAGTGGCGCTGCACCTGGAGCGCACGGCCGTCACGGCCGCTGGCCGCGATGCGGCGCACCAGGCTGTCGCCAACCACCAGGGTGCGCATCGGCCCACTGACACCGGCCGCCCGCGAGGCATCCGGCGCGATCATTTCCTCGAGCCGCTCCACCGGCAGCTCGGTCAGCACGCCGATCGGGTGGCCCAGGTCGACCAGCTGCTTGAGCAGGCCAAGACGGCGCACCTGCTCGGCCGTATATAGCCGTTGCCCGTGCGGCGAGCGCTGGGTATCCGACAGCGCATAGCGCCGTTCCCATACCCGCAAGGTTTCCACCGGCAGGCCGGCTAGCCGCGCCGCCACGCCGCTACGGTACGTCACTTGCCGTAGTCCATCTTGCTTCTCATCCGTTTTATTGATCATCTGACCCGCCGTTGAACCCGCAAATTAAATATATGTCCCGCGACAAACCCGAGACATTACGCAGTGTAGCGCAAAAATATGCCGAATATGAGTACAAACATGATTCGTGCGCTGCATCCAGGCAAAGAAAAAGCCACCCGAAGGTGGCGTCGCGGATGCGGTAGACGCGCAAACCTCAAACCCGGGGTCAGGTCCTGACCCTTCCCCACATATTTTCCTTGTAGGCGGGCCGGGTTGCTGCTAGCTTCCCTGTCAAAAAAGCGGTGCATGCATGGCTGTGTTAGCCCTCTCTTTCGTAG